>NZ_JAJNIS010000004.1:0-159128 GCF_022386375.1 Mammaliicoccus sp. K-M42 | reverse complement strand
AATACAATCTTAAGATTTTGTACGTGCATGCTTGCCTAGGGGTATGGCTCGAGCCTGTAGTCTCTCACGCATACTATTCCCACAGGCGTCCGCACTTTACAAAATCGTTAACAATATCTATTTAAATACAATCTTAAGATTTTGTACGTGCATGCTTGCCTAGGGGTATGGCTCGAGCCTGTAGTCTCTCACGCATACTATTCCCACAGGCGTCCTCACTTTACAAAATCGTTACCAATAGCTATTTTTATACAAAAAATAAGAGCAGCAATTCATTATTAAAAATGAATTGCTGCTCTTTATGCTCATAACTAGCAAGATACTAGCTTCGATAAAAATTATTTAACGCCGGCCATCAATGTTTTGATTTTTGGACTAGCGATTAATAATAATACTGCAATGACAATTGCTATAATACCAGAATATAAGAAGTAATCATTAGAACTGATACTTGTATAAACTTTAACCATTTGAGCATTTAACCCTTGTGCCATAGCATTTGATAAGAACCAAACACTCATCATTTGAGCTGTAAATGCTTTTGGTGCTAATTTTGTTGTTGTTGATAAAGCGATAGGTGAAATACAAAGTTCACCAAGTGTTACAAGTAAGAAACTAGCGAATAACCAAAATGGGTTAATTAATGATGCGTCACTTGATAAAGGTACAACCATAATAATGTATGAAAGACCTGCTAAGAATACACCAATTGAGAATTTATAAACTGTTGGTGGATTGAATTTACCTAATTTAACCCATAAGATTGAGAACAATGGTGCAAATAAAATGATGAAGAACGGGTTAAGTGATTGGAACCAAGCTGCTGGTATAGAGAAATCAATTGCGCCACCAGTTAACTTAGACATACTTAATTGTGTTTTAGTATCAGCGAATTGTGCTAATACTGTAGAACCTTGTTCTTGAATCATCCAAAATGCTACTGCTGCAATAAATAATGGTATGTACGCATAAACTCTTGAACGTTCGTAATCTTCTGTTTTTTTACTAGCTGTAATTTTAACAAAGTAATAAATTGGTAATAGAACACCTAGAACCGAAATGAAGTTTGCAAAGTTCGGTAATGTTAATTGACCAAATAAACTTAAAATTACGCAAACAATAGCTATTATAACTACGCATATTGCAACGATTTTTGTGATTTTTTTCTTTTCTTCTGCATTCAATGGATCAGGTACTTCGATACCAGCAAGACCTAAATATTTTTTGTTAGTTAAGAAATAAATAACTAAACCAAGAAACATACCTACTGCTGCTACTGCGAAACCAGCATGGAAGCCTACATTAACTTGTAACCAACCGATTAATAGTGGTGATAATAATGCACCTAAGTTAATTGACATGTAGAAAATTGTAAATGCTGAGTCTAATCTTGGATCGTTCTTTTCGTATAATAAACCAACAGTTGAAGAAATGTTTGGTTTTAATAATCCAGTACCAATAATTAAGAATAGTAGTGCGACTAATAATAATGTGAAATTACTAGGTAATGATAATAGTATATGACCAATCATGATGAGTATTCCACCATAGAACAGTGCATGTCGTGTACCTGTAATTCTATCAGCAATCCATCCTCCGATTACACCACTCATGTAAACAAGTGCACCGTAAATAGATACAATTTGTAATGCTAAACCTTGGTCAATGCCAAATCCACCTTTTGCTACTGAATAGTAAATGTAGTAGGCGAGAATTGCTTTCATTCCATAATAACTAAATCTTTCCCAAAATTCGGTTAGGAATAATGTTGACAACCCTTTAGGATGACCAAAGAAACCAGTACGTGGTGTACTTTGAATAATTTCCTCTTTTGTATAATGTTTGTTACCCATTTTTTACTTCCCCTCATAATAAACTGTATTCATTTTAGATGTACTTAAAAATAGCACATGTTAAATTGTAATCGTTTCATAAAATAAACACAAGTTAAAGATTACTAATATTCATACAATAATGATTATTTGCAATAATTAAAACCAGTAGTATCAAGGGATGTAGAAAATAGAATTATTTCTTTAAAAATGTAAACGCTTTCTTATGATAAAGAGTAATAAGTTTATATATGTGAAAAAATAAAATAAGACGTAGATTAAGTCGGAAGTTAATCGAAGAGTTAGACCAAGTTGTAGGTTAAGTCGGAAGTTAATCGAAGAGTTAGACCAAGTTGTAGATTAAGTCGGAAGTTAATCTAAGAGATAGGGCAAGTTGTAGATTAATTCGGGAGTTAATCTAAGAGTTCAGTCAAGTTGTAGATTAAGTCAGTAGTTAATCAAAGAGTTTAAGCAAGTTGTAGATTAAGTCGGGAGTTAATCGAAGAGTTCAGCCAAGTTGTAGATTAAGTCGGAAGTTAATCTAAGAGTTCGACTAAGTTGTAGATTAATTGGGAAGTTAATCTAAGAGTTCAGCCAAGTTGTAGATTAATTGGGAAGTTAATCTAAGAGTTCAGTCAAGTTGTAGATTAAGTCGGGAGTTAATCGAAGAGATAAGCCAAGTTGTAGATTAAGTCAGAAGTTAATCTAAGAGTTCGACTAAGTTGTAGATTAATTGGGAAGTTAATCTAAGAGTTCAGCCAGGTTGTAGATTAAGTCGGGAGTTAATCGAAGAGATAGAGCAAGTTGTAGATTAATTCAGAAGTTAATCTAAGACATACTCAAATTCAACACCATACACTGAAAAGCTCATAGGGCATCAATGACTTTCATAAAAAATAAGAGCAGAGATTCATTTTTAATAATGAATTTCTGCTCTTATTATATTTCTGTTCCACTCCCTGTATATGCTACTATCTGTTATCTATATTTCTGTTCCACTCCCTGTATATGCTACTATCTGTTATCTATATTTTCAGGGTATAGGTCATGGTTCATCATGCGATATTCTGCCATTTTTTCATATTTTGAGTCAGGTCTTCCATAGTTAGTATAAGGGTCTATTGAGATGCCGCCACGTGGTGTGAATTTACCTAAAACTTCAATATAATGTGGATCCATTAATTCTATTAAGTCGTTCATAATAACGTTCATGCAGTCTTCATGAAAGTCTCCATGATTTCTAAAGCTAAATAAGTACAATT
This sequence comes from Mammaliicoccus sp. K-M42, assembly GCF_022386375.1. NCBI lineage: Bacteria > Bacillati > Bacillota > Bacilli > Caryophanales > Staphylococcaceae > Mammaliicoccus > Mammaliicoccus sp. K-M42. The sequence continues at coordinate 156,034 of NZ_JAJNIS010000004.1, read as the reverse complement.
TTAAAGATTTAGATTCTACCATTTTAACATTTGGAATGTATGATATATAAATCGTAGCAAAATCTGGTTGACCAGTTATTGGGCATAAAGAAGTGAATTCTGGACAATTAAATTTAACGAAGTAATCTCTACCTTGATGTTTATTGTCGAATACTTCTAACACTTCTGGTTTATATTGATCATGGTATTGATTGTTTTGGTTTCCTAATAATGTGATATCTTTTAATTCTTCTTTATTTCGTCCTTCTGACATTATGATTCTCCTTTTGTAATTGATTCTTTAGGTTTTGGATTTCTTTGAGCTTTTTTGAACATATAATATCCTGCAAGGAATATAATGATGTATCCTAAATAACTTAATAAATCTGGAACTTCTTTAAATATGATGAAACCGAGTAAAGCACTAAATATGACAGATGCGTATACAAATATTGAAATGTCTTTAGCAGCTGCATGACTATATGCGATTGTTATACCAAACTGTCCAACTGTAGCGAATACACCTGACATTAATAATATGATGATTTGTGATAAAGTCATTGGTTCAAATGTGAAAATGACAAATGGGATTAATGCTACTGTTGAAAAGAATGAAAAATAAAATACTGTAGTATAGGATTTCTCACGTTGTCCTAATGGTCGCAAAGCAGTATATGCACCAGCTGCAAAGATTCCGGATAATAAACCTATAACTGCGGGCATTGTATCTGAATCCAATGAAGGCTTAATGATGAAAATTGAACCAGCAATTGCAATAACCATTGCAATAATTTGATATTTCCGAGCTTTTTCATTTAAAAACAACGCACAAAGTAGTATAGTCCAGAATGGATTTAATTTCATTAACATATCCGCATCACTCAATACCATATGATCGATTGCATATATGTTGAGTAAAACACCAATTAAGCCCAGTGTAGAACGTAAAATAAGTAATGGTTGGTTTTCTAATTTTCCGAAAAATGGTGCTTTATATTTGATGACGAAGTAAATAGGTACAATCATCGCGATGAGGTTTCTAAATAGTGATTTTTGAAAAACTGGTAAATCACCAGAAAGTCTGAAGAATACAGCCATTAAACTAAAACCAATTGAAGAAATGAGTATTGCAATGATGCCTTTAACTGTAGAGTTCATTTAAACACCTTCTATTTTTTATCAATGAACATATATTATCATAATTCACTTTAAAAAGTATATGTCATGTTGACTGAAATCATTTTTGAAACTTAATTTTATGAAAGTAATTTTCAAATGTTGATTTATCAACGATTGTCATATGTGGATGGAAAGTCAACCCTATTTTTTTAAAAAAAATAAGGTAATATAAGTGTTATGAATCATTTATAGTGTTATAATAAATCACATAATATAGTATCTACATAAAAAAGCAGACACAATATCTTGTGTTTTGCACATTTAGAATAAAATTGAATAAAGTGTTGGATTTTTTGTATTTTTATTTTATAAATGCAATTTATTAAGTATATATATGTGGCAGGTGAAAGTTAATGAAGATAATTTATTACTCTTTAACAGGTAATGTAAGACGATTCATTCAGAGGGCTGGGTTGTCTGATACAATGGCTCTCACTGAGGCAAACAAAACAAATGCAATTAATGAACCATTTATAATTGTGACAGGTACAATCGGATTCGGACAAGTTCCTGATACTGTACAAGATTTTTTGAATGTAAATCATCAACATCTGAGAGCAGTAGCAGGTAGTGGAAATAGAAATTGGGGACAGAATTTCGCGAAAGCAAGTGATGAAATCGCGAATAAATATCATGTCCCTTTATTGATGAAGTTTGAATTACACGGTAACCAAGAAATAGCAGATGAATTTAAAGAAAAGGTGGTTAATCTCTATGAAAATGATAAACAAACAGAAGCAAAATCATATTGAATTAAACAATAAAGTGACAAAGAGAAGAGAAGATGGATTTTTTGATATTGAAAAAGACCAAGAAGCATTAGAAGTATATTTAGAAGAAATTGCAGAAAAAACAATTCAATTTAATGACCCCATAGAGCGTTTGCACTTTTTAGTAGATCAAGACTTCTATTATGATCTATTTAAAGAATATAGCGAAGAATCACTAAAAGAGATAAACCAATTTGCAGATTCAATTCCTTTTCAATTTGCAAGTTATATGTCAGCAAGTAAATTTTTCAAAGATTACGCTTTAAAGACGAATGATAAATCAGAATATTTAGAAACTTACAAAGAACACGTTATTATTGTGTCTTTATATTTAGCAAAAGGTAATGTTGAACAAGCTAAGCAGTTTGTTGAAGGTATGATTGAACAACGTATTCAACCAGCTACACCAACATTCTTAAATGCTGGTAGAGCAAGACGTGGGGAACTAGTAAGTTGTTTCTTATTAGAAGTGGATGATAGTTTGAATTCAATTAACTTTATTGATTCAACTGCTAAACAATTAAGTAAAATTGGTGGCGGCGTAGCTATTAATTTATCTAAACTACGTGCTCGTGGTGAAGCAATTAAAGGTATAAAAGGAGTAGCTAAAGGTGTACTTCCAGTTGCAAAATCACTAGAAGGTGGATTTAGTTATGCTGATCAACTTGGTCAAAGACCTGGTGCAGGAGCAGTTTATTTAAATATCTTCCATTACGACGTATTAGAATTTTTAGATACTAAAAAAGTTAACGCAGATGAAGACATTAGACTTTCAACAATCTCTACAGGTTTAATCGTTCCTTCTAAATTCTTTGATTTAGCTAAAGAAGGTAAAGATTTCTATATGTTCGCACCACATACTGTTGAACGTGAATACGGTGTAACACTTGATGATATTAACCTTGACGAGTATTACGATGAACTTGTAGCAAATCCTAACATTATCAAAAAAGCTAAAGATGCTCGTGATATGTTAAATACAATTGCGCAAACTCAATTACAATCAGGTTATCCATACTTAATGTTCAAAGATAATGCGAATAAAGTACACCCAAACTCTGAAATTGGCCAAATTAAAATGAGTAATTTATGTACTGAAATTTTCCAATTACAAGAAACATCCATTATTAACGATTATGGAACAGAAGATGAAATCAAACGTGATATTTCATGTAATTTAGGATCATTAAACATTGTAAATGTAATGGAATCTAAGAAATTTAAAGATTCAGTCCATACAGGAATGGATGCTTTAACAGTTGTGTCTGATGATACAGAAATTAAAAATGCTCCAGGAGTTAGAAAAGCGAACAGTGAATTGCATTCAGTTGGCTTAGGAGTAATGAATTTACATGGTTATTTAGCTAAAAACAAAATCGGATATGAATCAGAACAAGCAAAAGACTTTGCTAATGTATTCTTTATGATGATGAACTACTATTCTATTGAGCGTTCAATGGAAATAGCTAAAGAAAGACAAGAAACATATGCTGATTTCGAAAAATCTGATTATGCTTCAGGTAAATATTTTGAAAAATACATTCAATCTGATATTAAACCACAATACGACAATGTTGCAGCATTATTTGAAGGCATTGAAATGCCAAATGCTGAAGATTGGAAAGCATTAGCAGAGGCAGTTAAAGAAAATGGATTATATCATGCTTATAGACTTGCTATTGCACCAACTCAAAGTATTTCATATGTACAAAATGCTACAAGTTCAGTAATGCCAATCGTAGATCAAATTGAAAGAAGAACTTATGGTAATGCAGAAACATTTTACCCAATGCCATTCTTATCACCAGAAACTATGTGGTATTACAAATCAGCATTTAATACAGATCAAATGAAATTAATTGATTTAATTGCAACAATTCAAGAGCACGTAGACCAAGGTATTTCTACAATCTTATATGTTAATTCAGAAATTTCTACGCGTGAACTTTCAAGATTATACGTATATGCTCATCATAAAGGTTTGAAATCACTTTACTATACACGTAATAAATTATTAAGTGTAGAAGAATGTACAAGTTGTTCAATTTAATCATTTTAATAAGATAGGAGATCTAACATGAAGGCAGTAAATTGGAATACACAAGAAGATATGACGAATATGTTCTGGCGTCAAAACATCTCACAAATGTGGGTTGAGTCAGAATTCAAAGTATCTAAAGATATGGCAAGTTGGGAAACACTGACTGAAGCAGAAAAAAACACATTTAAAAAAGCATTAGCTGGACTTACAGGTTTAGACACACATCAAGCAGATGATGGAATGCCATTAATCATGATGCACACTCAAGATTTAAGAAAAAAAGCTGTATATTCATTTATGGGAATGATGGAACAAATACATGCGAAAAGTTATTCTCATATATTTACTACATTATTGCCATCTAGTGAAACAAATGAATTATTAGATACTTGGGTTGTGGAAGAACCACATCTAAAATATAAATCAGATATGATCGTTGGAAACTACCATAAACTATGGGCTAAAGAAGCATCAATATATGATCAATATATGGCTAGAGTTTCAAGCGTGTTCTTAGAAACATTCTTGTTCTACTCAGGTTTCTATTATCCTTTATATTTAGCAGGACAAGGTCGTATGACAACATCAGGTGAAATTATTCGTAAAATATTATTAGACGAATCAATTCACGGTGTATTTACAGGTTTAGATGCACAAAGCCTGAAAAATGAACTTTCACAAGATGAACAAATTAAAGCAGATAGAGAAATGTATCGCATGCTAGATTTACTATATAAAAATGAGTATGAATATACAAAAACTTTATATGATGATATTGGTTTAACAAACGACGTAATGAATTACGTAACATATAATGCGAACAAAGCATTAGCAAACTTAGGATTTGACCCATATTATGAAGAAAAAGCATTCAATCCTATAATCGAGAACGCATTGAATACAAGCACTAAAAACCACGATTTCTTTAGTGTTAAAGGTGACGGTTACGTTATAGCATTAAACGTAGAAGCCCTAAAAGATGAAGACTTTATCTTTGAAGAAAAATAAGAATATAATGATCGTAGCCGAGACAAGTGAATTGTCTCGGCTCTTTTTTGTGTGGAGAAAGTGGGCTTTATAGGGGTGGGCTAGATTATGGGGCGTGGTTGCGGGAGATGATTGTGCGCTAACTGGCAGAATTCTGAATAATGCTCCTTAGATTGCGCTAACTGGCAGAATTCTGAATAGTGCTCCTTAGAAAGCTCTAACTGGCAGAATTCCGGATTATGCTCCTTAGATTACGCTAACTGGCAAAATTCCGAATAATGCTCCTTAGAAAGTTCTAACTGGCAGAATTCTGAATAGTGCTCCTTAGAAAGCTCTAACTGGCAGAATTCCGAATAGTGCTCCTTAGAAAGTTCTAACTGGCATAATTCTGAATAGTGCTCCTTAGGTTGTTCTAACTGGCAAAATTCCGAATAATGCTCCTTAGAGACAGCACCTCATACGGACATTATTCGGAATTATGTCCCTAACAGCACCTCATACGGACATTATTCGGAATTATGTCCCTAACAGTGCCTCATACGGACATTACTCAGAATTATGTCCCTAACAACACCTCATACGGACACTTCTCGTAATTATGTCCCTAACAGCGCCTCATACGGACATTACTCAGAATTATGTCCCTAACAACACCTCATACGGACATTATTCGGAATTATGTCCCTAACGACCTCATGCTTTTTATTAATCTGTATTACAAAATAACAACTATTATCTTTTGCCATAAAAAGTTAACATATTTTTCAATATTAATTGATTTTAATAGAAAGTAATTGTTTATAATGAAGGTAATAGATGAAAGGTGGGTTTAATCTTGAAAAGAATTTTACTTGGCTTATTAACAGTATTAGTTATATCTGTGTTAGCTGCATGTGGAAATGATAAGAAGGAAGAAGAGCATAATCATTCGGAGCATAAATCGTCTGATAAACCTCAAGCTTTGGAAGTAGCATTAAATGTACCGAAAGAGGCGGAAAGTGGAGAAGAGGTTGAATTATCAGCTGAAGTTACACTTGGTAAAGAAAAGGTTAAAGATGCAGATGAAGTAATGTTCGAAATTGTGAAAGATGGAGACAAAGGTTCTTCTGAGATGAAGAAAGTTAAAGAAAATAAAGATGGCGTTTATAAATTGAAATACAAATTCAAAGATGCTGGTAAATACAATGTAACCAGTCATGTAACAGCTAGAGATCAACATACAATGCCTAATAAAGATATTGTTATAAAATAATTTTTAAAGAGGCTGAGACAAATTAAATTGTCTCAGCCTCTTATCATTTTTTGAAATAGCATTGCTTTTAATTTTATTCTTCATTACAATAGAGATAATGATAATCGTTATCAACTAATGAGAAGTAGGGTGTGACATGGGAAAATTTTTAATGCGTTTAGATGTTTTGATTGTATTATTAGTTATCACGACATTCTTCTCGATTTTTATAGGTGTGTCCGAAGTAAAACCGTTACACATATTTAACTTATCTGATGAACAAAAAAATATATTAGTATCGAGTAGAATTCCAAGAACAGTGAGTATTATAATTTCGGGTAGTTCTTTAGCAATTTGTGGTCTTATTATGCAACAGCTTACCCGTAATAAATTTGTTTCACCAACAACAGCTGGAACTATGGATTGGGCTAGATTAGGTATCTTAATTGCGCTCATCGCTTTTCCAGACGCAAATATATTAGTCAAATTACTATTTGCTACATTGTTGAGTTTGTGTGGAACGATGTTGTTTATGCAAATTCTTCAACGAATTCAATTCAAAGATGTCATATTCATCCCACTAGTTGGTATTATGCTCGGCAATATTGTTTCTAGTTTTTCTTCTTTTATTGCTTTAAGAACGAATACAGTTCAAAGTATTGGGAACTTTATGCAAGGTAATTTTTCAATTATTACTAGCGGTAGATATGAAATTCTATACATAAGCATTCCTTTTTTAATACTTGCATTTATATTTGCGAACCAATTCACGATTGCCGGAATGGGTAAAGATTTTAGTGTGAATTTAGGGCTTAACTATCAAAAAGTCGTAAATATTGGGCTGATTATCGCTTCGATTATTACTGCATTAGTTGTTGTAACAGTTGGAACAATGCCATTCTTAGGTTTAATTATTCCAAACTTAATTTCTATATTTAGAGGTGATCATTTAAAAAATGCTCTACCACATACTGCTGTATTCGGGGCGTTGTTTGTTATGATTTGCGATGTGTTAGGTAGATTAATCATCTTCCCATATGAAATTACAATTGGATTAACAATTGGCGTAATTGGTAGTTTTATTTTTATAGTAATGCTGATGAAAGGACGTTCAAGAAATGCTCAATAAATTATCGCCCATACATAAATTAATCCTTTTATCCGTATTAACTGTTCTAATTGCAGCTTTGTATTTATTTTATAATATTAATCCGAATATTTTAGAGTACCAATTAACCGGTCGTGTAAGAAAAGTAATCGCTATGTTGTTAGTAGGAGGAAGTATTGCTGTTTCTACAGTGATTTTTGAAACGATAACCAATAACAGAATTTTGACACCATCCATTATCGGTTTAGATGCTGTATATATGTTTATTAAGACTTCACTAATATTTATATTCGGTTCAACTTCATCAATTGTATTAAACTATCATTTGAATTTCATTATTACACTTGTTGGCATGATTTTATTTAGCTTGTTTTTATTCCAAATATTATTTAGATCTAAAGATCAAAATGTATTCTTTATACTATTGCTTGGTATTGTTTTCGGAACATTCTTCTCCAGTTTATCTAGCTTCATTGAAATGATGATTGATCCTGAAGAATTTTTATCTATACAAAGCGCGATGTTTGCAAGTTTTAATGCTATTAATGAAGAATTGCTTACAATATCAGGGGCGGCATTGTTAATTATGATCATTATAGCGTTCAGAATTAGACCATATTTAGATGTATTATCATTAGGAAAAGATCATGCAATAAACTTAGGTGTTAATTATACAAATGTTACGAGATGGCTGATGGTTATGGTTGCATTGCTTGTAACAATTTCAACTGCGTTAGTAGGACCTATTACATTTTTAGGTTTACTCGTAGTTAATCTCGCACATGAATTTATTAAAGAATTTGAACACAAATATATATTGCCAGCTTCTATACTCATAAGTTGGATTAGTTTGTTTCTAGGTCAATGGGTTGTCGAACATTTATTTGAAGGTAATACAGAAATTAGTATCATGATTAACTTTATTGGAGGTATTTACTTTATATTCTTAATTTTAAAGGAGCGTAATGTAGCATGATAAAAGTCGAAGGATTAACAAAAACTTATCATCAAAATAAAGTCGTAGATGATGTTGATATAGAAATTGAAAAAGGCAAAATCACTTCTTTTATAGGTCCTAACGGCGCTGGGAAAAGTACGGTATTAGCTATGGTCAGCCGATTGATTGAAAAAGATAAAGGAAAAATTAAAATAGATAATCAAGATATTGCTTCAATGAAAAGTAACGAACTTGCTAAAAAGCTCGCTATTTTAAAACAAACGAATCATACGGAATTAAAAATTTCTGTAAGACAACTCGTTAGTTTTGGTAGATTTCCATACTCAAAAGGTAAATTAAAAAGACAAGACAATATTATGATTGATAAAGCACTCGATTATTTAGGGTTAACAAATATTCAAAATAAATATTTAAGTGAATTATCTGGTGGACAGAGACAAAGAGCATATATTGCTATGACGATTGCTCAAGATACTGATTATATATTGTTAGATGAGCCATTAAATAATTTAGATATGAAACATTCTGTACAAATTATGAAAATTTTAAGAAGACTTGTTAAAGAAATGAATAAAACGATTGTAATTGTTATACATGATATAAACTTTGCTTCTTGTTACTCGGATAGAATTATCGCGATTAAAGATGGAAAAGTAGAAATCGCTGGTTTTAAAAACGAGGTCATCAATGAACCGGTATTGAGTGATATTTACGATCTAGATATCAAAATACAAGAAATAAATGGACAACGTATATGTGTTTATTTTGATAATGAATACATTGAAGTAGATGAAATTAAAACTTTAGCTATGTAGTTAATAATACTTTAATCAATGAAAGGAGTGATGCTTGATTTTACATGGGCAGATAGGTTCTTGGACACATTTTATATCATTTAATCAGAAGGAGAATCATGAACTATGAAGAAAGTATTTGGTTTTATTATAATTAGCTTGTTATCAGTAGTGCTTGTAGCTTGTGGAAGTAACTCAAACAGCAAAGACGAAAAGTCATCAAAAGATGATACTAAAAGTGGTTCTCAAACTATAGAAATTCAATCGAAATATGAAGTTAGTGGCGAGAAAAAAGACGGCAGTGACTCTAAAAAAATTGAAGAAAAAGTAAAAGTACCAGTAAATCCTAAAAAAGTAGTCGTATTAGATTATGGTGCTTTAGATACAGTAGAAGCTTTAGGTGCTAAAGATGCAGTTAAAGGTGTGCCAAAAGGGGAAAATGGCGCGTCATTACCTGGATTCTTAGACACGTTTAAAGGCGATGACGTTGTGAACACAGGTTCAGTAAAAGAAGTGAATTATGACAAGATTGCTGAAATTCAACCAGATTTAATCTTATTCTCTGGTCGTACAGCAGGTACAGAAGTACAAGATGAATTGAAAAAAGCAGCTCCAGATGCAGCTAGATTATACGTTGGCGCTGATGATAAAAACTTATTAAAATCAGTGGAACAAAATACAACTAATTTAGGTAAAATCTTTGATAAAGAAGATAAAGCAAAAGAATTAATTGCTGGTTTAGATAAGAAAGTAAAAACAGCAAAAGAAAAAGCTGAAAAATCAGATGACAAAGCAATGTACTTACTAGTTAACGAAGGTGAACTATCTACATATGGACCTGGTGCTAGATTTGGTAGCTTAATTTATGATGTACTAGGCGTTAAACCAGTTGATAAAAATATTAAATCAAGTGGTCACGGTCAACCAATCAGTTATGAATATGTAACTAAGAAGAATCCAGACATTATTTACGCAATGGATAGAGGTAAAGCAATCGGTGGTAAAGAAAGCTCAAACAAAGCATTATCAAACGATGTCATTAAAGATGTAAAGGCAATTAAAGATAAAAAAGTAGTTAATGTTGATCCACAATTATGGTACTTAGCTTCAGGTGGCGTAAGAACAACTGAAAAACAAGTAGACGAAGTAATTAAAGGTTTAGAATAAATAAAAAGAGGCTGGGACATAAATACCCATTCTCAAATAAAAAGAGCTAATCCATATTTTCGGATTAGCTCTTTTTTCTTTATTTATAAAATCTACGATTTTGTACGTGCATGCTTGCCTAGGGTATGGTTCTAGCCTGTAGTCTCTCACGCATACTATTCCCTCAGGCGTCAGCACTTTACAAAATCGTGACAAAATATCCATTCTTATACAAAAAAATAAAGCACTTTTAATCTTCTAACTGTTCTCCTATAATTCTTACTTCTCTTTTTAATTCTATGTCGAATTTTTCTTTTACTACATTTTGTACATGTTTTATTATATTTTCATAGTCTGTAGCAGTACCGTTATCTACATTCACTATAAATCCGGCATGTTTTGTAGAAACTTCTACTCCGCCGATTCTATGACCTTGTAAATCTGCATCTTGAATAAGTTTGCCTGCAAAATGATTAGGAGGTCTTTGGAATACACTTCCACATGAAGGATATTCTAATGGTTGTTTATCTTCACGACGTTGTGTTAAGTCATCCATCGTAGCTTGGATTGAATTAATGTCACCGTCTTTTAATTTAAATGTTGCTTCTAATACAACTAAATGTTTACGTTGAACGATACTTGTACGGTAGTCTAATTCTAAGTCTTCACCTTTAATTACATGTAATCGGCCTGTGTCATCAACAGCTTTAATGTGATCTATACAATCTTTCACTTCGCCACCATATGCACCAGCATTCATATAAACTGCACCACCAACAGAACCTGGTATACCACAAGCAAATTCTAGTCCTGTTAAATGATGATCTCTAGCACGTCTTGATACATCTATTATAGCTGCGCCACTTCCACAAGTAATTGTTTGATTATTAACGGTTATTTCGTTGAATTGTAATAAGCTTATTACGATACCTCTTATACCACCATCTCGAATGATGATGTTAGATCCATTTCCTAAAAATGTGAGAGGGATTTGATTGTTATATGCAAACTCTATAATTTTTTGAACTTCAATATGTGAAGTTGGTGATAAATAAAAGTCAGCTTTACCGCCTGTTTTAGTGAATGTATATTTTTTTAGTGGCTCGTTCACTTTTATAAGTGATTTAGGGAGGAAAGTAGATAACGCCTCCAAAATTGTATGATTGTCCAACGTACAACGTCCTTTCTATATTGTGCTCATATTACTATTATATCAAGATTTATAATCTTAAGCGAATAGGTTAATTTTTATGCTCATTTAATAATTGTTGAAACCATTTTTGTTTTTGATTTTCATAGTCTTTAATGCTAAATGAGCTATGTAGTGCTGCTAATTTAAATGAGTCATAAGTTTGTATAATATTTTTATCATTTGTTAAAAGTGACTCTACAGTTAAATAATCATAAAGCATTTGGTTGTTTTGTTCAAGAATATGTAAACGCGTAATTTGTTTTAAGCTGATCAAATCTTCAAATTGAGCCATCATAACTTTTTTGTTATAGCCATTATGTAATCGATATATACGGTGATAGTTCAGTCTTTTTTCATCTAAGCTAGTAATATCATGTAAAGATTTTACAGTTACAAGGACATCAACTATTGGCTCAGTAGAATAATTCGTTTGCTTTGTCCCACCTATATGGTAAACATCTAAAACAGGTGTATCTAATAAATGAATTAATAAATGTTGAATTCTTTCAAAATTTAGTTTAAAATCATCAGTTGACTTTAGTTGAATAAAAGGTTGAGGAAGTTTTAACATAAAGACTCCTTTCTTTAATCATAATTGAATATACAATATAACATTTTAATTATCCATGAAATTAGGTATAATACAAGTGAAACAGAGGTGCAATGATGAAAATTAAATTACTTTATTTAATGATGTTTGTTCTTGTCTTTATTATTGCAGCTTGTGGTAATGAATTACATTCAGATCTTCAAAATTATAAAAAGGATATGAAACCTATTTATAAAAAAGAAAATTCAATTCTTAATGATATAGATAAATTAAACTTAAACCGGTTAGATCAACTTATTGGCACGGAAGTAACAGTTGAGAAGCGTAAAGAGTTGGATGAACTTCAAAATAAGCTTGAAAAGCAGATAATACCTGAAGTCAAAGATCTAAAAAAACAAGCTGAAAATATAGATGCAAAGACAAATGATGTTAAAGATGCTCATAATATATATGTGAGTAACGTAGCAAAGAAAGAAAAAACAATAACAGAATTAAATGAATATATTTCATTGTTCAAAAAATCTATTGAGTCTAATGAAAAAATATTAGAATATACAAGTGTTTTTGAACAAAATAAATCTGATGCAGAGAAAAATGCAAAGCTAGCCAAAAATAATGCAGAAGAAAAAGAAGATTATGAAGCACTCGTTTCAGTTATTGATAAAAACAGTGAAGAGTTAAGTAGTAAAGCAAAATATTTAAATGAAACTCAGAATGTTCAAGATAGAGCAGATTATATTGAGAGTGAAATTATTCCATTGTTTTCTAAAAATGTTAAATCATTAAATCAAACGAATATCTCATCTAAAAGAGTTAATCAAATGAGACAAGCTCAAATAGAGGTATATTATACGCTCATTAATTATTATAAAGAACGTAAAAAAGGGATTGTAATTGAAGATAAACTTCAAAAAATACAAGTATCAAACGGTATGAATGCTCAATTTACTTATCTAGGTAAAGATGAAAAGTATGACAAAGCAATCGAAAGGTTAGATAAATAAAACACACCAAATACATTAATTTTGGTGTGTTTTCTTCATTTTTTATTTATGGTATCTTCATTTTTACGATTCTTTGATAAATATATGTTTTTGCCTACTAATGATACGAACCAAATAGAAAATGCGATTATAAGAATAAACGATAATGCAGGTTGATTTGTAAAATCAAATAAAAACAGTATAGAAATAATAAGTAAACATGCATTAATCGTATCAATCATGCCCCATCTTTTAATAAGTGTGGGTTTAGCATCTTTGGACAAAACTGGCACCTCCTTAATATATAACTAGTATACCAAAATTGTCTTGTGGTTAATATTATAGTTTAAGGGTAAAGATAATAAAGCCAATTATTAAAAATAGAATTTGCCATATAAATGGATAGATGATATAGTGTTCAATTGTATTGGTTAAATTATGATAGAGGTGAATTAAAATGGTCGTGAAATTAACTTCCATCGATCAATTTGAAAAAGTACTCAATGATAATCCAAACGTATTTGTTATGAAACATAGCGGTACTTGTCCTATTTCAGCAAGTGCATATGATCAATTTAACAAATTCTTATATGAAAGAGACATGGATGGTTATTATTTAATTGTTCAAGAAGAAAGAGAATTGTCTGATTATATAGCTGACAAAACTGGAGTCAAACATGAATCGCCACAAGCATTTTACTTTGTAAATGGGAATGCTGAATGGGATGCGAGTCATGAAAATATCACAGTAGCAAGTTTATCGAAAGCAGAAGAGTAATATTGATAATAAGCAAACAGTCAAAAAAGACTGTTTGTTTTTTTGTTAAATGTGTAAAAAAACAGTATAATGAATTATGATAAAAAGCATGAGGTGAAAATTATGAGAGTATTAGTTGCGATGGATGAGTTTGATAGTATTTTATCTAGTTACCATGCAAATCGATTTGTCGAAGAAGCAATAAAGTCTCAATTTAATGAAGCGGATATTGTACAAGTTCCATTATTTAATGGGCAAAGAGAAGTTATAGATTCAGTATTATTATGGCAATCCGGAACAAAATATTCAGTAGATCATCATGATGCATATATGAGACCGAAATCATCTGTATATGTAGTGACTGAACAGAATATAACAGTTATAGAAGCAGGGGATATACTATCTTCAAGTGAAGAAATCATTAGTCCACTTAATACAAGTTCGTATGGATTAGGTGAAGTCATTTTAGAAGCACTGAATGAAGAAAGCAAAGAAATGTTGATATCAGTAGGGAATGTAGCAAGTTATGATGGTGGGCTTGGTATGTTACAAGCGTTAGGTGCTAAATTCTATGACGCAGAAGGCGCTTTAGTAGATGTTAGTAAAGGCGCTAAATGGATGAAATATATTAGAACAATTGATTTATATGATTTAGATAAAAGATTAAAAGATAAAAATATTAAAGTCATTACAGACTTTGAATCTAAATACTATGGTAAAGACAGCCGAATTATGAAAGAGCAAGAATTAAATCAAATTGCTAAAGACGATGCTGTTTCAATCGATAATGCATTGTGGTATATCAGCGAATTATTTAAAAGTCAGCATAAAATATTATTAGGTAAAGAAGAAAGAGGCGGATCAGGAAGCGGATTAGCTGCTTTATTTAATAGTTTATGGGATGCCCAACTTGTTACTGGTGGGGATGTAGTCAATGAGCTTACGTATTTAGATCAATTAATAGAGCAAGCAGATTTAATTGTATTTGGTGAAGGTTTACAACCTAATCAACAATTGTTGGAGACAACTTCAGTGAGAATAGCAGAATTATGTAAAAAACATCAAAAAATAAATATTGCGATATGTGCAACAGATGAAAAATTCGATCAATATTTAGAACAAGATGTTACTGCAATGTTTAAAGTATTTAATAAAGACCAATATACGATGAGTGATTTAGAAATGGGCATTGCCTTGAGACATTTAACAACGCAGTCACTTAGATTACTAAAATCATCGTTATAATTAAAAGATTAAAAAAACCATGCATAGCCGTTAAGTAAGTCTTAACAGGTATGCATGGTTTTTTGATTTATTATGATTGCTTTTCAAATTCAGAAACGATACCGATAATTGTGTGGACTGCTTTTTTCATGACATCTATTGAAGCATATTCAAATGGTCCATGGAAGTTTGCTCCGCCTGTAAATAAGTTTGGCGTTGGTAAGCCCATATACGATAATTGTGAGCCGTCAGTTCCGCCTCTTATTGGTTCAATGATAGGCGTTATACCTAATGACTTGATAACTTTCTCTGGTATGTCAACAAGCTCAGGATGTGGCTTGATTTTTTCACCCATATTGAAATATTGATCACGAATCGTTACATTAATCAGTTCACTATCATATTTATGATTTAAAATTTTGGCTATATCTAATAAATGATTTTTTCTTCGTTCGAATTGTGCTTTATCATGATCACGAATAATATATTGAAGTGTTGCTTTTTCAACTGTGCCAGACATATCTGTTAGATGGTAAAAACCTTCGTATCCATCCGTTTGTTCTGGTACTTCATGATTAGGAAGTTGATCATTAAAAGCCATGGCTAAAGTATTAGCATTAACCATAACATCTTTAGCTGAGCCTGGATGGACGTTGACGCCATTCACTTCTACTATTGCAGCTGCAGCATTAAAACTTTCAAATTGTAATTCACCTTCAAGACTGCCGTCTAATGTATAAGCAAAATCTGCATTAAATCGTTCAACATCAAAGTTATGTGGGCCTTTGCCTATTTCTTCATCTGGTGTAAAACTAAATCTAATGTCACCATGTTTAATTTCAGGATGTTCATTCAAATAAATAATGGCTTCCATAATTTCAACGACACCTGCTTTATCATCTGCACCAAGTAAAGAAGTACCATCTGTCGTCATCAAAGTATGTCCAATTACTTTGTTTAATTGTGGAAATGTTTTTGGACTAAGTATTTTATCTGAATTTCCTAATTGTATATCTTGACCGTCGTATTTTTCGACTATTAAAGGTTTAACATTTGATGCGTTATAGTCTGGAGAAGTATCGATATGAGCTAATAAACCTATAGTTGGAACCTTTTTATCGGTATTTGATGGAAGTGTTGCCATTAAATAACCTTTATCATCTACATCTACTTCAAGGTTTAATGCCTTTATTTCTTCTTGAAGCAGATTAATTAAGTCCCATTGCTTCTCAGTAGATGGTGTAGTTTGGCTAGATGGATCAGCTTGTGTATCTATTCTTACATATCTTTCTAATCGATCAATTAGACGTTGTTTCAAATTGCTCGCTCCTTTTTACTTCTATTTACGTATTTATTATACGCTCTTTTGTTTCCTAGAAGCAAAAGAATGCTTTGAACGAACATAGATTTGGAAGATGATTTCTGAACATAAAATACCAAATGCGATAGCACCAGAAATCAATGTAGCTTGTAACGTTGTATTGATTGCAACGTCATAATTATTAATAACTAAATTTTTAGTAGCGTCATATGCTAGACCACCTGGTACAAGAGGAATAATACCGGCTACTATAAATATGATCATTGGTCGTTTGTAATAACGGCTCATAATATGACTCATTAAAGCTAATGCAAAGCTACCATAAAATGAAGCTTGTACTTTATCAATACCAAAATCTAACGAAATTGTGTAAATCATCCAACCCATTGCGCCAACGATACCGCAAGCTATTAAAAGTCTCTTAGGTGCATTGAAAATGACAGAGAAAAATAACGTTGCTGTAAAACTTAATAAAATTTGATATATATAATCTAACATTTAAAGCACCTCCTTAACTTAGTAATAACACGATTGCAACACCAGCACCGATAGCAAAAGCCGTTAGTGCCGCTTCAACGCCTTTTGAAATACCTGCAAGTAGTTGACCAGCCATTAAATCTCGAATTGCATTTGTAATAAGTACACCAGGTACTAGAGGCATTACTGAAGCAATAGTTATTAAGCTTAAATTTACGCCTATAAAGAAATTAACACTTATGGTTGCAATTGTAGCGATAATCAATGAACTTATGAACTCAGTAAAGAATTTAATTCTAATTGTGTTATGAACAATAGACATAGTTAAATATCCTGTACCACCAGCTATAAATGATGGAATCACTTCAGCTTGTTTACCACCAAACATAGGTAAGAAACAAGCTGAAGCAATCGCTGCAGCTAATACTTTTAACCAAAAAGGAAACTGCAATGCAGCATGATGCAAATGTATGAGTTCCGATTTAGCTTCGTCTATCGATAATTCATTATTCGCGATTTTTCGTGAGATTTGATTCGTTAATGAAATTTTTTCTAAATCTGTTGTACGTTCATCTATTCTTATTAGACGAGTGTTTGTTCTGTCGTTAAGAGAAAAGATAATAGCAGTAGAAGTTACGAAGCTATGTGTGTTTTCTAAGCCATAGCTTGTCGCAATTCTTGCCATTGTATCTTCAACTCTATACGTTTCAGCGCCACTCTCTAAAAGTATTCGACCAGCTGTCATGACAACATCAATTATTTTATTTTCATCTATAATAGTGAAGTCTTGTATCTCTTCCATATTAACCTCCAGTTTCACATTGAATTAATGTTAATACATATAATAAAAACTTTCCAACAAAAAACATAGAATTGCTATAGGCAATTCTATGTTCATTTTATAATTTAATAATTGGATTGAACATTACTTTGTTTTGACCTTGTAATTTTGCTTCATGTAACATATCATCGGCATCTTTAAAGACACGACGTTTAGATTTGTTGTCTTGTTCACTTAAGTAACCTACGCCAATAGAAACAGATAACTTTATCGTTTCTTTATTTGGTAAATGGAATGTAGACTGTTGAACACTATCGCGAATGCTTTCAGCTAATTTAATCGCACTGTCTAACGTCTCACCAACAATTATAATCGAAAATTCTTCTCCACCGTTACGAAAAGCCTTAACATCTTTTGGTAAATAATTTATCAATAACTGTGACATTTGTTTAAGAACAGCGTCTCCAGCTTTATGACTATATGCATCATTTACATTTTTAAAGCCATCTATATCAATTAATAATAAAGCCATAGATTGATCATTTTCAGTAATTTGTTCTGTAGTCTTGTTTAAATAACGATCAAATTCTTTAACATTTCCTAATCCTGTTAAATAATCTACTGATTCTTCATTTTCATATCTTGAAATTAAATTTTTCAATATCCAAATGTCTCGATAAACACTTGCACTTATAATACTAAGAATAAAGGAAACGGGTACAAGAAACAACCACTCATTTAGCCATGAGTCTGGATTTAAAAAGATAAGCGTTATAGCTATAATAATGATGCTTATCAAATATAATAATTGAATACTAACAAAATCACTTTGTTTAAGAAATGGACCAATCACACCAACTACAACTGCTATAATAAGCAAATGCAGATTATCTAAAAATGGTGTTCCAAATGCGAACATGTCAACAAGTAATACAACACCTGCACTTAAAACAGAATAAAATAAATTAGTAAACCTTCCTAAGAAGAGAATTGGAATAAAACTTAAAGTAATAACATATTCATGATATTGTATAGGATTTGATACTAATAATATGGAAACACCTGTCATTAAAAGGGTGATATAATTTTGAGAAAAAGTCACTGTTCTTGTTTCGTTATATTGCATTCGATGGTATAGATAAAATGCTGCAATAGTCACTGATATATTAAATATAATTGCTTGTATCATTTAACACCATCCTTCTTTTAGTAAGCCATATGATATTGTAATCTATTAGGTGGCTTTTGTCACGATATAATAGGATATTTTGTTAAAAAAGTTTCTTTTTTCACATGAACGATATAATGTTCTGTTATGCTTTAAAATTCTTCCTACTAAAAAATGTGGTATACTATTGTTTTTATAGCATGTAGAATAAAACTTTGATATTCTAAAAGTAATATATAAATTAAAATAATGTTTCAATTTAAAAATGAAGGTGAATCCATGTTTACTTTGCAACTAATATTACTAACCATGATTGTAAGTTTAATACTAACACCTTTAGTCATTGTTCTTTCAAAAAAAATTGGTGCAGTTGATATGCCAAATGTTAGAAAAGTTCATACTAAACCAGTATCTGTATTAGGCGGATCAGTCATTTTATTATCTTTTCTTATCGGATTATGGTGGGGAAAACCTGTTGAACATGAAACAATTCCTATTATATTAGGTGCAATTGTTATATATTTAATTGGTTTAGTTGATGATCTTTATGATATGAAACCACTTGTTAAACTTGCTGGACAGATTGCAGTTTCTTTAATTGTAGTCTTAAACCATGTAACGCTTGATTTTATTACGCTACCTTTTGGTATAGTAATAGAATTTGGTATATTCAGTATTCCAATGACAATATTTTGGGTAGTTGCAGTTATGAATGCAATTAACTTAATTGATGGGTTAGACGGATTAGCGTCAGGAATATCTTGTATAGCTTTAATAACGATAGGATTTATCGCAATACTACAACAAAATATATTTATAATGATGATATGTGGTGTATTAATAGGTTCTTTATTAGGATTCCTAGTATTTAATTCACACCCTGCAAAAATATTCTTAGGAGATAGTGGGGCATTACTTCTAGGGTATATCATTGGTGTCTTATCGTTATTAGGTTTTAAAAATATTACATTAATATCGTTATTCTTCCCAATGGTTATTCTTGCAGTTCCATTTATTGATATGTTATTCGCTGTGATTCGTAGATTACATAATCGACAATCTATCGTACAAGCAGATAAATCACATTTACATCATAAGTTATTAGATTTAGGTTATACACATAGACAAACTGTCGTCTTAATATATATGATAGCTATTCTATTTAGTATATCGAGTGTGATACTTTATTTATCACCACCATATGGCGTCTTAATGATGTTTATTATGATTTTAATTACAATAGAGTTAATCGTAGAATTCACAGGTCTCATAAATGCAAATTACAGACCAATTCTTAACTTTTTAACAAGAACAAAATATAAAAAAGAACGCTAATAGAAATTAGCGTTCTTTCAGAGTGTCGACAAAGTCATAGACTTTGCCGGCATTTTTTTATGCGCATGCTTTCCGCGGGAAAAATAAGTATATAGGTTTTTAACGGCAAGTTTTGTGAGTATTGCTTGTTAGACTATATAAACAACCTTGATTAGCGTTCTTCTTCTTTATTATATGGAAATGGTAAGGCAATCATATCTTGTTTCGTTAAGTCATATTTTCCTTGATTAACTTCATTTAAGAAAGAGATGAAGTTGTCTTCTTCTGATGCGATGACGTTAATTGTATATGTTACTTTGTCTGTATATGATGTGTCGACTAATTGATAATCTGTTTGTTGTAATTCGTGTTCGAAGCGTCCTGTTTGATCGTAATCGAGTGTGATTTCAAATGGAATAGCGTCTAATAATATGATGCGTCCTATTTCTTTAATGACTTGGCTAACTGCGCTACCATATGCTCTAATAAGTCCGCCGGCACCTAATTTAATGCCACCAAAATATCTTGTAACGACGACTACGACATTGTGGAGTTGCTGCTTTTTTAATACTTCTAACATTGGTACACCAGCAGTTCCTGATGGTTCTCCGTCATCATTGGCTTTTTGTATAAGCATGGTTGGACCTATAATATAACTTGAACAATTGTGAGTGGCATCATGATGTTCTTTTTTCTTGCTTTGTATAAACGCTTTAGCTTCTTCTTCTGTTTCTGCAGGATATATACTTGCAATAAACCTTGATTTATTGATAACAATCTCAGTTTCATGTGCTGATTTAATTGTAATTAGTCCTTCTGCCATGTTTATACTTCTCCCTTTACATCTTAATCTGTTACGATATATTATATACTATTAAAAATGGACGGGAAAGGATTGTATGAATTGAAGAATAAATTATTACTTTTATGTATAGTGTTATCGTTAGTGTTAGTGGCTTGTGGTTCAAAAGAAGAGGAGAAACCAACGACTGATGAAGCAGGAGATAAACATGGTATAAAAATAGATGAAAAAGGAAATCCTAAAGAAACAATTCAAGTGAATGATAAGACTGAAAAGGCAGTAAAAGAAGTGATAGAACAAAATAGAAAGTCTTTAAATGAAGGGAATGTCGATGAATATATAAAAACAATAGATTCAAATTCTAAACAACTTGATGTTAAAGAAGAAGAAAAAGTATTAAAAGATACACTTAAAAATTATAAGTTTGATAAAAAGATATCCAATATTAAATTCTTAGAGGATAAAAAAGACCAAGTTGTTGTATTTTATAGTACAGAAACAACAGCACATCCAAAAGATGGTAGTAAAGAAGAGAAGAAATCCTTTAAAGAAGCTGTAACACTAATTAAAAAGGGCGATACTTACAAAATTAGTCATGTAGAACCGTATGCAATTTAGTCAATAAACTCCTTTTCAAATAAGTGAGAATTAGATATGATTGATATGGAAGAGAATCAAGGAGGATAACTTTATGAAAATTGCTGTTCTAACAGATTCAACAGCATATTTAGATCAAGCTTATTTAGATAAATATCAAATTAAAACAGTCGCGCTAAACGTTATTTTTAATGATGAAACATATAAAGAATTATCGGAACTGAAGACAGATGATTTTTATAAAAGAATGAGAAATGAAACGCAATTGCCGACAACTTCTCAACCTGCTATGGGTGAATATGTCGAGTTGCTCGAAAGCTTAAAAGAAGATGGCTATACAGATGTAATAGCCGTTCACTTATCAAGTGGTATAAGTGGTACTTTCCAAAGTGCAGTAACAGCAAATGCTATGGTTGATGGAATTCAAGTTCATCCATTCGATTCTGAAATTTCTTGTGCTGTTCAAGGGTTCTATGCTTTAAAAGCTGCTCAGCTTGTAGAACAAGGCATGACAGTTGTAGATAATATACTTGAACAATTAGAAAGCATGAAAGAAACGACAAACGCTTATTTCATAGTTGATGATTTAAACAACTTGAAAAAAGGCGGACGTTTAAACAGTGCACAGGCTTTAGTAGGTACAATGTTACAAGTTAAGCCTTTGTTACACTTTGAGGACACTAAAATTGTTCCATATGACAAAGTGAGAACTAAGAAAAGAGCTATAAAACGTATCGAAGAACAAATTGCTACAGAAGTGGAAGGTTACAAAAACTTATCTATTGTTATTATTCATGCTAATGACAAAGAAAGTGCAGTTTCTTGGAAAGCACAAATAGAAGAGAAGTTTCCTGAAGCGAATGTTATATTGAGTTATTTCGGACCAGTAATTGGCACACACTTAGGTGAAGGTGCATTAGGATTAGGATTTACAACGACAGAATTAGATTTATCTATATAAAATAAAAAAGCACAAAAAGCTTAAGCTTTTTGTGCTTTTTTATTGGAGGTTACGATGAAATTATATGGACGAATATGTCATGATTTAAACAATTTAACAACGGAAACAGTAAAAGTCAGTAAACCTGGTGTTTCAAAGGTACATGAAAAATATATTTGTAACCAATGTGGTAACACTGATCAAACGTTATTCTTTAATTATTATTGTCATCATTGTAATGCAACAACAACTTATTGCAGATACTGTATAAACCTAGGCAAAGTTCAAAGTTGCAAAGCTATTTATATCATTGAAAGTGAGAGACAGAAATCATTATGTAAATATCGATTGAATTTTGAGCTTAGTGAACAGCAAAGACATGCATCAGACAAAATTAAACAAGCGGTATTAAACAGTGAACATTTATTACTTCATGCGGTGACTGGTGCAGGCAAAACAGAAATGATATTTGAAGGTATTTCAGTAGCTAGACAAAATGGAGATAACGTTGCTGTAGTTTCTCCAAGAGTCGATGTTGTTAAAGAAGTATATTTAAGATTAGCAGAGGCTTTTAAAGATGAGCAAATCGATTTAATGTATGAAGGCAATTTTGGTCAATATAATAGTACTTTTGTTGTAGCAACTGTACATCAATTAATGCGTTATGATAGTCATTTTGATGTTGTTATTGTCGATGAAGTTGATGCATTTCCTTTAGATATGGATAATCAACTTATGCATACGATTCATAAAGCATCTACACTTCACGCAAGTCACATTTATTTAACTGCAACTCCAAATCAACAACTCCAAGCGAAATTTACGGATTCTCAAATAATTAAACTTCCAGCAAGATATCACGGTCATTCTTTACCCCTTCCTGAATTTCAATTCAATGCGATAAAAGAAACAAAATTAAATCAAAAATTGCTAAAACTATTAAAGAAACAAATAGAAGATAAAAGGAAAACTTTTGTGTTTTTCCATGATATAAGTTACATGAAAAAAGTATTTAATATGTATGAACACTACTTTTCAAAAATTGAGTATGTTTCAAGTGTTGATTCAGAGCGACATGAAAAAGTTAGCCTATTAAGAAATGATGAGATCGACATCATGTTTACGACGACGATTTTAGAGAGAGGTGTCACGCTTGAATACTTAGACGTCGTTATCGTGCATACTGAAAAATTTACAAGCAGTGCAATTATTCAAATAGCTGGTCGGGTGGGGCGTAAATTATCATGTCCTACTGGAAAAGTTGTTTGCTACCACGAAGGTATTACGAAAAATATGTTACATGCAAAAAATGAAATCTCAAAAATGAATAGTCTTGCACGTAAGAAAGGATGGATAACATGAAGAAATGTGTTATATGTCAAAATTCAATAAATGAAGAGATAAATTTATTGAATCTTTTTTCGTCCACATCTACTATATGTAAAAATTGTGAGCCACAACTTACCTTTAATCTCAATGATAGACGTTGTAAACGTTGTTTAAAAGTGCTTTCTTCAGAGGAAAATGAATGTCTAGATTGTCTTTGGTTATCCAATAGGTATCAATTAATCAATCAACTTTATACGATATATGATTACCAAGGACTTATAAAAGAATTAATGCATCAATACAAATTTATGGGAGACGTTGCAATTGCTCAAATATTTCAGTTACCTAAAAATATTTTGAAACAGTATGACTACATAATTCCTGCACCAATTCATCCAAATAAACTCGCAACTAGAACATTTGATCATGTTACTTTCGTATTAGATATTCAAAATGTAAATTATATACAAATATTTGAGACTGAACTCAGACAAAAACAATCTGATTTAACAAAAAAACAAAGGTCTTTACAACTCAACCCATTTAGAATAAATCAAGAAATAGAATTAGAAAATAAATGTATTTTACTCGTAGATGATATTTATACAACAGGGCTGACAATTCACCAATTAGCTGAACTTTTATTTATTAGAAAAATCAGAAAAATAGATACCTTAACATTTGCAAGAGGGGGAAATAATGGTAAAATATAACTAGGAAGAAACACAAGAGAAATAGAGCGTTAAAGGAGTCGGTGCTTTATGATCAGATTTGAAATTCATGGTGAAAACATCACAGTGACTGATCCGATAAGAAATTATATTGAGGACAAAGTAAGTAAACTTGAAAGATACTTTACTAATGTCCCAGAGGCAATAGCTCATGTTAAAATTAAAACTTATCAGGATTCTCGCAGTAAAGTTGAAGTAACTATTCCGTTGAAAGATGTTACTTTAAGAGCTGAGGAAAGACATGAAGATTTATATGCTGGAATCGACTTGATAACAAACAAACTTGAAAGACAAGTGCGTAAGTACAAAACAAAGGTCAACAGAAAGTATCGCGATAAAGGGCGAGATAAAGATGTATTTGCAACAAGTGTAGATGCATCATCACCAGAAGAAAGTGAAGATAACGATAGTGATAATGAAATTGAAATTATCCGTTCTAAACAATTTGCGTTAAAACCTATGGATTCTGAAGAAGCAGTATTACAAATGAATTTATTAGGACATGATTTTTACATTTTCACAGATGCAGAAACAGATGAAACAAGTATTGTTTATAAACGTAAAGATGGAAAATATGGATTAATTGAAACTTCTATACAATAAAGTAAGAACACAAGGACTGGTGCAGAATTTCTGCATCAGTTTCTTTGTCTATTAATAGCTTTTCATTTACAGAGGTGGTAATCTTAAATAGTATAAAAAGTGATATAAAAGTGTTATGATATATTGTTGTAAGATTACTAGTTTCCTAGTTGAAGGAGAGAACAAAATGGGTTTTTTATCAAAAATAGCTGATGGTAATAAACGAGTAGTAAAATCACTCGAGAAGTTAGCAAATCAAGTCATTAATTTTGAAGATGAAATTGCTAAGTTAACAGATGAGCAATTAAGAGAAAAGACAGAACAATTTAAAAAAGAATTAGCTGAAATAGAAGATTATAAAAAGCAAGAAAAGTATTTAGAAAAATTACTACCAGAAGCATATGCAATTGTTAGAGAAGCGTCTACAAGAGTATTCAAAATGACACCATTTAAAGTGCAAATTATGGGTGGTATTGCGATTCATCGTGGCGATATTTCTGAAATGAAAACTGGTGAAGGTAAGACATTAACAGCAACTATGCCTGTTTATTTAAATGCATTAACAGGTAGAGGTGTTCATGTTGTTACTGTCAATGAATATTTATCAAGTTCACAAAGTGAAGAAATGGCACAACTATACAATTTCTTAGGACTATCTGTAGGTCTGAATTTAAATTCAATGAATACAGATCAAAAGCGTGAAGCATACGCATCAGATATTACGTATAGTACAAATAATGAGCTTGGGTTCGATTATTTAAGAGACAACATGGTTACTTATAAAAAAGACCGCGTTATGAGACCATTAAACTTTGCAATCATTGATGAGGTAGATTCAATTTTAATCGATGAAGCGAGAACGCCACTTATCATTTCTGGTGAAGCTGAAAAATCAACAACTTTATATACTCAAACAAACGTGTTTGTAAAAATGCTTAAAGATGATGATGACTTTACTTATGATGAAAAGACTAAAGCAATCACATTAACTGAGCAAGGTATTGATAAAGCAGAACGCATGTTTAAAATAGATAATTTATTCGACGTTAAAAATGTGAACTTAATGCATCATATTAATATAGCTTTAAAAGCAAACAGAACGATGTTTAAAGATAAAGATTATGTTGTTGAAGATGGCGAAATTATGATTGTTGACCAATTTACTGGTCGTACAATGCATGGACGTCGATTCTCAGACGGTTTACACCAAGCAATTGAAGCTAAAGAAGGTTTAGAAATTCAAAATGAATCTAAAACAATGGCTTCTATTACATTCCAAAACTTCTTTAGAATGTACAATAAGTTGTCTGGTATGACTGGTACAGCTAAGACGGAAGAAGAAGAATTTAGAAATATTTATAATATGACAGTTACACAAATACCTACAAATAGACCGATCCAACGTCTAGATGAAGCGGATTTAATTTTTTCATCTCAAAAAGGTAAATTCGATGCTGTTGTTAATGACGTTATTGAATTTTACAAAAAAGGACAGCCTGTATTATTAGGTACTGTGGCTGTAGAAACAAGTGAGTATATTTCACAACTATTGAAGAAAAAAGGCGTTAGGCATAATGTATTGAATGCTAAAAACCATGAACGTGAAGCAGACATCATTTTAAATGCTGGTCAAAAAGGTGCAGTTACAATCGCAACAAACATGGCTGGTCGTGGTACAGACATCAAACTTGGAGACGGTGTTGTTGAATTAGGTGGACTAGCAGTAATCGGTACAGAACGACATGAATCAAGACGTATCGATGATCAGCTAAGAGGTCGTTCTGGTCGTCAAGGTGACGTTGGGCGAAGTAGATTCTACCTATCACTACAAGATGAATTAATGGTCAGATTCGGTTCTGAACGTATGCAATCACTAATGGGTAAATTAGGAATGAATGATGATACACCTATCGAATCTAAAATGGTTTCTAGAGCAGTTGAATCAGCTCAAAAACGTGTTGAAGGTAATAACTTTGATGCTCGTAAACGACTATTAGAATATGATGATGTATTAAGAAAACAACGTGAAATCATTTATGGTGAACGTAACGATATAATTGAAAAAGAAGACGTACAAGATATTGTGAAAGATATGATTAAATCATCTCTAGAACGTGGCGTTAATTATCATTTATCAAATAATGAAGAAGAAATTGATTATGATGCACTCGTACAATTTATCGATGATTCTTATTTACAACAAGATTCAATTAAAGCAGATGATATTCGTGGTAGAGATTATGAAGATATCATTGAAATTGTTCTTGAAAAAATTAAGGCTCAATATGATGCACAACAAGAAGACTTTGGTGACCAAATGTCTGAATTTGAACGCATGATTGTTTTAAGAACAATTGACCGTAAATGGACAGACCATATCGATACGATGGACCAATTACGTACAGGTATTCATTTAAGATCTTATGGCCAAATCAATCCACTTCGTGAATATCAAAACGAAGGATTAGATTTATTTGAAACGATGTTGAACGAAATTGAAGATGAAGTAAGTAAATATATTCTTAAGTCAACAATTGATCGCGGAGAACAAGTTGAACGTGAACAAGTTGAAATAGGCGAAGCTAAACACGTAGGTGCCAATGATGGTAAAGAAAAAGTCAAACCTAAACCTATCGTTAAAGATGAACAAGTAGGTCGTAATGATCCGTGTCCATGTGGAAGCGGAAAAAAATATAAAAACTGTCACGGCCAAGCATAAAGGAGTAAACTTATGGAATTAACGGAAATTAGACAAACTTTAAATAAAAACAATGAAAAATTAATGAATATCAGGGGGTCTCTTTGACTTAGAAAATAAAGAGACGAACATTCAAGAATATGAAGAGATGATGGTTGATCCGAGCTTTTGGGACGATCAAAATAAGGCGCAAGATATTATTAATAAAAATAATGCTTTAAAATCAGTAGTAGGAGATTATCATAAATTAGAACAACAAACGGATGATTTATTAACTACTGTTGAACTTCTTCAAGAAGAATATGACGAAGATATGCATGAAATTTTAGAGCAAGATTTAAAAACATTAAAATCAGACATCGATCAATTTGAATTAAAATTATTGCTTAATGGAGAACATGATGAAAATAATGCGATTTTAGAGCTACATCCTGGAGCTGGTGGAACTGAATCACAAGATTGGGGATCCATGTTACTTCGGATGTATCAACGATTTGCTGAACAAAAAGGATTCAAAGTTGAAACATTAGACTACCAATCAGGCGATGAAGCTGGAATTAAGAGTGTTACAATTCTAATTAAAGGACATAACGCATATGGCTACTTAAAAGCTGAAAAAGGTGTTCATAGATTAGTGAGAATTTCTCCATTTGATTCATCTGGAAGAAGACATACATCTTTCGTTTCATGTGATGTTACGCCTGAATTTAATAATGAAAAAATTGAAATTGAAGTTAATTCTGAAGATATTACAGTTGATACGTATAGAGCATCAGGAGCAGGTGGACAGCACGTAAACACTACTGACTCTGCAGTACGTATCACACACCAACCAACAGGAATAGTCGTAACTTGTCAAAACGAAAGATCTCAAATTAAAAATAGAGAACAAGCGATGAAAATGTTGAAAGCTAAACTTTACCAAAAAGAACTTGAAGAACAAGCTGCAGCCCTTGATGAAATTAGAGGGGAGCAAAAAGAAATTGGATGGGGCAGTCAAATACGTTCATACGTATTCCACCCATACGCTATGGTTAAAGATCATAGAACTAATGAAGAAACTGGTAACACTAATGCAGTGATGGATGGAGATATAGAACCTTTCATTGATGCATATTTAAGAAGTCAAATTGATGAAAAGTAATATTGAGTTGAATGAGGCTGGGACAATTTAATTGTCTCAGCCTCTACTCATTGTATTGGCAGTAGCTGACTGGATTGAGCGGTGTGTCGTATATATGCATGATTTTGATTGTGAATTCTTGCACAAAAGGATACCTAATTACTAAATTTCATGATAAAATATATTTGATAATATATTGAATGGAGTGTTATACATGAAAATCAAAATGGGCATGATTTCTGTATTGGCATTATCATCGTTAATCTTTGCTGGTTGTGGTCAATCAAACGATGATAGTAAGACGGAGGAATATAGTTCAAAAGGGGAAAAGATTTTTAAAAATAATTCTTGTGTTGGATGTCATGGTAAAGATCTTGATGGTGCTTCTGGTCCTTCATTAAAAAAAGTTGGGGCTAAAATGTCAGAAGCAGATATCGAAAAGATAATTAATGAAGGTAAAGGTAGTATGCCGAGCAAAGTTGTAGATGAGAAAGAAGCTAAAGAAGTAGCAAAATGGTTGGCAGAACAAAAATAATACAACTCATTTAAACCTTATAAATAATATATTAGATGTGTTATTTATATGAAATGGAAAATTTCTAGATAAATATCATCACCTTTTCAAATGTATAAATAGAGTAAAAAAGCGCACCATTAATTGTAAAAATACAATTAATGGTGCGCTTTTAAATACTTTCATGACAGTCTTTAGTAACAATTTTTTCTGAAAAATTATCAGACAGTAACGTTTATATTACGAATTTGTAACAAAGAAAAATGAGGTTCGATTATATGATATATTATTTCCAGTATTAGTTGGGGGTAACCCTATAAAATAAAAATATAAATTAAATCATATAAAACTCGGGAGGATATGTCATCATGAAGAAGACATTCATTACTTTAGCGTCAGTCACAGCTTTAACTACATTATCAAATACTACTGCATTTGCATCGGATATTAAAGTTAAAGATGGAGAAACTTTAGAAACGATTGCACAGGAATACGGGACTTCAATTTCAGAACTTAAATCATTAAACAATATCACAGGCGATGTTACAGTCGGACAAAACTTAAAAGTGTTAGAAGATAATATATATACAATTCAAGAAGGCGATACACTTAATACAATAGCTGAGAAATTTGATGTATCTGTTACAGAATTAAAAGAATGGAACAATTTGACTTCTGATTTGATTATTGTTGGAGAGAAATTATCAGTAGCTCAAGAAGGTTCAGAAGCGACAGCTCAACCTACTAGTTTAACAATTCATGCACCAGAGGCATCATCACAAGAAGAAACTGTCTTGAGAAATGTATCTGAACAAACTTCAAATGAAAATGTATTTAATAGTGAAGATGCACATGCTTATGAAGTACCAACGTTTAATTCAAATAACTCAACTCAAACTGCACAACAAACACAACATGCTCAAGCAACACAAGATGCACAACCAGCACAACAAACACAACCAGTATCATACAGCAGACCATCTTCAGGTGGAGGTAATAACTTGTATACTTCAGGTCAATGTACTTATTATGCATTTAGTAAACGTCCTGATATTGGAAACACTTGGGGAAATGCAAATAACTGGGCGAATGCAGCAGCTCAATCAGGTTATACTGTAAATAATAACCCATCTGCAGGGGCTATATTACAGTCAACTGCTGGAGGATATGGTCACGTTGCATATGTTGACAAAGTGAATTCTGATGGATCTATCCAAGTTTCTGAAATGAATTATCAAGGTGTTGGTATTGTGTCTTCACGTACAATTTCAGCATCAGCAGCAGGAGCTTATAACTATATTCATTAGGTTTTAAAATTAGATCATATTTCAAGCAAGTAGTTAATTCTATGTAAGAATTTTAACTATTTGCTTTTTTTTATAACTATAGTTGATATAATAAACGTAAATAAGTGTATTGAGGTTTGAAAACATGAAAAAATGGTTAAAAATCATACTAGTATTATTTTTAATAAGCTTAATCGGTATTAGTGTATATAAAGTACTTGATATTAATAAGTTTCAAACTAAAGAACAGTTTAAAGAACAACAAGGGAAGAAGTCATTTCAAAACAGTCATCCTGCAACAGGTTTAAATGTAAATGATGAAACAGTTAAGAAATTTACAACGCAAAAGGCTACAAATTTAAAAGAAGTTACTTCTAAAAATGATATAACTATTATTAATTTGTTTGCTTCTTGGTGTGATCCTTGTAAAAGAGAAATGCCTGAACTTGTTAAATATGCAAAAAATAAAGAAAATGGTGTCGAGCTGATTGGTTTAAACGTAAAAGATAAACGTAAATCAGCTGAACAATTAATTAATGATGTAAATGTAAACTATAATGTTTATATTGCAGAAGATGATTTTCTTAAGAAATTTAAATCATATAATATCCCTACGACATTATTCGTAGATAAAAATGGCAAAATAAAAAAAGTGTATTTAGGTGAATTATCTGAGAAGACACTGAACAACTTAGTTACACAAGTTAAGGAGGAAAATTAATGGGGGTACATCAATATTTTAAAAGTTTATCTGACTTGGAAAAATTAGTGAGATGTCCAGGTAAATTTAAATATCAAGACCATAACGTTGCAGCTCACTCGTTTAAAGTAACAAAAATCGCCCAATATTTGGCGACAGTTGAAGAACAAAATGGTCAAGAAATAGACTGGAAGCTTGTATACGAAAAAGCATTGAACCATGACTATCCTGAAATATTTACTGGTGATATCAAAACGCCTGTTAAATATGCCTCTTATGAAATTAAAAAATTATTTTCTCAAGTTGAGGAAGAAATGATAGATAAATTTATAACTGAAGAATTTCCAGAGCAGTATCAAGATATATATAGACATAGATTGCAAGAAGGCAAGGATGATAGTATAGAAGGGCAAATACTTAGTGTTGCAGATAAAATCGACTTATTATATGAATCTTTTGGTGAGATACAAAAAAGAAACCCAGAACCATTATTCTTTGAAATATATGAAAGTTCATTAGAAACGATTATGCAATTTGATCATTTGTCATCTGTACAAGATTTTATACAGCATATTATACCTGATATGCTACAAGAAAAATTTATTCCACGTTCGGAATTAAGAGAAATAACAATGACAATTCTTGAAAAACGTGAAACAAAAAGGAGTTAGTGAGTTGAATGATTTGGCCGATTCTAGCTTTGTTTCTCCCTTGTTTAATGGTTATTATTTTTACACAAATTGCTCAAAATAAATGGATTGGATTACTCGTATCCAGTATAATAATTGGTGTTTCTGTTTATAAAGGCTTCTTTAATGATGAAGTGATTATCCTATTAGATGTTGTAAGTTTAGTAATAGGTTTTTATATAGTGGATTCACTCGAAATCGATAAAATTGAATCAAGATAGAAAAGAGGATTAATCAATATGATTTTTCCTCTTATTTGTATTTAATAAACAATTAAACGAACAAATGTTTGGTCATTTTTACAAATTTTTGATAAAATATATTTATATATTACAAAATTTAAGGAGGTTACTATGCAGCATTATCCTTTTAAAATATATTCAGATTATTCACCTCAAGGAGATCAACCTGAAGCAATAAAATCACTCGTTAAAGGTATAAAAGATGGAAAAAGACATCAAACATTATTAGGTGCAACAGGAACAGGTAAAACGTTCACTATGAGTAATGTTATTAAAGAAGTTGGAAAGCCAACACTTATAATTGCACATAATAAAACATTGGCTGGCCAATTATATAGTGAGTTTAAAGAATTCTTTCCTGAAAATAGAGTTGAATACTTTGTAAGTTATTATGATTATTATCAACCAGAAGCATATGTACCTCAAACAGATACATTCATAGAAAAAGATGCATCAATTAATGATGAAATAGATAAATTACGACATTCTGCTACAAGTGCATTATTTGAACGAGATGATGTTATTGTTATAGCGAGTGTCAGCTGTATTTATGGTTTAGGTAACCCAGAAGAATATAAAGATTTAGTTGTAAGTACACGTGTAGGAATGGAAATGGAACGTAATGAATTATTAAGAAAGCTTGTCGATAACCAATATTCAAGAAATGATATCGATTTTAGACGCGGTACTTTTAGGGTAAGAGGAGATGTAGTTGAAATATTTCCTGCATCAAGAGATGAATTATGTGTGAGAGTTGAATTTTTTGGTGACGAAATTGACCGAATTAGAGAAGTGAACTATTTAACGGGTGAAGTTATTGCTGAAAGAGAGCATTTTTTATTTTATCCGGCATCTCACTTCGTAACTCGTGAAGAAAAGATGAAAGAAGCAATTGAACGTATTGAAAAAGAACTTAAAGAACGATTAGAGGATCTTAGAAAAGATAATAAATTATTAGAAGCACAACGTTTAGAGCAAAGAACGAATTATGATTTAGAAATGATGAGAGAAATGGGATTTTGCTCAGGAATTGAGAACTACTCAGTTCATTTAACTTTAAGACCTAAAGGGTCAACACCGTACACTTTAATGGATTATTTTGGTGATGATTGGCTTGTTATGATTGATGAATCACATGTTACGATTCCTCAAATTAGAGGGATGTATAACGGAGACCAAGCTAGAAAAGGTGTTTTGGTTGAACATGGATTTAGACTACCAAGTGCGTTAGATAATAGACCACTTAAATTTGAAGAATTTGATCAAAAAACAAAACAACTCGTTTACGTTTCAGCAACTCCAGGTCCTTATGAAATTGAACATACTGATGAAATGGTTGAACAAATCATTCGTCCTACGGGATTGTTAGATCCGATAATAGAAGTTAGACCAAGTGAAAATCAAATTGATGATTTAATGGCTGAAATTAATGAACGTGTCGAAAGAAATGAACGCGTATTAATTACAACATTAACGAAAAAAATGAGTGAAGACTTAACGACTTATTTGAAAGAAGCGGGTGTCAAAGTAAATTACTTACACTCTGAAATTAAAACATTAGAACGAATAGAAATTATTCGAGATTTAAGATTGGGTGTTTATGATGTATTAGTCGGTATAAACTTGCTTCGTGAAGGTTTAGATATACCTGAAGTATCATTAGTAACTATTTTAGATGCCGATAAAGAAGGTTTCTTAAGATCAGAACGTTCACTTATACAAACAATTGGACGAGCAGCACGTAATGATAAAGGTAAAGTAATTATGTATGCAGACAAAATTACTGATTCAATGAGAACGGCATTAGATGAAACTAATAGAAGACGTGAAACACAACAAGCCTATAACGAAGAACATGGTATTACACCACAAACAATTAATAAAAAAATTCGCGATGTAATCTCAGCAACTGTAGATACAGATGAAGTAAACGAAAAAGATAAGAAAAAAGCACCGAAGAAACTTACGAAAAAAGAAAGAGAAAAGACAATCGAGCGCATAGAGAAAGAAATGAAAGATGCAGCGAAGGATTTAGACTTCGAGCGTGCATCTGAATTACGAGACATACTATTTGAATTAAAAGCAGAAAGGTGACTGAGATGAAAAACAAATCCATCATCGTAAAAGGTGCAAGAGCACATAATTTAAAAGATATAGATATTGAAATACCAAAAGATCAACTTATTGTTATGACTGGTTTATCAGGTTCAGGAAAGTCATCATTAGCGTTTGATACAATTTATGCTGAAGGTCAAAGAAGATATGTTGAATCTTTAAGTGCCTATGCTAGACAATTTTTAGGGCAAATGGATAAACCAGATGTAGATTTAATTGAAGGTCTATCTCCGGCAATATCAATAGATCAAAAGACTACAAGCAAAAACCCTAGGTCAACGGTAGCAACGGTAACAGAAATATACGATTATTTAAGATTGTTATATGCCAGAGTTGGTAGACCAATTTGTCCCAACCATGGTATTGAAATTAAATCACAAACTGTACAACAAATGGTCGATCAAGTTATGGAGTTAGAAGAAAGAACTAAAATACAAATTCTGTCTCCAATAGTTTCAGGCCGTAAAGGTACGCATAAAAAATTAATCGATGACATTGCTAAAAAAGGTTATGCAAGATTAAAAGTTGATGGTGATATTTTAGATGTAGACGATGTTCCAGAACTAAATAAAAATAAAAATCATTCAATTGATGTTGTAATAGATAGACTGGTTATTAAACCGGGGATAGAAGCGAGATTAGCTGATTCATTACAAACAGCATTAGAATTAGCTGAAGGAAATGCAATTGCAGATATTATTGATGGTGATGAAATTAAATTTTCTGAACATCATGCATGTCCTATTTGTGGATTTTCGGTAGATCAATTAGAACCTAGAATGTTCTCATTTAATAACCCATTTGGTGCTTGCCCATCTTGTGATGGATTAGGTAGTAAATTAACTGTAGATATAGATTTAGTTGTACCAGATAATACTTTAAGTTTGAATGAGGGAGCTTTATTACCTTGGCAACCAATTAGTTCGAATTATTATCCAACTTTATTAAAACAAGCATGTGAACATTTTAAAATTGATATGGATAAACCTTTTAATAAGCTAACTAAAAAAGAAAAGAACATCATCTTACGCGGACATGAAGATGAAATTGAATTTAAATTTAATCAAGATTATGGCGTTAAAACTAATCGAACGAGAACAATGGCTTTTGAAGGTGTGTTAAATAACATTGAAAGACGTTATCATGATTCACCATCAGAATACGTAAGAGAAGTAATGCAAAAATATATGGTCGAAAAAACATGTGAAACATGTGATGGCTATCGATTAAATGAAAAAGTTTTATCAGTTAAAATTGATGGACAACATATTGGTGAAGTTGTGAGATATTCAATTTATAATGCAATTGAACACTTTGATCATTTGAATTTAGATGAAAGAGAACAAAAAATTGCTAAACTGATTTTAAAAGAAATACATGAAAGATTATCATTCCTAAATAATGTTGGTTTAGAATACTTAACATTGAATCGTGCTTCAGGAACACTATCAGGTGGTGAAGCGCAACGTATCAGATTAGCAACACAAATTGGATCAAGATTGTCTGGTGTATTATATGTGTTGGATGAGCCTTCAATTGGGCTTCATCAAAGAGACAATGATCGTTTAATAGATACATTGAAATCCATGAGAGATATGGGTAATACTTTAATCGTTGTTGAACATGATGAAGATACAATGAAAGCTGCAGATTATTTAGTCGATATTGGTCCGAAAGCTGGGGTCCAAGGTGGTCAAGTTGTTGCGAGTGGTACACCAGAAGAAGTAATGAACAATGAAAATTCATTAACTGGTCGATATTTAAGTGGTAAAGAAAAAGTATTTGTACCTTCAGAACGAAGAAAAATAACAAAACGAAAAATATCTGTTAAAGGTGCTTCAAGTAATAACTTGAAAAATATTGATGTGGATTTCCCATTGTCAGTATTGACATGTGTTACGGGTGTTTCAGGTTCAGGTAAAAGTTCATTAGTAAATGAAGTATTATATAAAGGGTTACAAAAACAATTGTATAATACTAAAACAAAACCTGGTGCTCACAAATCTATCAAAGGTGTTAAAGAAATAGAAAAAATTATAGACATCGACCAATCTCCAATTGGTAGAACACCACGTTCGAATCCAGCAACATATACAGGCGTGTTTGATGACATTAGAGATGTGTTTAGTCAAACTAATGAAGCAAAAGTTAGAGGCTATCAAAAAGGTAGATTTAGTTTTAATGTTAAAGGTGGCCGTTGTGAAGCTTGTAAAGGTGACGGAATTATTAAAATTGAAATGCATTTTCTACCAGATGTATACGTACCATGTGAAGTTTGTGATGGAAAAAGGTATAATAGAGAAACATTAGAAGTAACTTACAAAGGAAAAAGTATTTCTGATGTGTTAGAAATGACTGTAGAAGATGCTTATCACTTTTTTGAAAGTTTACCGAAGATAAATAGAAAGTTAAAAACTATCGTTGATGTTGGTCTAGGATATGTTAAATTAGGCCAACCAGCAACAACATTATCAGGCGGTGAAGCACAACGTGTTAAACTAGCATCAGAGCTTCATAGACGCTCAAACGGTAAGTCGTTATACATTCTTGATGAACCAACAACTGGTTTGCATGTAGATGATATTAAACGCTTGTTAAGTGTATTGAATAGACTTGTTGAAAATGGTGACTCTGTCATAATTATAGAACATAATTTAGATGTCATTAAAACAGCTGACTATATCATTGACTTAGGTCCTGAAGGTGGAGATGGTGGTGGTGAAATTATCGCAACTGGAACACCAGAAGATATAGTGAAAGTAGACGCATCTTATACTGGTAAATATTTAAAACCGATCCTAGAGAGAGATCGAACATAAACCGGGAGGGAATTATATGAACGAAGTACAATTAAAGATATTAGACCTTATTGAAAGTGGTAAAGTAACAGTAGATGAAGCGGTGAAATTACTTGAAGCAACTTCAAATAATCAAAAGAATGCTTCAGCTTTCACGAGTAAATCTAAAGAAAATGTAGAAAATTTATTTGAAGATTTGTTGAGTAAAGTTAAAACAACTGCTAAATCAGGTAAAACTGAATTTGATAAACAGTTTAACGATAGAGAAACAACTGACCAAGACCCAATACAGCAACTAGACGAATCTTTAAAAAATATTATAAGATCATTCAATAAAAATAATGATCAAAATACTGGTATTTAATCAATAATCAAAGGGACACTGGTCCTTTTCACAAGTAAATTCTCCCAGTCTGTTATATATTTAATGGACTGGGAGAATTTTTGTGTATTGAATACTAAATAATGCTCCTTAGATAGTTCTAACTGGCAAAATTCTGAATAGTGCTCCTTAAAAAGTTCTAACTGGCAAAATTTTGAATAATGCTCCTTAGAAAGCTCTAACTGGCATAATTCTGAATAGTGCTCCTTAAAAAGTTCTAACTAGCAGAATTCCGAATAATGCTCCTTAGAAAGTTCTAACTGGCAAAATTCTGAATAGTGCTCCTTAAAAAGTTCTAACTGGCAAAATTCTGAATAGTGCTCCTTAAACAGCACCACATACGGACATTACTCAGAATTATGTTCTATTAAAGATACTGTCCTAATATTTATAATGATTGCAGTTATTGTTAAAGTTCATTAGAATTAATATATATTAACCTAGAGGTGAACCCTATGATATCAAGTAGTAAATTAATAGAACAATTTAATATGGAAGTCCTTGCAGGTAAAGTAGGACTACATCGTAAAATAACTGAGACTGATTTATCACGCCCAGGCTTAGAGATGGCGGGGTATTTTTCGCATTACTCATCTGACCGAATTCAAGTATTAGGTACAACTGAATTATCTTTTTATAATTTATTACCAGATGAAGAAAAACAAGGTAGAATGGCTAAATTATGTCGTCCTGAAACACCAGCAATTATTATTACGCGTGGATTAGATGCTCCAGAAGAATTAATCCAAAGTTGTAATGAGACCAATACACCGCTTCTAAAAAGTGAATCTTCAACGACGAAATTAATGGGGCAAGTAACAGGATATTTAGAAAGAGAATTAGCTCCTGAAACTTCTTTACATGGTGTATTAGTTGATGTGTATGGTGTTGGTGTTCTTATTACAGGAGATAGTGGTGTTGGTAAAAGTGAAACTGCACTAGAACTTGTAAAACGTGGTCACAGACTTGTAGCAGATGATAATGTCGAAATTAAAGAAATTAATAAGAATGAACTAATTGGGAAAGCACCAAAAATAATTGAACATCTGCTTGAAATAAGAGGACTTGGCATTATTAATGTTATGACTTTATTTGGAGCTGGATCTATATTAATGGAGAAAAGAATTAAGCTGAATATTAATCTTGAAACTTGGAATAAAGAAAAGATTTATGACCGAGTTGGATTAAATGAAGAAACTTTAAAAATATTAGATTCTAAGGTTACTAAGAAAACCATTCCTGTTAGACCGGGTAGAAACTTAGCTGTTATTATCGAAGTTGCTGCAATGAATTATCGATTAAACAACATGGGTATTAATACGGCAGAGGAATTTAATAATCGACTTAATGCAGAAATTTTGAAAAATGCACGTAAGGAGAATGAATAATGGGTGTGTTAGGTATTGACCCAGTAGCGGTACAATTAGGACCTCTAGCAATAAGATGGTATGGCATCATTATTGCTTCAGGTATCTTAATCGGCTATCTATTAGCTCAAAGAACGGCGAAAAAAGTTGGAATAAAGGAAGAAACATTAATTGATTTAATTATTTGGTGCGTTGTTATGGCAATAATATGCGCAAGGATTTATTATGTAGCATTTGAGTGGGGTTATTATAGTCAGCATTTAGTAGAGATACCACTTATTATGAACGGCGGAATTGCAATTCATGGTGGGTTAATTGGAGCGTTTATAACTGGATTCATAATATGTAGAATGAAAAATTTATCATTTTTCCAAATGGTTGATATTGTGGCACCAAGTATTATATTGGCACAAGCTATTGGTAGATGGGGAAATTTCATGAATCAAGAAGCACATGGTGGTCCTGTATCACGTAGTTTCCTTGAAGATTTACATATACCAGAATTTATAATTAACCATATGCAAATAGATGGTATTTATTATCATCCAACATTCTTATACGAATCTGTCTGGAATATAGTTGGTTTTATTTTATTATTATTAATACGTCCACAATTGAAAATTGGTGAGACTTTCTTTGCTTATTTAATTTATTATTCAATTGGTAGGTTCTTTATTGAAGGTTTAAGAACGGATAGTTTAATGCTTACAGAAAGCTTGAGAATCGCTCAAGTGATTTCGATTGTTATCATTGTAGTTTCAATAGCATGTATTATTTATAGAAGAATACGTTATAATCCGAAAAAATTCAGAGATGTTAAAGGTTATTATCATAACTAAACTGAAAGAAGTGTTTATGTGAGAGCATTAAAAACTAAAAAAGTATCTGGGGCAAACCCATTATGGAAAATGTACGAAACAATACGTTTTATAAAAGTTTTGAAAAATGTTATTATCATTGAACTTAGTAGATATATGCCGAGTGTTAAATGGAAGCATTTTATATACAGAAAATGGTTGAATATGAAAATTGGTCAAGAGACAGCTTTTGCATTTAAAGCTACACCTGACATCATGTATCCAGAGTTAATCACAATCGGTGAAAATTGTATTATAGGTTACAACGCTACCATTCTATGTCATGAATATTTAGTAGAAGAATATAGAATTGGGAATGTGAATATAGGGAACAATGTATTAATCGGAGCAAATGCAACGGTACTAGCAGGTGTTAATATAGGGAATAATGCGGCTATTGCTAGTGGGACAATCGTTACGAAAGACGTTCCCGATGGCATGATGGCATATGGTAATCCTATGCAACTTAAACAGAGGTGGTGAGTTAATCGTTGGGAGACAATTCAAATATAATACATGTAAAGTTTGATAAAGACTTTTACTATCATAAGGCAATGGAAAAAATGAGAGAACAAGAATATGTATATGCTGAGTCTTTATTTAAAAAAGCACTTGAACAATCACCTGATGATTTTGTAATTATACCACCTTATACTGAGTGTCTAGTGGAACTTAACCAAACTACAAGAGCAGAAGAAATGATGTATGATCAAATAGCAAAAGATAATTATGTTACAGATTATTATTTTTATTTGAGTCAAATGTTTATAAAGACGAACGAACCTAATAAAGCATTTTTATTTGGGCTTCGCTATGTAACAGAAGAAGATGATCAAGATTATTTTGAAGAAATGATTCAAATGTTCGAAGTGAAGTATGATAATCAAACGGTCGTTGAAGAAGAGGCTGAAAGATTTGTAATTCAACATATTTTTCAATATTTATTTGCAAATGGTAGGCTACAAGAAGCAAATGATTATATAGAAAGACAACGTGCAACAATTCAAGAAGACAAACATATCATGAATTTAAAAGCGATGTCGATGCTTTATAATAATCAATATGAAGAGGCTGAAGCGTTACTTCAAACGATATTGGAAGATAATCCGTCAGATATATATGCTTTATGTCATATGACTTTATTGTTATACAATACGGAACAGTTAGAACGCTTTCAACAATATTTAAAGCAATTAAGTAAATTACATCCAATTAACGATGAGGAATCCTTCAAGTTAGGTGTTGTTCTAAGCTATTTAGGAAGACACAAGCCTTCAAATGAGTTGCTCGTTCCACTTTTGAAAAAAGCACAAGCTTCAATGCCACAACTTCATCATGCATTAAGTTATAAC
This sequence comes from Mammaliicoccus sp. K-M42, assembly GCF_022386375.1. NCBI lineage: Bacteria > Bacillati > Bacillota > Bacilli > Caryophanales > Staphylococcaceae > Mammaliicoccus > Mammaliicoccus sp. K-M42. The sequence goes on along the minus strand of NZ_JAJNIS010000004.1, from coordinate 114,970 downwards.
TACTACCATTTAGGCTTTGAAGAAGAAGCAAAAAGACATTGGCAAAAATTTGAAGATAGTGTACAATATCATAGTCAATTACCACCTTGGAAAATTGATGAACTTAAAGAAATGTTAGATAGCCATGTATTACCGTTATTAAAAGATGAAGACTACAGGTATAGATTGTATGGCATATTTTTAATAGGTCATATGAAGCACCGTGAACTTGTAATGTCACATGAATTATGGGAAGTCTTAGAAAGTCTACCTGACTATGAAAGGTTATATATAACATATACTTTTCAAAATCTGCATCTCAATAAATTAGGTTTTATTGATAAAGGTATGAAACTCATTGAACAATCAGAATATCAACATTATGGGAAAGAATTATTTGTATCATGGATTGAGCATGCTGAGATGTTAATAGCAGATAATGAATCAATAGAACAAGTTGATCATTATGTAGCAGCCTCAGTTTATATTTATTTGAAAATGTTAAATATAAAAGTAACAAAAAAAGAAATTAAAAATTCATTCAATATAACGACGTATCGCTTAAATAAAGCAATCGATGCTATAGTGAGCATATAGTTATACTTAATAAAAATATTGATGTACAATTTTACTGAATTAATAAGAGGAGGCAGTTTATAAATGACTACACAAGTAGATTATGATGTAATTATAGTTGGAGCAGGCCCTGCAGGAATGACAGCTGCTGTTTATGCTTCAAGAGCAAATTTATCAACTGTAATGATAGAACGCGGTATGCCAGGTGGACAAATGGCAAATACAGAAGATGTAGAAAACTTCCCAGGATTTGATTTAATTACAGGTCCAGATTTATCAACTAAAATGTTTACACATGCCCAAAAATTTGGTGCTAAATATGAATATGGGGACATAAAAAATATAGAAGATAAAGGTTCTTATAAAGTTGTTAATATGGGAGACAAATCATTAACAGCGCACGCTATCATTATTGCAACAGGTGCAGAATACAAAAAAATCGGCGTTCCAGGTGAACAAGAACTAGGTGGCCGTGGTGTAAGTTATTGTGCAGTATGTGACGGTGCATTCTTTAAAGGTAAGAACTTATATGTAATTGGTGGCGGAGACTCAGCAGTAGAAGAAGGTATATTCTTAACTAAATTCGCTGACAAAGTTACAATCGTTCATAGAAGAGATGAGTTAAGAGCTCAAAAAATCATTCAAGACCGTGCATTTAAAAATGAAAAAATTGATTTTATTTGGAATACAACATTAAAAACAATCAATGAAAAAGATGGTAAAGTAGGATCTGTTACTTTAGTTTCTACTGAAGATGGTACTGAAACAGAACATCAAGCTGATGGTGTGTTTATTTATATTGGTATGAAACCATTGACTAAACCATTTGAATCATTAGGTATATTGAATGAGAACGGTTATATTGAAACAAATGACGAAATGGAAACTAACGTACCTGGTGTATATGCAGCAGGCGATGTTCGTGAAAAAACATTACGTCAAATCGTTACAGCTACTGGTGATGGTAGTATTGCAGCACAAAATGCACAAGCATATATTGAATCACTTGAAGACGAAGAACAATTAATATAATTAATAAAGAGCAGGAATTCATTATTAAAATTGAATTCCTGCTTTTATTTTTTATGAAAATCATTGTGGCAACTATAGACTTTGTTGGCATTTTTTATGCGCATGCTTACACTTCTCTCGACTTGTGTGAATACAGATATCCATGTTTACACTTCTCTTCACTTATGTGAATATGGACATCTTTACTTACACTTCTACTGACTTGTGTGAATATAGATACCCTTACTTACACTTTTTTCAATTTGTGTAAATATATATACTTAAGATTAATTGCCTTTGACATAAATGTCCTAGTATTTTAATGATAATCATTTAGCTAGCTCTTAGAAAAAACTGTTTTCTATATAAAAATAAATATTTCCAACGATTTTGTAGTGCGGACGCCTGAGGGAAAAGTATGCGAGAGAGACTACAGGCTCGAGCCATACTCCTAGGCAAGCATGCACGAACAAAATCGTAAGATATGCTTATTTATTTTGAGTTAGGATTTAAATCCCAAACACTTTTTATGTATGATTTTTCTTTTACTTGATATAGTTTAAAAAGGCGGGTATAGATTTAAATAGACCATTTATTTAATGTTTTTTATAGCATTATCATGTAAGATTAAGATACATATGATAGTTAAAGGAGAAGTGCTATGCAACTTACCGACAAAAGTAATGTAAAAAATGAATTGCTTGTAGTTACTGGTATGTCTGGTGCGGGGAAATCTGTCGCATTACAAGCATTAGAAGATTTAGGATATTTTTGCGTTGATAATTTACCTCCAATTTTATTACAAAAGTTTGTTGATTTAATGGATCAAGGTAACCCTTCTTTATCAAAAGTGGCAATTGGAATTGATTTAAGAGGTAAAGATTTCTTTGGTGACTTAAGAAAAGAATTGGATTTTATACAAAGTGAAAAAAGAGTTATCGTAGATATTATATTTTTAGAAGCAAGTGATAAAAAATTAATTTCAAGATATAAAGAAACGAGAAGAACCCATCCTTTAAGTGAAAAGGGTAGCTTATTATCTGCTATTGAAGAAGAAAGAGATCTCTTGAATGATATTAAAGGTATAAGCAATTTCGTAATAGATACGACTGAAATGAAACCGAAAGCTTTGAAAGAAGAGTTGAATGCAACATTTGAAAAAGATCCTTCTACAACATTCCAAGTAAGGGTGTTAAGTTTCGGTTTCAAACACGGAATGCCGATTGATGCGGATATCGTATTTGATGTAAGATTTCTACCTAACCCATATTATGTACAAGAATTAAGACCGTTGACTGGATTAGATGACGAAGTTTATCAGTACGTTATGAAATGGAAAGAAACAAATACATTTTATAAAAAGTTTAGTGACCTATTAATGTTTATGTTGCCAGGCTACAAAAAAGAAGGTAAATCTCAATTAACAATTGCAATTGGTTGTACAGGTGGTCAACATAGATCTGTCGCACTTGCAAAACGTTTAGGAGAAGATATTAAAGAAAACTTTGACTATGCTGTGTATACGTCACATCGCGATGCACATATTGAAAGTAAAAAGAAAAAATGAAAAAATTAAAAGTTGTATTAATTGGAGGCGGAACAGGTCTTTCTGTTTTAGCGAGAGGACTGAAACAGTTTCCAATAGATATTACAGCCATCGTAACGGTTGCAGATGATGGTGGTAGTACAGGTAGAATTCGTGATGTGATGGATATACCTGCTCCTGGAGATATAAGAAATGTGCTGGCAGCTCTAAGTGACACTGAACCTATGTTAGAAGAACTTTTTCAACATCGTTTTGAAGAAGAAAAATTTGGTGGACATTCAATAGGAAATTTATTATTAGCAGCAATGACAAATATTACGGATGATTTTGGTCATGCAGTTAAAGAGTTAAGCAAAATATTAAATATTAAAGGCCAAGTCATTCCATCAACAACTAAAAGTGTTGTATTAAATGCAGTAATGTCTGATGGTGAAATTATAGTAGGGGAATCTAATATCCCTAAAACATCTAAAAAAATTGAAAAAGTCTTTTTAACACCTGAAGATATCGAACCAATGAAAGAAGCCATTGATGCAATAGAAGAAGCGGATTTAATCGTTATGGGACCAGGATCACTATATACAAGTATAATACCTAATTTGATTTTAGATAAAGTTAAAGACGCTATTATACATACTGATGCTGAAAGGTTATATGTATGTAATCTTATGACTCAAAAAGGTGAAACAACTGGATATTCAGTTAGTGACCACGTGAAAGCTATTCATGATCATGTTGGCCAAGAATTTATCGATTTTGTAATCTGTCAAAATGAACGCTTTAATAAAGATATTTTAATGAGATATGAAGAAGAAGATGCAAAGCAAGTTCATTTTGATGGAGATAAATTAAAAGAGATGGGTGTACAATGCATACACGACAATAATTTAGTGAGCATTACGCCTCATCAATATATTAGACATAATAATAAAGTGCTTGCTCAACTTATATACGAAATAGCTTTACGAGAAATTAGTACAATACAATATAAGATAGACAAATAAATTTGAAATATAGAGGGTAGGATAATGACATCTTTTTTTAGAATGAGATTTCTGTCCCGCGCTCTATATTTTTATATAGAAATAAAGTAGAATCAATGTAAGAGCTTTCAAAAAGAGGTGATCATTGATGAAGAATGTTCAAATCATGATGGTATTAATAGGTTGTATATTTCTGCTTATTGGTTTAATTGCAAATCAACAAATAGGTATAAGTTTCTTAATAATTGGTTTAATAATGTTGTTATTTGGTGTAATCAAAGAGGCTACAAAAAAATAATCAATTGTATAAGTTGAAAAACTTGATACGCCCGGCTATTCCATGTAAGATAAAATAGATACAAAACGTATGATATGTCTTTCGGCATATCATTATTTTTATGTACATATAAATTAAGAAAGGATGATCTGCTGTGAGCTTTGCTTCAGAAATGAAAAATGAATTAACAAGAATTGAAGTAGATGACTGTTGCGCAAAAGCAGAACTTTCAGCTTTGATTAGAATGAATGGGAATTTGAGTATTTCTAATCAACAATTTGTCATAAATGTACAAACTGAAAATGCAGCGATAGCACGCCGTATATTTTCGCTCATAAAAAAATGCTTCGGAGTGGAAGTAGAATTATTAGTAAGAAAGAAAATGAAACTTAAAAAAAATAATATATATATCAGTAGAATAAAAGTAAAAGCTAAAGAAATATTAGATGAGTTAGGTATACTACAAGAAGGTATGTTTAAACAAGAAATAGATAAAGATATTTTACAAAAAGATTGTTGTAAAAGAAGTTACTTAAGAGGTGCGTTTTTAGCAGGAGGATCGGTGAATAATCCAGAAACATCTTCTTATCACCTTGAAATTTTTTCATTATATGAAGAACATTCAGCGGATTTAACAGCATTAATGAATCAATATGGTTTAAACGCTAAACAGTTAGAACGTAAAAAAGGTTATATCAGTTATTTAAAAGAAGCAGAAAAAATAGCTGACTTTTTAAGCTTAATTGGCGGATATCAAGCATTACTTAAATTTGAAGATGTTAGAATTATTCGTGACATGAGAAATTCTGTAAATAGATTAGTTAATTGCGAAACAGCTAATTTAAATAAAACAGTAAGTGCTGCAATGAAACAAGTAGAAAGCATTAAACTTATAGATAAAGAAATTGGAATCGATAATTTACCGGATCGGTTACGAGAAGTAGCGAAATTAAGAATAGATAACCAAGATGTATCTATCAAAGAATTAGGAGAAATGGTGAGTACAGGAAAAATATCTAAATCAGGTATAAACCATAGACTACGTAAACTCAATGAAATGGCAGATAAAATTAGAAGCGGCGAAACAATAAAATAAGCTAATAAGAAAAAAGCCCAGACATAGTCGATTGCCTGGACTTTTTAATATAGAATTAATGACCTTAGCAAGATGTTAGTTAATCAGAATTTGCAAATTTTAAAAAGAGTCAAGACGTAGATTAATTTCGCCTAAACTACAAAAAAACACCCAAAACTTAAGTTTCGGGTGTTTTTTGTATATTAAATTTATTTCATATCTTCTGGATGCATTACATCATCGATTAAACCGTATTCTTTAGCTTCATCAGCTGTTAAGAAGTTATCACGATCTGTGTCTTTTTCAATTTTTTCAATTGGTTGTCCAGTTCTTTCAGATAAAATTTTGTTTAATTTTTCACGAGTACGTAAAATGTGACGAGCTGCGATTTCAATTTCTGTAGCTTGTCCTTGTGCGCCACCTAATGGTTGGTGAATCATCACTTCACTGTTAGGTAATGCGAAACGTTTACCTTTTGCACCAGCTGATAATAGGAATGAACCCATTGATGCTGCCATACCGATACAAATTGTTTGTACATCTGGTTTAATATGTTGAATTGTATCATAAATAGCAAAACCAGCTGTTACACTTCCGCCTGGTGAGTTAATATATAAATAAATGTCTTTCTCAGAATCTTGTGCTTGTAAAAATAACAATTGTGATACGATTGAGTTCGCTACATTGTCATCAATAGCTGATCCTAACATAATAATGCGGTCTTTCAATAAACGTGAGTAAATATCATAAGCGCGTTCCCCACGATTTGTTGTTTCTATAACTGTTGGTATTAAATTCATCAGTTAAATCCTCCTTTGAATATCTTAATGACCATATCATACACTATAAAGTCAAACATGGTCAAAATATATGACCTACTGATGAATATTATAACTTAAATAGCTGATTTATACACAGGAAATTTGCGACAAATGTTGTCAATGTTTGCATAAATGATATAATAGTTTCCGTAATCAACAAGCTGAGTGCAGTGAATTTGAGTGACTTGCATATTAAAATGTTCACATCTTTTTCGAATGATGTTTTCTGCTTGATTAGTGGTCATAATTCTTCACTCCTTATAGTTGATACTTCTATTATATTCGTAAGATGTTAAGTGATTATAAATTAATAATTAAGATTTATCTCTCCGTAGTGTAAAGGATAACACGCAAGATTCCGGTTCTTGAAATGGGCGTTCGATTCGTCTCGGGGAGGCTTATTATAACGAAGGATGATTTTATGGATATCAAATTTTATATTGGTTCAAATTGCGGTTTATGTGACGATGCAAAAATACAATTAGATTTTTTCAGAGATGAATATGATCATGAAATTAAAATTGTTACTATTAATATAGAAGAAGATGATACATTACATGAAAAATATATGCTTAGAGTACCAGTAGTTGAGTATAACGGTGTTGTCTTACAAGAAGGAAACGTGGATTTTGTTACATTGATTGAGGCGTATGATGAATTGAAATAAAGAGTAACGCATTTATCTTGCAATCTTATAGTCATAGGTGTATTATAAAACTGTAAACAGATATTATTTTTTTGACCCGCATGGGACGAAAAACGTCTAACCTAGGTTAGATTATGCCCATCTGTTAATCTTAGAGGAGGCGACTTGTTTATGGAAGATTTATTAAAGGTACAACATAGACTCGTTCCTGACTTGATTGACAAGATGTATCGACGCTTTAATATCTTATCGACGATTGAGAAGAAACAACCTATTGGTCGAAGATCGTTAAGTGATGTTATGAATATTACTGAACGGGTATTGAGAACTGAAATTGAAATGTTAAAACAACAAGATTTACTCAGCGTTCAATCAACAGGCATGAAATTGACCGAAACAGGTGAACAAATTCTTGCTTCGTTATCACATTATTTAACACTTTATTCTAGCTTTAATCATATTGAGGATGAAATATTTAATCGATATGGTGTGAAAGCACATATAGTGAGAGGTAATTCGGATTCAGATGAGATGGTTAAAGCAGAAATGGGTAATGTTACAGCAGAACTACTAGAACAGTCATTGTATGATCGAGCTTCAGTTTCAGTAACGGGTGGTTCAACAATGGCTAGAGTTAGTGAGTCATTACATCCATTGAATAAAGACATTTTGTTCACGCCAGCGCGTGGTGGTTTGGGAGAAAACGTAGTATTCCAGGCTAATACAATTTGTGCAAGTATGGCAAATCGAACAGGTGGGTCGTATAAGGTCTTGTATGTTCCTGACCAAGTAAGTGAAAGTTCGTATGAAACGTTGTTGACAGAACCTGCAGTAATAGAGGTGCTTGATGCAATACGTCATTCAGATTTTATAATTCACGGTATTGGTGATGCGCTGAAGATGGCACAAAGAAGAAAAACATCAGAAGAAGTATTAAGCCAATTGAAACATCATCATGCAGTCGGAGAAGCTTTTGGATATTATTTTAATTCCAAAGGTGAAGTCGTACATCGCGTTAAAACAATCGGTTTGCAACTAGAAGATTTAGCAACTAAGACAAATATTTTTGCAGTAGCAGGGGGTGCTTCTAAAGCAGAAGCTATTAAGGCTTATCTTGAGATAGCACCTAAGAATACTATCCTTATAACAGATGAAGGTGCTGCAAAAGCAATGATTAACTTGGAATAAAAGGTTTAATCGCCTTTTTGAAATAACAAATATAAAGGAGGCCATCAATAATGGCAACTAAAGTAGCAATTAATGGATTTGGCAGAATAGGTCGTTTAGCATTTAGAAGATTACAAGAAGTAGAAAACATCGAAGTAGTAGCAATCAACGATTTAACAGATGACGCAATGTTAGCTCATTTATTAAAATATGATTCTACACAAGGCCGTTTCAAAGACGAAGTAGAAGTTATCGAAGGCGGATTCCGCGTAAACGGTAAAGAAATCAAAACTTTCGAAAATCCTAACCCTAAAGAATTACCATGGGGCGATTTAGATATCGACGTAGTATTAGAATGTACTGGTTTCTTCGCTGACAAAGAAAAAGCTTCAGCTCACATCGATGCAGGTGCTAAAAAAGTATTAATTTCAGCTCCAGCTTCAGGCGATTTAAAAACTATCGTTTATAACGTTAACCATGACGAATTAGATGGTTCAGAAGAAATCGTTTCTGGTGCATCTTGTACAACTAACTGTTTAGCTCCAATGGCTAAAGTATTAAATGATCAATACGGTATCGTAGAAGGTTTAATGATGACTATCCACGCATACACTGGTGACCAAAATACTTTAGACGCTCCACATTCTAAAGGTGACTTCCGTCGTGCTCGTGCTGCGGCTCAAAACATCGTACCTAACTCAACTGGTGCTGCTAAAGCTATCGGCTTAGTAATTCCAGAATTAAAAGGTAAATTAGATGGATCAGCTCAACGTGTACCAGTAGCAACTGGTTCAGTAACTGAATTAACTGCAGTATTAGACAAAGAAGTTTCAGTAGAAGAAATCAATGCAGCAATGAAAAATGCTACAAATGATTCATTCGGTTACACTGAAGATGAAATCGTATCTTCTGATATCATTGGTATCACTTACGGTTCATTATTCGATGCAACTCAAACTCGTGTAATGACTGTTGGAGATCGTCAATTAGTTAAAACTGTATCTTGGTATGACAATGAAATGTCTTACACTTCACAATTAGTTCGTACTTTAGAATATTTAGCAGCTCAAGCTAACAAATAATTTAAATAAATGAACTAAATAGGTTATGCTTATAAGTAAGCGGGGAGCACATCGCTTCTCCGCTTATTTTTAATCATGTTGTATTTTCTATTATCTAGAGGAGGAAGACAAATCATGTCAAAGAAGAATGTTAAAGACGTAGATTTAAAAGGTAAAAAAGTACTTGTAAGAGCAGATTTTAATGTACCAATGAAAGATGGTGCAATTACAAACGACAACAGAATCGTTCAAGCGCTTCCTACAATAAAATACATTATCGAGCAAGGCGGTAAAGTAATTTTATTCTCACATTTAGGTAAAGTGAAAACTGAAGAAGACAAAAAAGAATTATCACTTAAACCAGTAGCAGAACGCTTAAGTGAACTATTAAATAAAGAAGTAACATTTGTACCAGAAACACGTGGAGAAAAATTAGAAAATGCTATCGATACATTAGCTGAAGGCGATGTATTAGTATTTGAAAATACACGTTTCGAAGATGTTGATGGTAAAAAAGAATCTAAAAATGATTCTGAGTTAGGTAAATATTGGGCTTCATTAGGTGACGTGTTCATTAATGATGCATTCGGTACAGCTCACCGTGAACATGCTTCAAATGTTGGTATCGCATCTAACATTGAAACAGCATCTGGTTTCTTAATGGATAAAGAAATCAAATTTATCGGTGGCGTTGTAAGTGAACCAGAACGTCCTTTAGTAGCAATTTTAGGTGGAGCGAAAGTTTCAGATAAAATTGGTGTAATTGAAAACTTATTAACTATTGCAGATAAAGTTATTATCGGTGGCGGAATGGCTTATACATTCTTCAAAGCTCAAGGTAAAGAAATAGGATTATCACTTTTAGAAGAAGATAAAGTTGATTTTGCTAAAGAATTACTTGAACGTGCTGGCGACAAAATTATCTTACCAATAGATTGTAAAGTAGCGAAAGAATTTTCAAATGACGCTGAAATTACGGTCGTTTCTGCTGATGAAATTCCAGCTGATCAAGAATCAATGGATATCGGTCCTAAATCAGTTGAATTGTTTAGTGAAGCATTAGAAGGTGCAAACACAGTAGTATGGAACGGACCTATGGGTGTGTTTGAATTAAGTAACTTTGCTAAAGGTACAATTGGTGTATGTAAAGCAATTGCTAGCTTAGAAAATGCAACAACAATTATCGGTGGTGGAGATTCTGCAGCAGCTGCTATGGACTTAGGATTTGCTGATGACTTTTCACACATTTCAACAGGTGGCGGAGCTTCTCTAGAATACTTAGAAGGTAAAGAACTACCTGGCATCGTAGCTATTTCTGAAAAATAATCATAAAAGGAGTTTTTATATCATGAGAAAACCAATTATCGCAGGTAACTGGAAAATGAATAAAACAGTTCAAGAAGCAAAAGATTTTGTTAATGAACTACCAGCATTACCAGATACTAACGAGGTAGATTCAGTAATTTGTGCACCAACTTTACAATTAGATGCACTTGTTAATTTAACTAAAGAAGGCGTAGCACAAGGCTTACAAATTGGTGCTCAAAATGCATACTTTGAAGATAATGGAGCATTCACTGGTGAAACTTCTCCAGCAGCACTTGAAGATTTAGGCGTTAAATATGTAGTATTAGGACATTCTGAACGTCGTGAATACTTCGGTGAAACTGACGAAGATGTTAATAAAAAAGCATTAGCAGTATTTTCTCATAATATGACACCAATCATTTGTGTTGGTGAAACATTAGAAGAAAGAGAAGCTGGTAAAGCTGAATCAGTAGTAGGCGGTCAGGTAGAAGCAGCACTTAAAGGATTTTCTAAAGATCAAGTAAAATCTACAGTAATCGCTTATGAACCTATTTGGGCAATTGGTACTGGTAAATCTTCTACTTCAGAAGATGCAAACCAAATGTGTGCACACGTACGTAACGTTGTAGCAGGAGCTTTCTCTCCAGAAGAAGCAGAGGCTTTACGTGTTCAATACGGCGGTAGTGTTAAACCAGAAAATATTAAAGAATATATGGCTCAATCAGATATCGATGGCGCATTAGTTGGCGGCGCTTCATTAAAAGTTGATTCATTCGTTGCATTATTAGAGGGTGCTAAATAATGGCTAAACAACCAACAGCGCTTATCATTCTTGACGGTTTTGCTAATCGTGAAGAAGAGCATGGTAATGCGGTAAAACAAGCCAACAAACCAAATTTTGATAGATATTACAACAAATATCCACATAATGAATTATCTGCATGTGGCTTAGATGTTGGTCTACCAGAAGGACAAATGGGTAATTCTGAAGTAGGTCATTTAAATATTGGTGCTGGTAGAGTCGTATACCAAAGTTTAACAAGAATAAATAAATCGATTGAAGATGGCGATTTCTTTGAAATTGAAGAATTAAAAGCAGCGATGAACCATGTCGTTAAAAATGATTCTACATTACATTTAATGGGTCTATTATCTGATGGCGGTGTACACAGCCACTATAAACATTTATTTGCACTTTTAGAATTAGCGAAAAAACAAGGCGTTAAAAAATTATATGTACACGGTTTTCTTGATGGACGTGACGTTGATCAAAAATCTGCTCTTAAATTTATTGAAGAAACAGAAGATAAATTTAAAGAAATAGGTATCGGTCAATTCGCTTCAATTTCTGGTCGTTATTATGCAATGGACAGAGATAATCGTTGGGATCGTGAAGAAAAAGCTTATGATGCTATGTCTAATGGTGAAGGTCCTGTCTTCAAAACTGCCATTGAAGGTGTAGAATCAAATTATAAAGAAGGTTTAACAGATGAATTCGTCGTGCCATTTATCGTTAAAGACGAAGAAAAAAATGTTGAAAACACTGGTGTTAACAGCCATGATTCAATGATATTCTTTAACTTCCGTCCTGATAGAGCGGCTCAACTTAGTCAAGTTTATACAAATGAAAAATTCGAAGGTTTCGAACTTAAACGTAAACTAGAAGATTTATACTTTGTAACATTCACAAACTACAGTGACGATGTATTCGCTGAAGTTGCATTTAAACCAGTTGATATTAAAAATACTATCGGTGAAGTTGCTGAAAAGCATAACTTAAACCAACTTAGAATTGCAGAAACTGAAAAATTCCCTCATGTAACATACTTTATGAGTGGTGGTAATCATTCAGAGTTTAAAGGTGAACGTCGCGTTCTTATCGACTCACCAAAAGTTGCAACTTATGACTTGAAACCTGAAATGAGTGCTTACGAAGTTAAAGATGCATTAATTGGTGAATTAGATAAAGGTGATTTAGATTTAATTATCTTAAACTTTGCTAATCCTGATATGGTAGGACATAGTGGTATGCTTGAACCTACTATCAAAGCAATTGAAGCAGTCGATGAATGTTTAGGTGAAGTAGTAGATAAGATTTTATCAATGAATGGTACAGCTATCATTACAGCAGACCATGGTAACTCTGATGAAGTGTTAACAGATAGTGAATCACCTATGACAACTCATACAACAAACCCTGTTCCTGTTATAGTTACAAAAGAAGGGGTAGAAGTTAGAAGTGGTGGTCGTCTTGCTGACTTAGCACCAACACTACTAGACATACTTGGAGTAGAACAACCAGAAGATATGACTGGAAAAACATTAATTAAATAATAATCAATTAACATTATAAAGGAGTTTTAATTATGCCAATTATTACAGATATTTATGCACGCGAAGTTTTAGATTCACGTGGTAATCCAACAGTAGAAGTAGAAGTATTAACTGAAAGTGGGGCTTTTGGTAGAGCATTAGTACCATCAGGAGCTTCAACAGGTGAATACGAAGCAGTAGAATTACGTGACGGAGACAAAGAACGTTATTTAGGTAAAGGTGTTCTTAAAGCTGTAGAAAACGTTAACGAAATCATTGCACCAGAAATTATTGAAGGTGAATTCTCAGTATTAGAACAAGTTTCTATCGATAAATTAATGATCGCTTTAGATGGTACACCTAACAAAGCTAAATTTGGTGCTAATGCTATCCTTGGTGTTTCTATGGCTGTAGCTCGTGCTGCATCTGATTTCTTAGGACAACCTTTATATAAATATCTTGGTGGATTCAATGGTGTTCAATTACCAGTTCCAATGATGAACATTGTAAACGGTGGTTCTCACTCAGACGCACCAATCGCATTCCAAGAATTCATGATTTTACCAGTTGGAGCTCCAACATTTAAAGAAGCTTTACGTTGGGGAGCAGAAATCTTCCATAACTTAGCTAAAATCTTAAAATCTCGTGGATTAGTAACTGCAGTAGGTGACGAAGGTGGTTTCGCTCCTAAATTTGAAGGTACTGAAGATGGCGTTGAAACAATATTAGAAGCTATTAAAGCTGTTGGTTTAGAGCCAGGTAAAGATGTATTCTTAGGATTTGACTGTGCAGCTTCAGAATTCTTCGAAAATGGCGTTTATGACTACGCTAAATTTGAAGGTGAAAACGGTGCTAAACGTTCTTCAGAAGAACAAGTAGACTTCTTAGAAGAATTAGTTAACAAATACCCAATTATCACTATTGAAGATGGTATGGACGAAAACGATTGGGACGGATGGAAAATCCTTACTGAACGTATCGGCGACCGTGTACAATTAGTAGGTGACGACTTATTCGTTACTAACACTGAAAAATTATCTGAAGGTATCGAAAAAGGTATCGGTAACTCAATCTTAATTAAAGTTAACCAAATCGGTACATTAACAGAAACATTCGAAGCAATCGAAATGGCTCAAAAAGCTGGTTACACTGCAGTAATCTCACACCGTTCAGGTGAAACAGAAGATACTACAATTTCTGATATCGCAGTAGCAACAAACGCTGGTCAAATCAAAACAGGTTCTTTATCAAGAACTGACCGTATTGCTAAATACAACCAATTATTACGTATCGAAGACGAATTATTTGAAACAGGTAAATTTGAAGGAATCAAAGCTTTCTATAACTTATCAAAATAATTGGCATATAAAATGATTTATAAAGAGCACAAAAGGTGTAGACTCACCTTTTGTGCTTTTTTATTTTGAATAAATAAAGTGAGGTAGCTCGTGAACTTATCAAGACGTGGCAGACATGATAAATAGAGAGGCTTAATATTGCAAGACATGGTAAACATGATAAATAGAGCCGTTGAATATTGCAAGACATGGCAAACATGATAAATAGAGAGGCTTAATATTGCAAGACATGGTAAACATGATAAATAGAACGGTTGAATATTGCAAGACGTGTCAAACATGATAAATAGAAGGCGTGAATTTATCAAGACGTGGCAAACATGATAAATAGAGAGGCTGAATATTGCAAGACTCGCACAACATGATAAATAGAGCCTTACTTCACTACACAAAAATACATTAACTCACGACATATTCTTTAACGCTTTAAACTAGCAATATTTTGTCGTTTCATTCCATATCAAAATGTTCTATAATAGAGACAATGAATTTTTTAGGAGGATCATAGATGACGATTAATTTAAAAAGTGCTAAATCACCATGGTCTAGTTTAGATGGAGTAGAAGCATTAACACTTCATCCTATCAACCAATCTTTTAATAAAGAAGTAATTATTCCAGGAAGTAAAAGTGTAACTAATCGTGCTTTTATATTAGCAGGATTTAGTAATGGCACTTCAAAATTATCTGGATACTTAAAAAGTGATGATACGTATTGGTGTATGGAATCATTGAAAAAATTAGGTGCTACTTTCAAATTTATCGAAGATGAGATTCATATAACAGGAATTAATCATGCAGAATTGCCAGATAAGCAGCAAATATTTATTGGTTCTGCTGGTACTACTGCGAGATTCTTACCAGGTATATTAGGTACACAAGAAAAAAGTGAAATTACAGTTACTTCAACTGAACAATTAGCAGTAAGACCTCATCAAACACTTCATGAAGCATTACAACAACTTGGAGTAGAGGTTAAATATCTTGAAGAAGAAGGTCAATTACCTATTACTATAAAAGGTACAGCGCAAACAGGTGGAAAAGTTTCAATTGCTGGTAACCAATCGAGTCAATTTATTAGTGGATTATTAATGGCTGCTCCTTTATTTAATCGTCCAACTGAAATAGAATTAACTACTAATATTGTTCAAAGTGCTTACGTTGATATAACAATTGAGATGATGCACCAATTTGGAATTAATGTTGATGTCTCAGATGACTATAAACATATGAAAGTTGAACAAGGTCAATATCAACCAGCTACATTACCTTTAGAAGCTGATTTATCAACTGCTTGTTATTTTATGGCGTTGGCTGCACTAAATAAATCAACAATTAAAATTAATCATTTAAACATGGAAAGTCATCAACCTGATTTAGAAGTTGTAGATATTCTTGAGAGAATGGGCGCAACTGTTGAAAAAGGTTCTGACTACGTCGTAATTTCTGGTCCTGAACAATTAAAAGGTCATTTAACGATAGATATGAATGCATGTTCTGACCAAGCCTTAACAATTGGTACGTTAGCTACTTTTGCTAATGGTCCAATTACGATTACAGGAGTTGAGCATATTCGTCATCATGAATGTAATCGTGTTTCAGCATTAACTGAAAGTCTTTCTAAATTAGGTATCGATGTAGTTGAACATCAAGATGGATGGACTATCACACCAGGTCAAATTGAAGCAGCGACTTTAGACACATTTGACGATCATCGAGTAGCTATGTCACTAAGTTTAGTTGGTACTAAAATTGATGGAGTTAAGTTGCTAGACCCATCATGTGTTTCTAAGACTTGTCCGACTTATTTTGAAATGTTAAAATCTTTAGGTATTTCAGTTGAGTATAATTAACGAAAACTTGAGTGAATAATGTAAATATGCTATAATTCTACTGTTATAATAGACAGGAGGACCGAGTCCATGCATACATTTTTAATCGTCTTATTAATCATCGTTTGTATTGCATTGATTACCGTCGTGTTACTTCAAGAAGGTAAAAGTACTGGATTATCTGGTGCAATTAGTGGCGGAGCAGAACAATTATTTGGAAAACAAAAACAACGTGGAGTAGATTTATTTTTACACAGAGTTACAATTATTTTATCAATTTTATTTTTCTTATTAATGTTAGCAATAACTTACTTTAAAATGTAGTGGTCCGACTGTCTTGTCGGACTTTTTTGTTTGTTTACAAGTAAAAAAACGATACAATAGAACTAGATTATGTTAAAGGAAGGTCGATCATGAGAATTCAATTACCTAAACCTTTCTTCTTTGAAGAAGGAAAGAGAGCAGTTCTACTTTTACATGGATTCACAGGTAATTCATCAGATGTTAGACAACTAGGACGATACTTACAGAAAAAAGGATATACATCATATGCACCACACTATGAAGGTCATGGTAGACCTCCCGAAGAGATATTAGAATCCAGCCCATATGTATGGTTTAAAGATTGTCTAGATGCCTATGATTTCTTGGAAGAAAAAGGTTATACTGAAATAGCAGTAGCCGGACTTTCACTAGGTGGCGTTTTTAGTTTAAAATTAAGTTTAAAAAGAGATGTAAAAGGTATTATAACAATGTGTTCCCCTATGTTTATAAAAACAGAAGGCACAATGTTTGAAGGTGTATTAGAATACGCTAGAGAATTTAAGAAGTATGAAGGAAAAACACCTGAACAAATTGAACAGGAAATGAAACATTTTCATCCAACAAATACTTTGACTGAATTGCAAGATACAATTCAAGGTGTAAGAGATCAAGTTGATGAAGTGTTTGATCCTTTATTTGTCGTTCAAGGTAGACAAGATGAAATGATTAATCCTGATTCAGCTAATATTATTTACAATGAATCATCATCAGATGATAAAAATATTAAATGGTATGAAGAATCTGGTCACGTTATAACAATCGGACAAGAAAAAGAAAAAGTATTCGAAGACGTGTATCAGTTCTTAGAATCATTAGATTGGTCCGAATAAGACATCATAATATAAACGAGAAAGGAGGCCCACTATGAATCTAAGAGAAGAAGTTGAAGAAATCATCAATGATAAAGAATACAGTCCAATGACAGTAAGTGAATTTCAAGACGTAATGGGACTCAATAATGCTGATTCATTTAAAGAATTAATTAAAGTTCTAGTTGATTTAGAACAAACGGGTCAACTAGAAAGAACAAAGACGGATAGATATAAGAAGACAAGAGATAAATCAGATCTTGTTAAAGGTACATTGAGTCAACATAAGAAAGGTTTTGCATTTTTAAGACCTGAAGATGATACAATCGAGGATATTTTCATACCACCTAACCAAATTAATAAAGCAATGGATGGTGATGAAGTATTAGTAGAAGTTGTGCCATCTCGTGGTGACCATAAAGGTAAAATAGAAGGAAGAGTTAAAGCAATTACAACTCGTAATATTACGCAAGTAGTAGGTACATATACTGAAGCTAAGCATTTTGGCTTCGTATTACCAGATGATAAGCGTATCACTCAAGATATCTTTATCCCTAAAGGTAAAAATCTTGGTGCGATTGAAGGTCATAAAGTATTAGTAGAAATAACTGAATATGCGGATGGTTCACATAATCCTGAAGGGCATGTGAAGGCGATTCTTGGTCATAAAAATGATCCAGGTGTTGATATATTATCTATAATTTATCAACATGGTATCAATATTGAGTTTCCTGATAGTGTTATTGCAGAAGCTAAAAATGTACCCGATCAAATTAAACCTGATGAAATAAAAGATAGACGTGATTTAAGAGACGAACTGACAATAACAATTGATGGTGCAGATGCTAAAGACTTAGATGATGCTGTATCTATTAAAGCGCTTGATAATGGTTTAACAGAGCTTACGGTTAGTATTGCTGACGTCAGTTATTATGTGACTGAAAATAGTGAATTAGATAATGAAGCTTACGATAGAGCAACAAGTGTTTATCTTGTAGATAGAGTTATTCCAATGATTCCACATAGATTGAGTAATGGTATATGTTCATTAAACCCTAATGAAGATAGATTAACTTTAAGCTGTAGAATGGAAATTAACCAACAAGGTGAAGTGGTAAGTCATGATATTTTTGAAAGTGTGATCCACTCTGATTATAGAATGACTTATACCGATGTAAATTCTATTATTGAAAATGAAGATCAAGATATCCGAAATCAATATGCTGAAATTACACCAATGCTTGATTTAGCTCAACAATTATCACAACAATTAATCGCTAAACGTAAAAGACGTGGTGAAATTGATTTTGATATTAAAGAAGCACAAGTATTAGTAGATGAAGATGGCATACCAACTGACATTAAAGTAAGAGAAAGAAATGATGCTGAAAGATTAATCGAAAGCTTTATGTTATCTGCTAACGAAACAATCGCTGAGCATTTTAGTAAACTTGAAGTACCATTTATCTATCGTGTCCATGAAAATCCTAAAGCAGAAAGATTAAATAAGTTCTTTGAATTTATTGCTAATTTTGGTCTTGCTGTTAAAGGATCAAGTGAAGATATTCATCCATCAACATTACAAAAAATTGTTCAAGAAGTTGCTGGCCAAAAAGAAGAAATGGTTATTTCTACATTAATGTTAAGAAGTATGCAACAAGCTAGATACAGTGAAGATAATTTAGGACACTTTGGTTTGTCAGCTGATTATTATACACATTTCACATCACCAATTAGAAGATATCCTGATTTAATCGTCCATAGATTAATACGTAAATATTTAATCGATAAGTCTATGAATAGTAAAAATATTAGACATTGGGAAGAAGTGTTACCTAATATAGCTGAACATACATCTAAACGTGAAAGAAGAGCAATTGATGCAGAACGCGATACAGACGACTTGAAGAAATCAGAATACATGATACAACATGTAGGAGAAGTATTCACAGGTATTATAAGTTCTGTTGCTAACTTTGGTATGTTCGTTGAATTAGAGAACACAATAGAAGGTATGGTACACATCTCTAACTTAACAGATGACTATTATAATTTTGATGAGAAGAACATGGCTATTATAGGTGAACGCCAAGCTAAAGTATTTAGAATTGGTGACAAAGTGGAAGTTAAAGTAATTAACGTTAACGTTGATGAAAGAATGATAGATTTCCAAGTTGTAGGTATGCCAATAGCTGAAAAAAATAGAGAACGATTGGCGAGAGAAAAAACAATCAAAGCCAAAAAACGTACTACATCTAAAGAAGGTGACAAGCCTAATCATCATAAAAAAGGCAGAGCAAAAGGTAAACAAGGCGGTAGACAAGATAACAAAGACAAAAAGCCTTATTACAAAGCTAAAAATGTAAAAAATAAAGCAAGAGGCAAGAAAAAATAGAAAGTAGGTGATGGATGTGCCAAAAGTTCAAAGCAAACCATTAGCGCAAAATCGTAAAGCAAGCCATGATTATACAATAGAAGATACGGTTGAAGCGGGAATTGTCCTTCAAGGTACTGAAATCAAATCCATTCGCCGAGGTAGTGCAAACTTAAAAGATTCATACGCACGTGTTTACAACGGAGAAATGTACGTATACAACATGCATATTGCACCGTACGAAGAAGGAAATAGATTTAACCATGATCCATTGAGAAATCGTAAATTACTTTTAAAAAGAAAAGAAATCGATAAACTCTTTGGTATTACAAGAGAAAAAGGGTATGCATTAATACCACTTAAGCTCTACATTAAACACGGTTACTGTAAAGTGCTTTTAGGAGTAGCAAAAGGTAAGCGTGACTATGATAAACGACATGCATTGAAAGAAAAAGAAGCAAAACGTGACGTTGAAAGAGCAATGAAACAAAGATATTAAATAATTTTATTGATAAATCAATAAAAAATTGTTAAGATTAAATATACTTCTGCTAAAAAGAAGTATATTTCTTATTGAGGGGACGTTACGGATTCGACAGGGGTCCCCGAGCTTATGAAGCGTGTCGGAGGGTTGTCTTCGTCATCAACACAACAGTTATAATAACTGGCAAACAACAAAACTTAGCAGTAGCTGCGTAATAGCACTCTGCATCACCTAACAGCATCGCCTATGTGCTGTTAACGTGATTCAACTTTAAGTAGGATACGCTCGTCACTGCCGTTTGAAGTCTGACGAGAAGAGATTAATCAAACTAGCGTTGTAATAGGGTGTCAGCCCCCTGATACAACGCGAAACAATAAAGACTTGACTACACACGTAGAAACATTTGTATCAGGATCTCTGGACGCGGGTTCAACTCCCGCCGTCTCCATTATATAGCCCTCAGCCCTAGTGGTTGAGGGCTTTTTATTTTCGTTACCACAGTATTGCCACAGATGTGCCACAGTACCTAAAAAAATACACCCTATATCATTTGATTAAGAGTGTATCAATTATAAATATTTTACTATTTCTTTTTGCGTACTAGGCTGTACCTAAAAATGGTATTATAATTCATGGTAAAGTAGATGGTACTGTCACTTCTATTACTAAGCAATAAAGAAAGGAAATAATTATATGAATAAAGGAATTGTAGTATTAATTGGAGCTGTCATAACAGCCATATTCTGTGGATTAATAACTTATTTCACAGACAATGAATCAATGACGCCTATTTATATAGGAATTACTGTTTTTGTTATATTGGTTTTAATAAATATTATTAATAAAAAATTTGACAAATAAAAAGATAAATAATTATAAATAGCCCACCTAAATGAATAGGTGGGTATTTTATTAAAGTTGAGTTTTCTCAATATTTCTTTTGAAATGAGTAATCTAATAATTATTTATGTTAGAATATTCAGTAAATTAAAGGAGGGACTATTTCATGATTCAATCTATAAATCATGTTACCTATTCTGTATCAGATATTAATCAATCTATTGTTTTCTATAAAGATATTTTGAAAGCTAAAATTTTAGTAGAGAGTGATAAAACAGCTTATTTCATATTAGGTGATCTGTGGTTAGCACTTAATGAAGAAAATGATATACCTAGAAATGAAATTCAATACTCATATACACATATGGCTTTTACAATTGGTGAAAGTGAATTTGATGAATGGTATCAGTGGTTAAAATATAACAACGTTAATATATTAGAAGGACGTAATAGAGATGTAAGAGATAAACAATCAATATACTTCACTGATCCAGACGGTCACAAATTAGAATTACATACAGGTACATTAAAAGATAGGTTAGACTATTATAAAGAAGAAAAGCCACATATGAAATTTTATATGTAAGGAGGTTATATTATGACAATTGAAGCAAGGTTATTTGAAGAAAAAAATTAAAATAAGATAAATGAATCTTTACCGTTTATGTAGTTTTCTTTATCACCATTAAATTTAACAAATAATGCTTCTTTTAAATTGGAATATTGTTTTGCGACATCTGGATGTTCAATTAAGTATGCTTTGAATGCGAGATGTCTATTTATATCGAACTGATTATAAATATCGAATGTATGAACATGAAAAAGCCTTTCTTTTGTAACTTTATCACTTTTTGTAAAGTATCTTCTGTTTTTAATACCAAATTCACCAAGCACTTCATAATCAATGTTCTCAAAGTATGAATTATACTGGTCAACTTTGTTTATATCTTTAACAACAGGCAAAATATCGATAATAGGTTTAGCCTTTATACCCGGAATAGCTGTGCTACCAATATGGTAAATGTCAACTAAGTCTTTACCAAAAATTTGGCTAATCTTGTTAGCTTCTTTAGCGTACATGTTAGCCCAATTAGAATTATGTGGTTCAATCGTGATTTTCATAGATTGTTCAACTCCTCAATATATTTAATTATAGTACCATTACACTAAATAAATATTCTAGTTTATAGTTTAAATAAGCTGTAGATTATTTATCAAAAAGTAATAAAATTACTTTTATAAGATTATTAGGAATAATTTAAATGAATGATGAATGTCTAAGACACATATAAAAAGAGATTTTTAGAATGAAGAAGTAATAACTGAAGAGCGAACTATACAACAGCCAACATTAGAACAACCTAAAGTCGGTAATGATAGCCAGCAAAATCAAGTCAAACAACGTGACCTACAAACATTTTCACAAGAAAAGTAATGAAAGAGAGGGTGATTACAGCACTCTCTTTTTTTAAAATATAAAATAACTAGTAAAAAGTTAAGGGCAATTTAATTTTGTGCTATCATATCACTTCTTTTGTGATATGATATGTTTAATTATCATAAATGGAGGATAGAAAATTGAAAAAAATTATGTTGTTAATAATGGTGGCGGGATTATTTTTAGTAGGTTGCAATAGTTCGAACATTGAAAGAAAAGCTGAGTCGAATGATAACAAAAAGCATAAATCAACACACAGTAAACGTAAGGCAAATGAGCAAATGAAGACATTTAAAGTGGGAGAAGTTGTTGATGCAGACGGTGTTGATATAATAGTAACCAAAGTTGAATTTAATAATGATTATGATGAATATAGTGCTCCTGAAAATGGACAAGCGCTTAAAGTTTCATTTAAATTTAAAAATCATAATGATGACCAAGTTCTAGTTGATAATTCTGCATTTACGATGAAATCGAAACAAGAAAACTTTCAAGAGTGGTTTGGAACAGATGATAATCATGCAGGATTCTCTCATTTATTAAATAAAGGGAATATAGGTACAGGGTATATATATTATGATGTTCCAGATTCTCAAAGATATACGCTAGAGATGGATTTTGTGCCTTTATTCGATACGGTACGTGGTAAATGGAAAATTAGGAAATCTGATATTAAAGGGAATAGTAATACAAATTCAAGTACAAGTACAAATGAAACAACAAATGAAATGAAGGAAACAGAAGATGATAGTGAGGATTATCCTTATACTGCTGAGGAGTACAATTATTTAGTCGATGAATATAATTCTTTAACAGAAGGAGAAAAGATGAATCGTGTAAGTCGTGGTGTTACAAATAAAGAGTATAATGACTTATTAGAGAGAATTGAGAAAGAATACGATCGATTAGGCGATGAAGCAGATAAAGAATATGATGATTTTTTGAAAGAACAAGAAAAAATAGACGCTGAGTATGAAGAAGAAATGCGTAAAGAAGAAGAACGTCAAGCAAAAGAAGACGCAGCATATGAAAAAGAACAAGCAGAAGAAGATGCAGCATATGAAGAAGAAATGCGTAAAGAAGAAGAACGCCAAGCAAAAGAAGACGCAGCATATGAAGAAGAAATGCGTAAAGAAGAAGAGCGCCAAGCAAAAGAAGATGCAGAATTCGAAGAAAAAATGAAGGCTTTAGATGAAGAATAGTTACATATTAATATTATAATTAAAAAGGTTTATAAATATAAAAGTAAGACACCTTCCAAACTCTTTATAATCTGGATGGGTGTCTTATTTATTTTTGCTTAAATATCAATATTCACTACATAATTGGTGGGCTGTTTTTTTGTTATGATACAAGTGATTAAATTTTAAACTCAAATATAATATCAATTTTTTTTACAAATCAAGTTCCATCATAAACCCATCATTTGTTATTTCAAACTTATTTTTAGCATAAAATTTAGATGCTGATTCTCCACCGGTAATAAGGAAAATTTTATTTATTTTTTCTTGCTTCATTTCATCTATAATAAAATTCATGAGTTGTTTTCCGATGCCAAATCCTTGTTGATTAGGTATAACATTAAATTCATCAATAAAAAATTGATTAAAGTTATTAAAATAATAGTCAATACGACCTATACACATTGCTATTATTGTATCCTCGTTTTCGATAACATATCCTCTTGAATTAAAACCACTCATTGTCGCTTCAATTCTAAGTAAGGCTTCTTGATCAGTCCATTTATTATACCAAGGTGGACCTGCATATGCTGAAACTAAATTTTTAGCACAATCATTATAATCTTCAGTATATATTTTTCTAAAGTGCATAATTAACCTCCTTTATTAAAAACCTATATTTAGTTTAGCTTATTTTATAACTACAATACAATCCATGTTTATGTCACAAAAAAATATAAAAACGAATAAGCTGTTGGGATATAGTGTAAAAAAGGTATTAAAAATGGTCATGCTTTATGTTTAGCTATATTAGTAAGTAGAGGCTTATTTTTAGGAGGTGATCAAAGGAGACGTAGATAGAATATTAAAGTGAGCAAGTTGGATAGATGGTGGCTAATCTCATGACAATGGGGTGATGCTTATGAAATATGGTTGAGCTCCAAGAAAGGCGCAACATTGACTGATTATGAGATATTAATGGTTGTCATTTCAATCATTGGTATAGTGCTAATTAGTATAAATAACCATAAAAAATAACCATCTCTAACTTTAGCTGATTTTGATGGTTATTTTTTATAATTCTATCAACAAAGCTACCGTCTTTTTAACGTGCTCGTGAGGGCGATGCATGTATGTGTATCGCCCTTTTATATAATAAAATTACCATAATTCATAGATGCTGTCTATTGAGATTATTTTGACGATATATGCAGTTAACTATAACTTTTATAATGAATATCTAATCAGTTGTTATAAAAATTGAAAATATGCATAGAATCAAGTGCATATTTAAGTTTTTCGCTATTAGACAAAAATTGGTAATGTAGATAAAATATTAAAGTGAGCAAGTTGGATAGATGGTGGCTAATCTCATGACAATGGGGTGATGCTTATGAAATATGGTAGAGCTCCAAGAAAGGTGCAACATTGACTGATTATGAGATATTAATGGTTGTCATTTCAATCATTGGTATAGTGCTAATTAGTAAAAATGACCATAAAAAATAACCATCTCTAACTTTAGCCGGTTTTGATGGTTATTTTTTATAATTCAATCAACAAAGCTACCGTCTTTTTAACGGGCTCGTGAGGGCGATGCATGTATGTGTATCGTCCTTTTATATTATAAAATTACCATAATTTATATTCGTTGTCTAATTATAATAGATTTCATTGAGTTACCTTTGATATGCTAATATGTATATTAAGTTGGAGGGGAAGATCATGGAGAGAAATATGCTTATACCAGCAGTTTATATGATTATAGAAAAAGATGGGGAATGCTTGTTTTTGAGAAGATATCATACAGGCTATGAGGATGGCAAACTTTCATTACCTGCTGGTCATATAGAAAAAAACGAAACACCACATGAAGCAGCTATAAGAGAAGCTAATGAAGAATTGAATATAATTATTGATCCTCAATCAATTGAAATACAGCATGTTTGCTATAGATATAAAGTCAATCGGATAGACTATTATGTAAAAGTCAATGATTGGACAGGTGCACTAAGGAATAATGAACCGAATAAATGTTCAGAACTTATTTGGTTAACAGAACCTAACTATGAGGTCATTCCAATAGTAAAAGATAATATTTTAAATATACGAAAAGGTATTATGTTCAGTGAGTCTTTAGATTGAAACCTCTATCGTTATTGTGTTATAAAAATTCTGACACAAAAAAATTAATAAAAGCCCAAACGTATAAACCTTTATTGTTAGATAAGGTGAATTGTTATATAGCTCTCAACCTTTGTGGTTGGGGGCTTTTTATTTTTGTTGCCACAGTATTGCCTCATCAGAGAAACAAGTCATTATCAAACTATAGTGTATAATGTAATTTAATGTGTACTTATAGTGTGCGATTAGTTTATAATCAAATTAATCATGTTAAATACATTTAAGGGGGAAAATGAATGAAAAAATTAATTATTTTATTCTTTTCATCAATGTTAGTGTTAGCGGCATGTGGTCAGAAAGAAGATAGTTCATCTAATGATAATAATGAAGAGAATAAGCAAGATAACAAGCAAAAGGAAGACTCTAAAAAGGAAAATGCTAATAAGTCGGCATCTAATACTGAAGAACAATCAACAGAAGAAGTTACGACTGATGAACAACAGTCGTCAGAAGAAGAAAATAAAAATTTGAATTATAAAAATGTTACTGATAGAGATACGTTAGTTAAAATATTATATGGTGACTACACTGAAGAACAAAAAGTTATTGCATACAATAGTGCAGTGAGTAATGATGTTATACCACAAGGAAATGTATTAGAGGGACCTGCAAGTGCTGCATATGAAAGTTCGTTAAGAGTGGAAAGTGGTGAAGAAAAATCTATTTACGATGAATTACCTGATGATAATCAACCTTCTGATGAAATAGTTGATAGATCGAATGTTATGGATTTTGTTGAAGATTACGAAGGTGAAACTTTGGATACTGATTCTTACACATTTAAAGAACCTGAGCATAGAGATGATGGTAGTTGGGGATTTGCTTACTATACTAAAGATGGTGAACTTGCAGGTTCTTACATTGTGGACGAGTATGGCATGGTTAGTAAATTTGATGAAGATGGAATTGAAGAATAAAAAAACCTCACTTAGCGTGAGGTTTTTTTGTCTATGTTGGTGAATATATAGTAATTTGCATTTTTAACTAATTATTCTACAAATGAACCTTCTCTGTTGAATAATAATATCCTTCTTTTTTTGGATGGATAAATATAGCCATAATGATCAGAATACCTATTTTACCTATTATCATTAAAAGGATTAGTACGATTTTAGATATTGTTGTTAAATCTGCTGTAATACCTGTTGATAGTCCGACTGTACCGAATGCTGATGTTGTTTCAAATAATATTTGTGACATGCTGAATTTTGGGTTTTGAATCGATATGATAAAGGTTGTGATTAATACTAAAATACTTGATAAAAAGCCAATTGTGATTGCTTTATTAATTTGTTCGTTGATAATACTTTTCTTAAATATGTGAGGATGTTTTTGGCTTTTTAATTGTGAGTATATATATACTAATATTATTGTAAAGGTCGTGACTTTTATTCCGCCACCTGTACTCATGGGACCTGCACCTATGAACATCAACATATCGAATATTAAAAGGGTGGAATCATGTAATTGTCCAATATCTACAGTATTAAAACCAGCTGTTCGTGTTGAAACGGATTGAAATACTGATTTATATATTTGTACAATCCAGTTATCGTTTTTTAATGTATTATTTAATTCTAATAACCAAAATGATAGGGATCCGATAAAAATTAATATTCCTGTAGTAGTTAGCACGATTTTTGAATGTAATTTTAATTTAGTTATTCTTTTTGATTGCCATAAATCTAATATAACGATATATCCAATGCCTCCTATGATGATTAACAATGGAACGATAACGTTTACTATTAAATTATCGCTATATGGAATCAGACTTTTAGAAAATAGTGAGAATCCTGCATTATTAAATGATGAAATTGATGTGAATATGCTAATGAATCCACCTTTTGCTATGCCGTGGTCAGGGATAAATACTGCGGATAATATGATTGCACCAATTAATTCTACTATTAAACTAAAAATGACTAATCGCATCGTTATTTTTAAGAGACCAGAATCATTATCCTCGCTCCATGTATATAATAATAATTCTCTATTTTTAAAAGAGATATTTTTTCTTGTTAAAATCAATATAAAAATGGTTAATGTAACAATACCTAAGCCACCTATTTGTATTAATAATAAGATAACTAGATAACCTAAATCATTGAATTGGCTAGGTATATCCACTGTTGAAAGTCCGGTTACTGTAAAAGCACTTGTAGCAACAAAGAAAGCATCTATAAAGTGGATAGATTTTCTTCCTGTTATCGGTAAATAAAGCAATATGGAGCCAACAATTGTTGTAGTCAAAAAGAGTGTAAGATAAAGTATCGTTAATTTAGATATAGTGTTCATGTTATATCACCTTTTATATGAGATAAATTGATATTAATCCTATATAACAAGAAAGGCAATTATAAAGTTGAAATTATTAATTCGATCAAACAAAAAATCTCTCAATCATTACGGTTGAGAGATTTTCTTACTTATTATATTTGTTGAAAACTTATATTTTTTCATCTGAAAAACAGTTCACTTAAAAATTTTAATATAGCAAATAGGGTTAATAGTACACCAAACGAAAATAGAAAAATGTTAAAAATACTTTTTCCTTCCCATATTATTACTAGCAATCCTACTATGGTTATTATAATGCCACATAATAAGTACATATTTCCTCCGATTGTTTCTTCTAAATATTTCAAATTTATTTATTATTAATATTTTATCATAAGTATTAGAAAATTTTTATATGAAAGAATTGTGATCTAAAGATAAGATGATATTTTAGATGCGACTTGCTACATCAGGTTGCCCTTATTGCACAATTATAATACTATTGTTTTATAATTGTTATTACATAAATTTGATAATATAAAGGGTGATCGAATGGTTCGTGTATTTATTGGGATTGTTGTTATATTTAATGCTTTGTTAGTAATACTTGGTGTTAGTTTTGATATATATACTTCAAATTTAGGGGTTAGAGATGTTTTTTATGATTCTTTAATGGGTAAATTTAGACATCAGAATAAAGCAGGTACCACAATTGGTCTTGGCATGTCCTATTTATCACTGATATCTTTATTTCTTATTGCTTCAATCAAAAATTGGAATAAAGGGATGAAAGTGGGTATACCTTCATTAATTTTCTTTTTAGTTACGATGATAATTGTTTTTGTTCAAGTGTTAAGAGGGCTGAAATTTGTAATTGAATTTATTTTTACTAGAATGATTATCTAATCTGTGGAGGTATTTATGAGAAAAAAATATAAGAAGAATAAAGAGAACAATTTTAGTTTTTGGGATTTTTTTGAAGGATTCTTTATAATTTGGGATTTGATTAAAGGTGCAGTTTTTATTATTCCAAGGATGTTTGGATGGGCTATAAAATTACTTTTTAAAATATTTGATTAAAACATCGTAAAGGTGTTTTTACTTTTTTGCACATAGATTGTAAATATAATCCTTTTTTATTAAATTAAGCGATATTTTAAAATATTAATATTAATTTCTGAAAAATTTGGTATTATTAAAATAATGATGACTTAATTAGGAGAGAAAATAATGAAAAAGGGTTTGTTATGGTTTGTAAGTATTATTATCGTGATGATTATCATAGGTGGTTGCAGTGAAGATAATACGGAAAATGACCAAGTTAGTAAGGAAAATGAAAAGTTAAAAAGTGAACAGAAAAAATTAGAAGAAACAAATAAACGTCTTGAAGATAAAGTGAAAAAATCTGAAGAGAAAAATGAATCAGATAAGAAAGAACAAGTTAAAGAAGAGGAAACAGTAGAAAGTTCAGAAGAGAAAGTTGAAGTAGAACAAACTGAAAGTACTTCTACTGATATAAAGAAAGAAGAACAAAAGTCATATACGCCAGGTACAACTGATAGAATACCAGTTGAGCTTGCATCAACAGTTGATGGGGATACGGCTAAGTTTATTTATAATGGCAGCAAAGAATCATTTAGATTCCTGTTAATTGATACACCTGAAACGAAGCATCCTCGAATCGGGAAACAACCTTTTGGGCAAGAAGCTTCAGATAGAACGAAAGAATTACTCACTAATGCAAATAAAATTGAAGTCGAATTTGATGTAGGTGGCGAGCAAGATAAGTATCAACGATATTTAGCATACATATATGTTGATGGCGAAATGGTTAATGAAATATTAGTTAAAGAAGGTTTAGCAAAAGTAGCATATGTTTATCCACCTAGTACACGTTATTTAAATCAGTTAGAAAGTGCACAAGAAATAGCTAAAGAACAAAAATTAGGTGTTTGGAGTCTTGGAAGTGCGTTTGAAGAAGATCATTCTTCTGAACAATCAACATCAAGTACATCAGATGTTCAAAGCGAACCTGAGACAACGACGGAAACACCAAGTGTAGAAAGTAATAGTGGTAGTGAATCTTATCCAAACTGTACAGCACTTAGAAAAGTATATCCAAACGGCGTACCAAGCACACATCCAGCATACGACTCGAAACATGATAGAGACAGCGATAACTTTGCATGTGAAGCAAGTTAATAAATAAACACCCTCAAGAGCCTGAGATAAATTTATTATCTCAGGCTCTTATCATTGTATTGGTATTATATGTATTAACTATTTTGAGTTCATGTTATTTCGTGAACTGTCATTTTATAAATGGTACAATTGATTTTAAATCATTTTATAGAGAGGTCATGATTATGACAAATTTATATTTTTTAAGACACGGTGAAACGGACTGGAATGTAATGGGGAGGATTCAAGGTAGGACTGATATTCCGCTTAATTCTAATGGTGTTCGTCAAGCTAAAGAGAGTAGTGAATTTTTAACGAATTTAAATATAGATTACATTGTAACGAGTCCATTAAAAAGGGCGCAAGATACAGCGAAAATTGTTCAAGAGAAGGTTAATGTAGATTTAATTGTAATGGAAGAGTTTATAGAATTATCTTTCGGTGATGCTGAAGGTATGACGTTAGACGAACGTTTAAAATTATATCCTGATCGCGTTTATCCAAATCAAGAAGAAGAATATAGTTTTAAAACACGATTCTCTAAAGGGTTAGATATAGTACAAAATAAATATAGAAATAAAAACGTACTTATTGTATCTCATGGAGCGCTTATTAATGCGATCTTGTATCATTATTCTCATGGAGAAATTGGTACAGGGAAGATTAAACTTACAAATGGTGGGATTACATCACTTGAAATGACTGATGAGAAAGTAGAGATTCTTGAATATAATAAAATAAATCATTTATCTCAATATAATCGAATAGGTGAAATCTAGGAGTGTGACATCATGAAAATCAGAATGTTTGAAACAAAAGATGCTCAAGAAGTATGTGACTTGATCATACATACGTTGAGAACGACAAATATCAAAGATGAATCTATTGAAGAAATAGAGAAGGTAGTTAGGACGATTACACCTGAATCTATAATAGAAAGAGCGAGCTTCACGAATTTTTATTTATTTGAAGATAATTTTAAAATTATAGCAACTGGAGCTATTGGTCCGTATTGGGGTAGTGAAACTGAAAGTAGTTTATTTACGATTTTTGTTTCTCCACAATATCAAGGGAGAGGTATTGGCAAATTAATTCTTGAAACACTAGAAAATGATTATTACTTTAAAAGTGCAAAGCGTATTGAAATACCCGCTTCTGTAACTGCAGTTCAGTTTTACAGAAAGTATGGATATGATTTCAAAGATGGTATTAAAGAAAAAGACGACGAAGGTATCCATAGAATGGAGAAGTTTAGGTAATATTGTTTGTTAAGATATATTTACTTAATGAATAAATCACAAAATAAATAATACCCGCTCTTTTAATAATTAAGAGTGGGTATTATTTTTATTATATTGACCATTTAATTAAAACAGATGAATAAGTTAATCCTCCACCAAATCCTACTAGCATTAGAAGATCATCTTTTTTAATCTTGTTTTCTGAAATTGCTAGGTTAATGGATAATGGTATTGTTGCTGAAGAAGTATTTCCATAGTGTGCAAGACTCATTAAAGTTTGGTCTTTTTGAATTTTAGACTTTTCACAAATAGATTCAATCATTCTAGCATTTGCACTATGAGGTACAAACCAATCTAAATCATCTATTGTATAACTAGATTTATCGAGTGTATTACTTACAATTTTAGGGACCGTACTAACAGCCCATTTATAAACGCCTCTTCCGTTCTGAACAACGAAACCGGGATTTTCCAATTCTTCGTTAAACATTTCTTTAGATAATTCTGAGCAATATAAA
Source organism: Mammaliicoccus sp. K-M42 (assembly GCF_022386375.1). Taxonomy (NCBI): domain Bacteria; kingdom Bacillati; phylum Bacillota; class Bacilli; order Caryophanales; family Staphylococcaceae; genus Mammaliicoccus; species Mammaliicoccus sp. K-M42. The sequence continues at coordinate 83,164 of NZ_JAJNIS010000004.1, read as the reverse complement.
TTACCACCTTTATTACCATCAGAGCCAAAACTACTCGTAATAAAACTTGGATCATCTTCGGAATATTCAACTAAAAATGCACCAGCGCCATCGCCAAATAATATGCATGTGTTTCTATCCGTATAATCAGTTATTTTTGATAATGTTTCAGAACCTATGACTAAAATCTTTTTATTTTGACCTGAAGTTATAAGTCCATTTGCTATATTTAAACCATATGTAAAACCTGCACAAGCAGCATTAATATCTATTGCACCAGTATTCTCAAGTCCTAATTTAGCTTGAATATATGACGCAACACTTGGTGTTTTGTAATCAGGTGTTAATGTTGCGTTGATAATCATATCCACATCACTTAAATCAATATTATAATTTTGTTGTAAATCTAGTACTGCTTTATAACTTAAATCACTGGTATATTCATTATCTTTGGCAATTCGACGTTCTATAATTCCTGTTCTTTGTTGTATCCATTCATCTGATGTGTCTACAATTTTTTCGAAATCTTGATTGTTCATTGCTTTTTCAGAAACATAAGCACCTTGAGCTGTTATTTTTGCGTAAGAAATCACTTTTATCACCTTATTTATCTCTATATTTAGTACCTAGTACTATTATTACATACTTATACTAAGTATTAAACACGTGAATATATTTAATTATAAGTTTTATGTGTATAATAATCTGTTCTCGGGTAATAGAAGTAAAGTAGGTTAATAACCAAATAAAAGCTATGTATGAGGAGTTGATATAGATGGGTAATGTGGTAAAACGTATTCTAAGATATGTAGGTACAGCGCTTATATTTAGATTTATTCGTAAATTATTTAACAAAGGTACGAATAAAGGTTAATTAATGATAAGAATTATTAAACTTTTTTGAAAGTATTGTAAATTCAATGTTTACTTATACAATACGCCGGGTATTTAATGAGTACAAAGCTATTTACCTAGAGTGGTTTTGAAAATATTTATTCGTATATATGTAAATTAATAAACACATCATAGTTTTACTGTGATGTGTTGGACTGTCAGCAGAGGAGACTTTGTTGACAGTTTTTTTGTATAGGATTTCTGATTTTAATATATTATAAGTAGTGTTGTAAGGGACAAAATTCTGAGAAATGTCCGTAAGAGGTAGTGTAAGGGACATAATTCCGAGAAATGTCCGTAAGAGGTGCTGTTAGAGACAAAATTCTGAGAAATGTCCGTAAGAGCTGTTGTAAGGGACATAATTCTGAGAAATGTCCGTAAGACTAGTATCTAAGGAGCACAATTTGGAATTCTGCCAGTAAGAACAGTCTAAGGAGCACAATTCGGAATTCTGCCAGTAAGAACAATCTAAGGAGCACAATTTGGAATTCTGCCAGTAAGAACAGTCTAAGGAGCACAATTCAGAATTCTGCTAGTAAGAACAATCTAAGGAGCACAATTCAGAATTCTGCCAGTAAGAACAATCTAAGGAGCACAATTCGGAATTCTGCCAGTAAGAACAGTGTAAGGAGCACAATTCATAATTCTGCAAGTAAGCGCAGTCTAAGTAACCGAATCTAAGTATCAAACGACATATGAACTACATGCGACACAATCAAGTCCATTCCCACAAAGCTCACTTTCTCCATACATAAAAAAGAACCGAGACAATTAAATGTCTCGGCTCTTAAAGCAATTTATTTTCTGATTGCTTTTAAAATAAATGAAAGTACTAAGATTAAGATGATTGAACCGATTAATGCTGGAATAATTGCAATTCCACCAAATACTGGTCCCATATCTCCTAATAATGATCCACCAATTGCTGAACCGATAATACCTGCAATAATGTTACCAATAATTCCACCTGGAACATCTTTACCTAAAATAACTCCTGCAAGCCAGCCGATTAAACCGCCGACGATTAACATTAATATAAAGCCCATAATAATTACCTCCTATTTTTGCACTTCTTCTTATATATCCAAAGTGAAGGATGTTTAAACGCATCTTTAAAATATAAATTGGAAAAATACACATTTAAAGTAATTATTTGGAAAATATTTGATAAATTCAATATTTTACTGCTGTTTGTATATGACATATCTTTAAAATATTAAGCTTTATGGCCTGCGATTAAATCTTTTCTTTCTAACAATGTACCACTGTTTAATAAGCTTGAACCTCGCATTACAATATTCTTTCCATATTTCATACGTATAAAATCTAAATGATTCTCTATTGTTTCTGTCTTAACTTGAAATGGATCGTCAAATAAAGATAATTGTTTAATTTGATTTGGAATAAACTTACCAAATGAAATAGCAATTGTTCGATAAAGTCGATTAGGTTCTAATTGTTTCGATAAATAGTCCCATAATAAATTTACGATGACGTAAGTATTCATAAACCCATTCTTATTTGTAAATTGTTTACGAACACCGCCTATATCAGCATAGCCAACACTAACACTTATTCGAGTAGGGTATAAGTTTAACTTTCTGGATCTATAATAAACTTCATCTACTTGTTCGTTTAGTACAGTTTTGAGTTCATTCATACTGTAATCACGCATGAGTATTTGAGACTTTCCTAAAGATTTATCATATGCCTTATGTGGCTGCCTAATCATACTTTCGTCTATACCATTAGCATGTAAATGTAAATCAACACCAATAACGCCAAAGTCCCGCTTCAAATATTCAACTGGATAGTTAGCTAAATGACCTACTGTAAATATACCTTTTTTGTTGAGCTTAGCTTCTGTACGTCTATTGATACCCCACATTTCTCTTAAAGGTTGAATTGACCAAACTTTATTAGGAACATCTTCGTACCGCCATTCTGATATACCGAGTTGGGTATGTTTAGCATCAATATCCATAGATAGTTTAGCAAGTAACATATTCGAACCAATTCCAATCGTACTGCGAATATGGGCAAGATTAAATATACGTTCTTGCAACTGCATAGCCAGTGAAAAAGGAGAATGAGCAAACAAATGATAAGATTCTGAAACATCCATAAAAAACTCATCTATACTATATTGATGAAAATCTTCAGGTGCTACATAATCTAAAGCAATTTTACTAATTTGAGTTGATAGTTGAATATACTTTTTCATAGATGGATTAATAACATAAATATCTTTACGTTGAGGAATTTCAAATAAACGAGATCCCGTTTTAATGCCAATTGCTTTTAATGGTGGTGTAGCAGCAAGTACGACAGAACCTGGACGTTTCGTATCAGCAACAACAGCAAGCTTCGTTGTTAATGGGTCTAGACCCTTTTCAATGCAAGACACAGAGGCAAAGAAACTCTTCAAATCTACACATAAAATATCCCGATTTAAGCAATAACTGTAGTCATACATAAAAATCACCCCAGTCATATAGTATCTTTATTATACGAACATATGTTCTGTTTTGTAAAGTGAAAAGTCGTGTAAAAAGTAATATATTTATCATGTTGATAAACGGGTAGATGAGCAATTTGATGTTTTGAATGGAACGATATATTGTTTGTAATAAATATTTAATATAGCGAAATAATCTTCAACTATATTAATTAATTATATTTTGTAATACAATATAACAATAAAATCTAAGGGGGATTATTATGAAGTATAAGTTTGGAACAGCTTTAATTTTGACATCTAGTTTATTACTTTCTCAATCTCATTTTTATGTAAATGCGGATGAGAAAAATAATGAACAGACTGAGAACACAAGCAAATCAATTAGTTTTGAACAAGCACAGAAGATGAACCCAAAAGAATTAACTAACATATTAACAGACGAAGATTTAAAATTACATAATAAAGTTGCTGAAAAGCATTCAACAGATATGGAAACGAATCGCAATACAAATGAAGCTTATCAAAACGTAAATAGTTATATTGATAAAAATAATATTAAGCCTTCAACGATTACGCAAGATTCTAGAATGAATAGTTTGCCAAAATATGATTACAAGTCAGATAAATTTATTGGCGTGATTATTCATGAAACAGCAAATTCTAATAGTACGATCGATGAAGAAATTAATTATATGTATAATAACTACGAAAGTGCCTTTGTCCATGCTTATGCAGGTAGTAGTGAAATTGTACAAACAGCCTCAAGTGATTATTTAGCATGGGGGGCTGGTGCAAAAGCAAATCCCTATTTCTATCAAATAGAGTTGGCACAGTCTAGTACATTCGATCAGTTTGCTAAATCTGTAAATAACCAAGCATACTTAACAGCAAAAATGTTAGATCAAAATGGACTGAAACCATCATTAGCTGATAATAATGAGGGGACAGGAACAGTTATAAGTCATAACGCAATAAGTCAATATTATGGTGGAACAGATCATACTGATCCTATTAATTACTTTAGCCAGTGGGGATATGATATGAATCAGTTTTATAGTCTAGTTCAAAAGCACTATAACCAGTTGAATGAATCAAGTGATACAATTACTGGAGATACACATACAGTCGTATCAGGAGATACATTATATAATATTTCTCAAAGAAGCGGCGTAAGTGTAGCTGAAATTAAAGAACTCAATGATTTAAGTTCAAATGACTTAACAGTAGGACAAGTATTGAATTTGAAATAAATAGGATAGAAAACTAATTTATATACAAAGTTTTGTTAAGCCTATATCAATAAAACAATTAAAACTGTCGACAAAGCTCAGACTTTGTCGACAGTTTTTTATGTATATATTTAGTGTTCATATGCAAATAAGTTTGTACTTTATTTAACGATTAATCTAGGTATTAGCTTAATATAAACAAGTTCTCCTATAAGTTCGACTAGCGTTTGAGTAACAACAACAGTGGTAACGGTTGTTGACCATTGTATAGGTAGCGATAAAGCTAATGGTAAAACGACTAATGCATTACGTGTGCTTGAGCTAAAGGCTAATGTTCTTTTTAAGGTTACATTTAAATTGAAAATCTTCCCTGACAGATATCCTATGAAAGGTGCTAAAATCATAAAGCATAAATAGAGCGGTACAACTGACAGTACAACTTGTAAATCAGTAACAATTTTCGAAATTTGAGAACCAATAACGGTCGTGAACACTAAAGCCATCAATGGTACAGGTATCCATTCAGAAAAAGTTAATATATTCATCATTTTATTAGATTTTTTGCTTAAAAATTGCAGGATAATGGCAATTAATAAAGGTAAAATAATTAATAATATAAATGTTTTCAAGAAAGGTTTAATATCAATATATTGAGAAAAATCTTGATTTAAAAATATCCAAAAATAGATAGGTAATAATAATACTTGTAAAATAAATAATATCGGAGTAGAAATCAACATGAGTTCAGCATTACCGTGTCCTAGTTTAGTAAATACAATAACGTAGTCAATACAAGGCGTAAGTAGTACTAAATAAATACCGATAAGAAGCGGTGTTGATGTAACATTAAAAACTACAACCAGTAGAAAAACAAGTATAGGAATTAATATAAAATTTGATAAAATAAGTGCGAAAATAAACCTTGAATTCAATAATTTATTTCGTAAAGTTAAAAAAGGTATTTGAGAAAACATACCAAACATTAAAATAGCGATAAGAAATGAAATAGAAGGTTCAAAAATTTGTTGAGTATTTTCAAAAAAGAGGCCACAAAATATGCCTAGTAATATAAAAACAATATATATATAAATCTGTTTAGTTTCTAAAAATGATTTTAACTGAGACATAGAAACCTCCTATAGTAATCTTTATTCATATAAATCATAATATGTACTACTATTTAATTCAATCGGAGCAAATGATAAAGAGCGCTTTTATAAGTTAATAGGACAGAAATAAGACTTTTTAGAAAAAATGAGATAAGATGTAGATTAATTAGTCCCAGCCGCTTCTAAAACAAACTTATACTTTTTATGGTAAAGAAGATTTGAAATATGATACGAATAGTCAATTACATGGTTTTAATGTATGGAAAGTTGAATAATTTATATAATCTTGAGTGAAACAGAAATCTATTTAGTAAATTAGATTTCTGTTTCACTTTTTTTATTCAAAAATAACTGAAGAAAAAATAAAAATTTTTACTTGCCAAAAATAAAATTATGTATTATATTTAAAACGTAGTCATTACGATTTACCTCTGAGAGATGAAATGACTACTTTACTTACGTTAATATGCGATTTCAAGACTGGGCCAATTTGTTGTCTCAGTCTTTAATCATTAATGAATAAAAAGGAGTATATAAAAATGGCAAAAAAATCAAAAATTGCAAAAGAACAAAAACGTATACAAATGGTAGAGAAATACAGAGAGAAACGTGAAGAGTTAAAGGCTAACAATGATTATGAAGGATTGAAAAAACTTCCTAGAGACGCATCTCCTACACGTATTACACGCAGATGCCAAGTAACTGGTAGACCAAGAGGAGTTTATAGAAAGTTTGGTATGTCTAGAATTGCTTTAAGAGAATATGCACATAAAGGTCAAATACCTGGTTTGAAAAAATCTAGTTGGTAAAAATAAAGATGAACATGAAAAATAGTTGTATTGGGAGGGAAGTATTTTGAATAAAGTACCAGTTACAGTATTGAGTGGTTATTTAGGTTCTGGCAAAACAACACTATTGAATAATATTTTGAAGAATAGAGAAGGTTTGAAAATTGCAGTAATCGTGAATGACATGAGTGAAATTAATATAGATAAAGATTTAGTAGTAGAAGGTGGAGGCATTTCTAGGACAGATGAAAAGCTAGTCGAGTTATCAAATGGCTGCATTTGTTGTACGTTAAGAGAAGATTTGCTTATCGAAGTTGAAAAAATCGTAAAACGAGGAGATGTAGATCAAATCGTTATAGAATCGACGGGTATTTCTGAGCCAGTACCTGTCGCACAAACTTTTTCGTATATAGATGATGAATCAGGTATAGATTTAACAAGTATATGTCGATTAGATACAATGGTAACAGTTGTTGATGCTCATAGATTTGTAAATGATATGTATTCAGAAGACTTATTGAAAGATAGAGATGAAGGTGTCAGTGAAGATGACGAAAGATCTATTTCTGATTTATTAATTGATCAAATAGAATTTTGTGATGTGCTTATTTTGAATAAAGCTGATTTAGTAGCAGACAAGGACTTAGAACAACTTGAAATCATTTTAAGAAAACTACAGCCAAGTGCCAAATTTATTAAAACAAGTTTTGCAGATGTTTCATTAACTGAAGTTGTTAATACAGGATTATTTGATTATGAAAAGGCGAGCCAATCAGCAGGATGGATTAAAGAATTAACTGAAGGTGGACATGCTAATCATACGCCAGAAACTGAGGAATATGGTATTTCATCTTTTGTATATAAAAGAAGATTACCATTTCATGCTGAGAGATTTAATCAATGGATGGAAAATATGGAAAACAATATTATTAGAGCGAAAGGTATAGTCTGGTTAGCACAGTATAACCATGTTGCATGTTTGTTTTCACAAGCAGGTTCATTCGTTAATATTCATCCAATTACATATTGGGTTGATGCTATGAACGAACAACAAAAAAGAGAAATATTAGATGAAAGACCAGAAGTAAAAGCAAACTGGGATCCTGAATACGGTGATAGAGAAACACAATTTGTTATCATAGGCAGTGATTTAAATGTAGATGAAATAACAAAATCATTAGATAAATGTTTAGTTAATTCACATGAAATAGATGCAGATTGGTCACAATTACATGACCCATATGTATGGCAGTTGTCTTGATTAATATGAGTAAAGAGAGCGGAATAGAAATCTTTTCAATAAATTAGATTTCTATTCCGCTCTCTTTAATTTTAAAAAATAATAGATAAAATATTTTTGATTATAATTAGACTAACGATTAATACGATAATGCTTGAAAATTTATTCAATATTATAATATATTTTCCGGTTTTATCGATAGAACCGAGTAGTTTCCCAAGTATAGCTAACAAAATAAACCACAGCCAAGAAACGACAATAGTGGAGATACTAAACAAAAGCTTATCTGTTCCTGAATATACGGTTGCACTTGTACCAATAACACCAATAGTATCCATAATAGCATGAGGGTTTAACAATGATACGGATAAAGCGAACCCTATTTGTTTTTTAGCGCTCATAGAATTATACGTTTTTAAGTGATCTGGCTTTTCATGCCATAACGACCAAGCCATATATAATAGAAATACAAGTCCGACAATATATATCACAATTTGTAAAATTGGAAGTGACATTAATATTAAAGAAACACCTAATATAGCAAGAACTATTAAAAAAGTGTCACATAGACCAGCTGTAATGATTACAGGCAAAGTACCGATTAAGCGTTTTTGATTTGCTCCTTGATTAAATACAAATACATTTTGTGCACCTAAAGGTAAAATGAGTCCTAAGGCTAATAAAAATCCATGGATTATAGGTTGTATCATAATAAACACGCTTTCTTTAATGATTTTCTTTTAGAGTAAAGGCTTAATTTCAAACTTATATATATATGTTATAATAATTTGAAATTTTAAAAACAACCAGATTATAAATAAAATACCAACCAGATATAGGAGTAAATATGAGTGTATTCCAATACAAAAAGATAATTGATGATATTACAAATCGAATAAATGATGGTGTTTTAAAGCCTGGTGATAAGCTATCATCTCAAAGAGAAATTGCGCAATACTATAATGTGAATAGGTCAACAGTAGTTGAAGCCCTAGATATTCTAAAAAGCTACGGTATTTTAGAAACAATAGAAAAAAGAGGGATCTATGTATCTCAAAATAAGTGGAATACTTATATAACGAGTAATATTCGTTGGCAAGATTATATTGGTAATAGTGTATCTAAAAATAATCAATATTACATCCAAAAAATTAATGAGCTAGAATTCGACAAAGAAATTATAAGGTTAGGAACAGGGGAGTTATCACCAAATTTAATACCTAACCATTTATTTAAAGAAATATTAGTTAAAGATGACCCTCTACATACTAATTATGAAGAACCTAAAGGAAAATCAGAGTTAAGAACAGAAATTGTTAAGTATATGAAAAAAAGAGGTGTCGAATGCGATATCAATAATATTTGTATAACATCAGGTGCTTTACAAGGTTTGAAATTAATAGCAGATGGCCTATTAGTACCTCAATCAAAAATTATTATTGAAACACCTTCTTACATTAATTCAGTACGTACATGGCATAATATTAGATCACAAATTGTGCCATTGAATATTAAATATATAAAACAAAATATCAACAACATTTTCAAAGTTAGTAGTGATTATAAAAATAGCATATTTTATTGTATTCCGACGTTACATAACCCTACTCAAAATACTTATACAAAAATTGAAAAACAAAAAATAGTTAATCAGTGTCAAAAAAATGGAATTCCTATTGTTGAAGATGATATATATGCTGATTTATCTTTTGAGTCAGAAACACATCTACCAATGAAAGCTCTAGAAAACAGTGATAATGTACTATATTTAGGAAGCCTCTCTAAAACCGTAAGTCCTGGATTACGTATAGGGTGGATTGTAGCAAATAAAAATGTAATTAGTCATTTGTCAGATTTGAAGATGCAAAACGATTATGGCGCAAGTTCAATATCTCAACATATAGCAGCGAAATGGTTAAGTGACTATCATGATAATCATATCAAAGCGTTAAAACTTCAACTAGAAAAGAAAAAGAATTTATTTTTAGAATCATTAAAAACGCACTTATCTAAATACGGAGAATGGAAAGAACCACGAGGCTCCTTTTATATTTGGTTTAAATTGAACAATTCAGTAGATGTTAAAAAAGTCTTCAATGAGGCTATTAAAGAAAATATCCTCATACAACCAGGCGAGATTTATGACACAAATTCCACAAATTATATTCGTTTTTCATATTCATATATAAATGAAAATGAAATAGATAGTAGTCTTAAAAATTTAAGTGAAATTATTGAAAGAGTAAAATAAATGCATTTTGATGAGTACCTACCTTAATTGGTGGGTATTTTTTATGCTTAATGGTATGATATAAAATAAAATTGATGTAAAAAGGGGAATTCAGATGATCATAGAAACAGAGCGACTTAAACTCGTACCACCAGCAAATACATATCTTGATAAATTATTTGAAGTACATCGTGATCCTTTAAATCAAAAATATAATCCAGCAGGTCCAGTAGAAGATAAAGAAGCATTTAAAGAAACATTGTCAGAGTGGATTAAGCACTATAAAGAATACGGATTCGGATATTACGTACTAATAAAAAAAGACTACTATGAGCCATTTGGTATATGTGGATTACAATTTAAAAATATAAAAGGTCAAACTTATTTGAATATATATTACAGAATAGAAGCGGCGCAAACGAAACAAGGACTTGTAGCAGAAGCAAGCCAAAGAATAATAGAGCATGTAAAAGAAATCACTGAGAATCAATATAAAATAGTAGCATTAACTAAAAAGGAAAATACAGCATCTATAAAAACAGCAGAAAAATTAGGACTCAAACACGACCCAGAACTAGATGATTATGACGGAGCAGGAAACGTATATTACTTTAGTGAGTAAAGGAGTGGTGAAATGGTAGTGCGTCTATTAAATAAAAATGATGTTATTGAATTTAGAGATTTAAGATTGCTAAGTTTACAAACTGATGCACAAGCATTTGCTTCTTTATATGAAATTGAAATAAATTATCCGTTAAGTAAATTTGAAAAACGTCTAGAATCAAACGAGTTGAAATTTACAATCGGTGGATTTGAAGATGATAAATTAGTGTGTGTATTAACTTTTTATAGAGAAACTGTTAAAAAACTTAACCATAAAGGAAACCTTGTGGCAATGTATTGTCATCCTGATTACCGTAGTACTGGTATAGCTAGCAGAGTTGTCAATAAGTTGATTCAACTGGCATCAGAGTTAAATGAATTAAAGTTTATAGATTTAAGTGTTCTTTCTAATAATAATCGAGCGATAGAATTTTATAAAAAAATGGGGTTTCAAAAGTATGCTACAGAACCAAAAGCTATTTTTGATGGTGTAAGTTATTATGATGAAGATATGATGAGATATGAATTGGTAAATACGGACCGATAAAATAAAATAGCGGTCCAGAAATGAGAAATACGGACCGATAAATAAAAATAGCGGTCCGGAAACACGAAATACAGGCCGATAAATAAAATTATCGACCCGAAAATGCATTATCTTATCTATAACATAGTAAACTTATAAGAATAGTTTGGTATTAAAAAGAGAATTGTGATAAGATATTCCCAATCATAATAATACATAAACTAATTGGAGGATATCTAATGGATTACTATTTACGAGATTTAAAACGTTCAGATATAGAAGATATTCATGCATATGCTAATAAACCTGAAGTGAGTCAATATCAATCATGGGAGCCTCAATCTTATGAAGAAACTGAAGAATTTGTGGAAATGTTATTAAACCGAGATGAAAATTGGATGTACAATGTCATTGTCGATGCTGATACTGATAAAGTTATTGGTGCGATACAACTGGTTAGTGACACAAAAAATCAAAGTGGAGAACTTGGTTATATTGTACATCCAGAATATTGGGGTAACGGTATAGCAACGGATATTGGAAGAACTATTATAAAATATGGATTTAAAGTTCTTAAATTAAATAGAATATGGGCTTCAACTGATATACGTAACTCAGCTTCAGAAATCGTTTTACAAAAGTTAGGTATGAAACATGAAGCGATATTAAGACAAGATATAAAATTAAAAGATGGTTATAGAGATTCATTAATATATAGTATTTTAAAAGAAGAATATTAAAAGGTGTTATTAAAAGGTTCGATACTCGTTAAACAGTAATCGAACCTTTTTCATTTCTAATATATGATTTAGCAATTTCGAAGTGGGTATAAAATAGAACAAGGTTTTTATAGAGAGGTGAAAGTATGATAAATATTATTCAAGCTATTGGTTCTATTGGTACGTTTATAATGGCCATTTTATATTTTATATCTGTTATGATCCAAATTCGTCAAATTAAAATATCTTTTATTCCTTATTTATCATTTGATCAGATTATTTTAGAAAAGAATAAGCGTGGGATTAAAGTGAGGAATTTGACTGCTTCTGACCATGAGTATGTGAACACGGCATTTAAATTATTAAATTTAGGTGGCGGCTCTGCGAAAGATATTGAAGTTATATTAAAGTTAAATGATGAAGAAATACTTCAAAGGAAACGTATTAACATTTTACCTAACAATCAGTTTTATTTAATTCCTATTAATCAAAAAGTACTCTCTGAGTTTAGTGATACTATTGAAAATAATGGTTATGAAACTAACATGACGATTGAGTTGAAGTATAATGGTCAGGTATCTAAAAAACGCTCATCTAATGAATATAGAATCTCGATTGATAGTTTTGTTAATTTAGATGATAAAGAATTATATGAATTAACTTTTGAAAGAATTGGTCAATTATAGTGAGTGATAATTTAGTTCAATACTATTATTTTGACTAATTCATGCTATGATAAAATAACTAATCAATCTAAGAGGAGAGAAAAAATGAGCAGTATACTTTTTGTGTTGTTGTGGGTAGTTATATCCATTGCCTTTATTGTTACTTTGGCTATCACAGTAATAAAATATGCCAAAGAAAAACAGTATAGCAGCTATTTAGCAAGTACAATCGTGCTATTTGTAGTTGGTGTTATAAGCTTTGTTTGTATTTTTGTGAGTTTGTCTTTTGATAAAGAATATTCATACAAACAATTATTCAAAGAAGACAAGCCAAAGGAAGTTAAACATATATCTGATACACCTAAGAAAGACTTGAAAGATTTAAAGTTAGGTGACAAAATTATCGCTAATGGTTTAGAAGTAACGGTCACTAAGGCTGAGTTTGTTCTGCCTGATGATGGTTATTCATATTCTCAAAACGGCAAAATATTGAAAATCAATTATAAATTCAAAAATTTAGAGAAAGATAAAAAATTTATAGATAATTCTAATTTTAATTTAACAATTGATGGAGAAGTACAGCCACAGTTTAATGGTATGAAAGATAATAAAGGTGGTTTCCAACATCAACTAGAAAAAGGTGAGACTAAATCTAGTTATTTATATTATGATGTAGCGGATATGGATAAGTATCAAGTAAATATGGATTTTAAATCATCTAAAAAAGAATATAAAGCAAATTGGACTATAGCTAAAAAAGATATTAAAGAAGATTTGAATAATGAAAGAACAACTGAAGAAGTGGTGCCACCACAAGAACCACAAACAAATGAACAACAAACTGTTGAACAACCTAACAATTCTGCAGAAGAACAGAAAAAATTAGATGAAGCAGAGAAGAAACGTCAAAAAGATGCTGAAGATAAAGCGGCTAAAGATAAAGAAGCAAAAGAAGAAGCGGCTAAAAAAGCTGCCGAAGATAAAGCAGCTAAAGAGGAAGCAGATAAAAAAGCTGCTGAGCAAGAGAAGAAACAACAAGAAGCAGCTGAAGAAAAAGCAGCAGCACAAAAAGAACAAGATCAAGCAGCTGCTCAAAAAGAACAGGCAGCAGCAGAACAGAAACGACGAGAGCAAGAACAAGCTGCAGCGGAACGAGAAAAACAACAACAGCAACAAAAAGACCAAGCAGCACAACAAGAAAAACAACGAGCAGCACAAGAGGCAGCACAAAAAGAAAGAGAACGAGCAGCACAGCAGAAGCAATCTCAGCGTGATTCAAATTCGTCTGAAGAACGATAATTGAATTAGAAGAATATTTATATTTGAAATAGTAGAAAGAGGTAAACTAATGCAGACAGTATATTTTAACCATGATGGTGGCGTCGATGATTTAATTTCATTATTTTTGTTATTACAAATGGATGATGTGAATTTAATTGGTGTTAGCGCTATTGGTGCAGATTGCTATGTTGAACCAGCAACGAATGCGTCCTGTAAAATTATTAATCGATTTTCATCACAGCAATTAGATGTTGCATCTTCGCAAGAAAGAGGTAAAAATCCTTTTCCTAAAGATTGGAGAATGCATGCATTTTTTGTAGATGCAATGCCGATTTTAAATGAAGATGTAGATATTAAGTCTACTATTTCTGAAAATGAAGCTTATGAAGATATTATAGAGAAAGTCATGAATAGTTCTGAAAAAGTCACAATGTTATTGACTGGCCCTTTAACTGATTTAGCTAAAAGCTTAAAAGTTGAACCTAGAATAGAAGAACGTATTGAAAGAGTAGTTTGGATGGGTGGAACTTTGCTGGATAAAGGAAATGTAGAAGAACCTGAACATGATGGAACAGCAGAGTGGAATGCTTTTTGGGATCCAGAAGCTGTTCAAACAGTATTTGATACGAATTTACCGATTGATATGGTAGCACTGGAAAGTACAAACAAAGTACAAACAAAGTACCATTAACTCCGGACATTCGTAAACGTTGGGCAAACGAAAGACAATTTGAAGGTGTAGATTTTCTAGGTATTTGTTATGCGCTAGTACCACCGTTAACACACTTTGTTACGAATTCTACGTACTTCTTATGGGATGTATTAACAACTGCGTACGTTGGCAAGCCAGAACTTGTAGAGAAAGAAGAACAAAAATTATCTGTAATCACTCATGGACCTAGTCAGGGTCGTACTTTTAAAAGTGAAGAAGGAAGAATCGTTAATATTGTGAATGATGTAGACCGAGATGGATTCTTTGATTTTATGACTGAATTAGCTAAAAAAATATAACGAATTAAACACTCCGTTGAATAGATTACTTTAATGTAAATTTATTCAACGGAGTGTTTTATTTATTATTAATTTTAAACATGATTTGAAGAGTATTGTGAGATGTTTTTTATAAATTTCAGTTTTTTTGATTAAAAACATTTTAATAGGCTATATGAATATATAGACAAAATGGGGAGTGTTTATAAAATTATGAAATTCAAGAAAAAGAACGTTAATGTTGTAGACGCTAGTAAAACTAAAAAAACTGTCGTCGCAACAGGGATTGGTAATGCAATTGAGTGGTTTGACTTCGGTCTTTATGCTCAATTAGCAGTTATTATAAGTATGAACTTCTTTGGTAATATGCCAAAAGAAATTCAACTTGCATCAACATTTGCAGTATTTGCATTTGCTTTTATTGTTAGACCAATAGGTGGTATATTCTTTAGCCATCTTGGAGATAAACATGGACGTAAAGTTGTGCTATCGACAACTATTATTATGATGGCACTATCAACACTAGCTTTAGGTCTTTTGCCTACTCAACATGAAATAGGGATTTGGGCACCAATCTTATTATTAATTGTTAGAATGGTACAATCATTCTCAACTGGTGGTGAGTATGCAGGTGCAATGACATACATAGCCGAAATTTCGCCAGATAAAACAAGAGGTAAGTTAGGAAGCGGACTTGAAATCGGAACGTTGTCTGGAAGTATATTAGCTGCAGCACTCGTAGGTATTATGTATGCTGTACTGAATGATGAACAAATGGCTTCATGGGGGTGGAGAATTCCATTCATTATTGCAGCACCATTAGGAATCATTGGTGTGTATTTAAGAAATAATTTAGATGAAAGTCCAGCTTATGAAACAACTCTCGAAGAACAAGAAGAACTTGAGTATTCTTATAAAGATATATTTAGAAAATATTGGAGAGATATAATCGTTTGTTTCGCTGGTGTAGCATTCTTAAATGTAGCAAACTATATGGTTTTATCATATATGCCTTCGTTCCTTAATGGTACGTTAGATTTAGGCGGTACGATGAGTAGTATGCTAAGTATTTTAACTATGGCAGCAATGATACCGGCAGTATTCTTCTTTGGTTGGTATAGTGATAAAGTTGGAAATAAAAACACAATTTTATTTGGCCTAATAGGATTTAGTTTACTCTCAGTATTAGCTTTCTGGTTGATGAGTATTCCATCCATTCCAGTGGTAATTGCAGGTTTATTCATTATTGCATTATTCATGTCTACATTTGAAGGCGTTATGCCATCAGTGTTACCAAGTATATTCTATACAAAAGTAAGACTAAGAACGTTATCTCTTGTATATAATATAGGTGCAGCAATTTTTGGTGGTTTAACACCATTTATTTTAACCACTTTAGTAGAAACAACTGGTCAAAAAATTGCACCGTCATATTATTTAACATTTATAAATGTAGTAGGATTAGTCATATTCTTGTTTATGTTCAAAACAACTTCAAACAAATCACTAAGAGGATCATATCCGAATGTTGATAATAAAGAAGACTTACAAGAAGTATATGAAAATCCAAAAGATGCATTATGGTGGAATCAGGAAGAAGAAACAAACAAATCATAAGAAAAAAGCATCGGGTGATTTCACCCGATGCTTTTTTTATAATTATTAAACAGCTTCAACATTTAATTTAACGTCTATATTATTTCTAGTCGCTTTTGAGTAAGGGCAGAAATCATGAGCATCTTTTAAATATTTTTCTGCGTCTTCTTGAGATACATTTTTAACTTTAGCATCAATATCTACTTCTAGTTTTGGGCTTTCAGCATTTGGGTCATCTACTAAACGTACAGTTAAAGTAACTTCTGGTTCAGCGTCACGTACTTTGTTTTGTTTTAAAATCAAATCGAAAGCGCCATTGAAACATGAAGCATAACCCGCAGCGAAAAGTTGTTCAGGGTTTGTAGCGTTACCATCAGCTTGTTGTGGTGGTAACACGTCTACATCAATTGCTTTATCATCTGTATAAACATGACCTTTACGACCACCTGTGTTTGTTGCTTTTGTTTCATATTGAGTTGCCATAAAAAAATACCTCCTTTAGTATATATTAAATGTTTACCCCTAATTTAATTTTTAAATCATAGTTTCATAGATAAGTGATTAATTAAGGAAGTTTTTAATTACCATTCAATTAAATAAGATGTTTATAAAGTATGTTATTGGGTATAAATAATATAGAATGGATAATCATTCAATTATGATTTATGAAGGGTGATATAAAATGGCAGACGAAAGCAAATTCGAACAAGCAAAAGGTAATGTTAAAGAAACAGTTGGTAATGTAACAGATAATAAAGAGTTAGAAAATGAAGGTAAAAAAGATAAAACTTCTGGTAAAGCTAAAGAAGCGGTAGAAAACGCAAAAAATAAAGCAAATGATGTTATCGATAAATTTAAGAAATAATAACTAATTGAATTATTATTTCTTTATAGTATAAAAAGAGCAGGAATTCATTTTAAAAAAATGAATTCCTGCTCTTTTTGATTATTTTATGTCGTCTTCATCAATTTCCCATTTCATTTTGTAACGTTTATCTGATGAGCGTAATTGTAATTGTACGTCATATTGATCCGCTTCTGGTACATCATAGTATGCATAACCTGTATCTGACTCACCAGGTTTTAAACTAAATGAAAATCCATCATTTTCATCATCCATACCATAGAATTTTGAAACTCTACTACCATCAGCTGTAATTCCGAAGTTAGTATCACCAACGATTAAACTTGAGTTATTAATATTATCTAGTTTGTAAGAAACTTTTAATATTTTATCTTTAGAAGGTTTACTATATTTAT
The DNA here is from genome assembly GCF_022386375.1 of Mammaliicoccus sp. K-M42. Taxonomy (NCBI): domain Bacteria; kingdom Bacillati; phylum Bacillota; class Bacilli; order Caryophanales; family Staphylococcaceae; genus Mammaliicoccus; species Mammaliicoccus sp. K-M42. The sequence goes on along the minus strand of NZ_JAJNIS010000004.1, from coordinate 65,594 downwards.
TAGTTGGTTCAACAAATTCAGCTTTTTCTACTGTAATTTTTGTACCGATTGCACTAATTGAGTTTCCTACTGTTGTGTTTCTAGTAACAGTAGATGAATCATCATCTTCATCTGTAGATTCTTCAGTAGTTTCCTCTTCAGTAGATTCTTCTTCAGTAGTTTCCTCATCTGTAGATTCTTCAGTAGTTTCCTCTTCAGTAGATTTTTCTTCAGTACTATTATTTGTGAACTCATCAATTTGGTCTTTAATTGGGCCAGCAGCACATGCACCCAAAATAACTGCTAAAATAATGAATACTATTAAACATCCACCACAGCCAAAGAACCAAGGTTTCATACTAGAGCCTTTACCATCTCCCGATTGGCGTTGCTCTTGCTGATGATTATTACCATCAGTAGAATCATTAAATGGATTATTTTGTTGTGCGTTTTGTTGTTCTGAGGTGTTTTGGTTGAAAGGATTCTGATCTGATTGATTAGAATTAGCCATAATATTTCCCCCTTTATGTATTATTTTTTAATAAAAAACAATTGTCTATGTATGATTTCAAAACCTTATACACAAGTAAATAATCAATGTAAAACAATTGTTTTATTTATTAATTATTTTTAGTTTATAGTAAATTGGGTAATAAATCTAGGTCTATTATAAAATATACAAAATATTTATAGTAAATTAATATTTTATTATTTTTCAGAATGTAAAAAATTGAAAATAGGGCAACACTTAGTTTAGAATAGAGTAAAAGGAGTGGTAATCATGTATAAAAATATTTTGTTTGGCATTAATACAGAAATGAAAAATGAAAAAGTTTTAGAACAGATTGCTAAACTTGTTGGAGAAGGGTCAGAAGTCACACTTTATAACGTTGTTAGCGAAAAAGATTTAAAAGCTTCTGTACGTACGGGTGTCCATTTAGATGAACTTAAAGAAAAAAGACAAGAATCGATGAAGCATATATTTGATTATTTTAATGAACAAAATATCAAATATAATCTTCAATTTGTTCAAGGGAATCCTAAATCAGAATTGGTAAATAAAGCTAATACTGGAGATTTTGACATTGTTGTTTTAAGTAATAGAAAAGCAGAAGATGAAGATAAACTCGTGTTAGGAAGTGTCAGTCATAAAGTTGCTAAACGAGCTGCAATCCCGGTATTAATTGTAAAATAAGTTTTAAAATTATGATGGGTAGCTATTTATATGATATATTCAACCATCGTTTCATAGAAAAATTTCCTCGACTAATGTAAAATATAAATAGAAGAACATTGGAGGAATGACTATGACTGAAGAACAAACAAAAACGTTTCCATATATCGTTGCGACAATATCATTAGAAACAGCATATGATATTAAAAAAACAGTTGAAGAACTCATTTCAAATAAAGATTCAATTGATATCGTTGAATTTAGAGCAGACGCTTTAAAAAACACTTCAATTGAAAATATTAATGAAATATTAGAGAAATTTAAAAAAGAATATCAACTTGCACCGATATTATTCACTTATCGTTCAAAAGGGCAAGGTGGAAATGGTGATTTTGATCATGAATCATATTACAAATTAATGCAAGACATTATTTGTAATAAAAAAGCTGATTATGTAGACATTCAATTAGATACTTACGAAGATAATTTAATGAATTGCATAACAAAAGCACAAAATAATGAAGTTAAAATAATCATATCTCATCATGATTTTAAATCGACGCCTGATGAAGAAGAAATGTTTGTAACTTATGAAAAAATGGCAGAATTAGGTGCAGATATCGGGAAGCTTGCCGTAATGCCACACAATGAAAAACACTTATTATCTATGCTTAATGCTCTGAACAGAGCTTATCATAAGCTGGAAATTGATGTGATTGGTATTTCAATGGGTGAACTAGGAAAAATGACTAGAATCACTGGTGGATTATTTGGTTCTAAATTCACTTATGGCTTTGTAGGTAAAGAAGCAGCACCTGGACAAATTCATGTTAAAGAAATTAAGAAACAATTAGATTTATATCAACATTAATATATGAGCTTAAATTCTATTATATTAGAATTTAAGCTCATTTTTATGATATAATTGATAATAATTATCAATGGGAATTGGGAGTGTAAATAATGGAATTAAAGAAAGCGATTATAGAAAGAAGAAGCGTAAAAAAATATGACTATGAGATGTATATTGATGAAGAGAAATTATTTTCTTTAGTTGATTTAGCAACTTATGCTCCAAATCATGGAATGCGAGAACCGTGGAGATTAGTATATATAAATAAAAAACAAATACCTGAATTTGCTGAAAAAGTAGCACAATCTGCATTTGTAAATGATCCTGCTAAACAAGAAAAATATATAAACAAAGTGACTAAAGTCGGTGGCATGTTTGTTATACTTTCGAAAAGAGATTCAAGACAAAAAGAAAATCTTGAAAATCAAATGGCGATAGGTGCATTTATTCAAAATTTAATGTTACTCATACACGATGAAGGAATGGGTTCATGTTGGAAAACACCTGAATTTATATTCAAACCAACATTCCGTAAAATCGTTGGAGTAAATGATGATGAAGATGTTAATGGATTTTTATATGTTACAGAAAAAGACCCAAGTGTAAATGTAATGACAAGAAAAAATAATTCACTTATTACAGAATGGTAATAATATAATGTATTAGGCTAAGTTGTAGATTAAGTAGAGAGTTAATCGAAGAGATCGGGCAAGTTGTAGATTAAGTAGAGAGTTAATCGAAGACATTCTCAAAATCATCACCATACAGTAAGAGGCCGAGACAATTAATTTGTCTCAGCCTCTTACTTATTTAAATCAACTATTTATTATTTTAAGTTTTCAGCTAAAAATGCTTTTACATCTTCAGGTGTTTTGGCATTTGCTGAATGTAAGTGAGCAAGTTTTTTGTTATTTTTAAATACTAATAAACTTGGAATTCCCATTACATCATTTTCTGTAGCCGCTTCTGGAACTTGATCGCGATTAATTTGATACCAGTTGAAATTATGATATTCGTCGATGATAGGATCAATCCATTGGTTCATTCTTGTGCAATCTGGGCACCAGTCTGCAAAGAATTTTACAACTACTGGTTCTTCGCTTTGTGTGATCTCTTCGAATTCTGCATATTGACTAATTGTTCTCATTTTTATTATGCTCCTTAGAAATTTTTCTTATAATTAAAGTATATCGCATTTTCAATATTTTAAAAATTATTTAACTCATTACTATATGTTCGTTAGTAATATTGTTATAATAGATTTAAATAGACATATGGAGGTAAAGACATGATAAAATTTTATCAATATCCTAATTGTACAACTTGCAAAAAGGCAGCAAAGTTTCTAGAAGAGAATGGTGCTAGTTTCGAACCGATTGATATTACACAGTTAACACCAACAGCTAAAGAATTAAAGGATATCATTGATGGAACAGATATTACTGTGAATCAATTATTTAATACTCGAGGCGCTAAATATCGCGAGTTGGGTTTAAAGGATAAAATGAATGATTTGTCTGACAACGAAAAATTCGATTTATTAGCTTCAGATGGTATGTTAATCAAAAGACCTTTAGCAGTTTTAGGCAATAAGGTTACTTTAGGTTTTAAAGAAGACGAATATCGCCAAACTTGGTTGTAAAAATAGTTGCTTGAATAATCGCTTTATGTCATGATTATAGGTGAAATACATATAGGAGGGGATTACTTTGACAGTACCTAGTGAGTTAAAATATTCTAAAGAACATGAATGGGTAAAAATTGATGGTGATGTTGTAACAATTGGTATTACTGATTTTGCTCAATCAGAATTAGGGGACATTGTGTTTGTTGAGTTACCTGAAGAAGGTGACGAATTAACTAGTGGAGATTCATTTGGTAGTGTAGAATCTGTTAAGACAGTTTCTGAACTATATGCACCACTATCTGGAAAAGTCGTTGAAGTAAACGAAGAACTAGAAGATAGCCCTGAGTTTGTTAATGAATCATCATATGATAAAGCATGGATGGTTAAAGTTGAGTTATCTGATAAAGCTCAATTAGATGGATTACTAGATGCAGACGCTTATAGTGAAATGATAGGTGAATAATATAATATTAAACTCCACGATGCAAATGGTATCATGGAGTTTTTTTAAATCTTGAATACGAAGTTGAACTATAATATTAATTCATTTGTAGAAGGTGATGGCCATGGCGATGATTAAAAAAGTAATAATCGTAGAAGGTATTTCTGATAAAAAACGAGTGAAAGAAGTATTAAATGATCATGTTCATATTATTTGTACACATGGAACAATGGGTGTAGAAAAAATGGACGAACTTTTAGAAGAAATTTATGGTTCACAAGTATATGTTTTAGTCGATCAAGATAAAGAAGGTAAACGTATTCGAAAATGGTTTAAGAAGTATGTGAGTGAAAGTCGTCATATTTATATTGATTCGACATTTTCTGAAGTAGCTCGCTGTCCAAGACAATATTTAGCGAATGTGTTAAACTATCATGGATTTACAGTAAACAATGATTTTGTATTGAAAGGGAAGTATCGTTACCATGAAACACACAGAAATATTGAACGATATATACAAGCATTTTGATAAGGATTTACATTTATTATTTGGCTATACACCTACATGTGGAACGTGCAAAATATCTGAGCGTATGCTGGATATAGCGAACGAAGTAACACAATTACCAATCAATAAATGTGATTTAAATTTTTATCCAGAGTTCTGTAGAGAATTTGAAATCTTATCAGTACCTGTATTATTCATTATGAAACAAGATAAGGTCATAGAAAGAATATACGCTTTTCAGTCTGTTCCTTATATTGTTGAGAATATTCAAAAAGTTATTGACGATAAAAACTTATCATGATAGTATGAATTTAATTAAATACGTAGTAACTCTTATCAAGAGTGGTGGAGGGATGTGCCCTTTGAAGCCCGGCAACCGTCATATATATATGAAATGGTGCCAATTCACAAAAAGTGTAAACTTTTGAAGATGAGAGAAAGACATATTTCTAACGCCTTTCTCTTGATAATTAGAGTAAGGCGTTTTTAATTTAAAGATTAGGAGGCAGCAGATTTGATTGAGTTAAATAAAGTTGTTAAAACTTTCAAAACAAAAAAAGGTGACATTACAGCTGTTGACCATGTCGACTTAAAAATAGATAAAGGAAGTATATATGGTGTAATTGGATTTTCTGGAGCTGGAAAAAGTACATTAATACGAATGTTTAACGGTCTGGAAACGCCAACTGAAGGTGAAGTTATAGTTGATAGTGCAAATATTGGCAAACTTTCTAAACAAGACCTTAGATTAAAAAGACAAAAGGTAAGTATGATATTCCAACATTTCAATTTACTATGGTCTCGTACGGTTAAAGATAACATTGCATTTCCTTTAGAAATTGCAGGGGTATCTAAAAGTGAGATAAACGAAAAAACAAAAGCACTTATCAAAAGAGTGGGTCTTGAAGGTCGTGAGAATGCTTATCCATCACAATTATCCGGTGGGCAAAAGCAAAGAGTTGGTATAGCTCGAGCTTTAGCAAATGATCCGCACGTATTATTATGTGACGAAGCAACAAGTGCATTAGATCCTCAAACTACTGATGAAATATTAGATTTATTAGTAGACATAAACAAAGAGCTCAATTTAACAATTATACTTATTACACATGAAATGCATGTCATTAGAAAAATATGTGATCATGTTGCAGTCATGGAAAATGGTAAATTTGTCGAAGAGGGAGAAGTTATCAATGTATTTAATGACCCTCAAACATATGTTACACAGCGTTTCGTAAAAGATGACTTAAAAGCTGATGATCTTCAAAGAACATTAGAAGATTTCAGAAAAGAACAACCAAACGGAGAAATTTGGAAACTGAATTTCGTTGGTGGAACGAGTTCAGAACCTGTGTTAGCAAAAATTATTAAAACATATAATATCGATATTAATGTCATTGAAGGTGATGTTAAGTTGACTCAAAATGGCACATTTGGCCATATGATCGTTCATTTACCTCAAGGTGATTATTCTAAAGATCAAATTAAAAAAGAACTTAATGATCTTGGTGTGAAAGTAGAGGTGAATGTAAGTGAATAAATCATTTGGAGATATTATAACTGAAATGATTACAATGCCTAATGTTAAATGGGATGCCGTATGGGAAGCATTATATGAAACACTATACATGACGGTAATATCAACAGTATTTACATTAGTATTTGGTTTAATATTAGGAACATTACTATTTTTAACATCAAGAGGGACATCAAAGAGCTCTCGAATATTTTATTCAATCGTATCATTCGTCGTTAACTTATTCAGAGCTATTCCATTCATCATCTTAATTCTACTATTAATACCTTTTACAGATATTTTATTAGGAACAATCAGTGGTCCAAAAGGTGCACTACCAGCATTAATCATAGGTGCATCACCTTTCTATGCTAGATTAGTAGAAATAGGTATGAAAGAAATCGATAAAGGCGTTATTGAGGCAGCTGTATCAATGGGTGCTACAACATGGACAGTAGTAAGAAAAGTGTTAATTAAAGAATCATTACCTGCCTTAGTTTCAGGTATTACAGTGACAGCAATTGCATTAGTGGGATCAACAGCAATTGCAGGTGTAATTGGAGCAGGTGGGTTAGGTAACTTAGCTTACTTAACTGGATTTACACGAAATCAAAATGATGTCATTTTAATTTCAACAATATTTATATTAATTATTGTATTTGTAATCCAATTTATTGGAGATATTATTGTTAAAAAAATTGATAAACGTTAAAGGAGTGTTTCACATGAAAAAAGTTTTTGGTTTATTATTCATTTCACTATTAGCAGTAGTGCTAGTTGCATGTGGTGGAGGAAGCGGCGATGACAAAGGTAAAAAAGAAACAATTAAAATAGGTGCATCACCAGCACCACACGCTGAAATATTAGAAGAAGCAAAGCCACTTCTTAAAAAAGAAGGTTATGATTTAGAAATTAAAACAATTAACGATTACACAACACCTAACAAATTATTAGATAAAGGTGAACTTGATGCAAACTTTTTCCAACATACACCTTATTTAGATACTGAATCTAAAGAAAAAGGATATAAAATTGAGTCTGCAGGAAATGTACACTTAGAACCAATGGCAGTTTATTCTAAAAAATATAAAGAATTAAAAGACTTACCGAAAAATGCTACAGTATACGTTTCAAATAACCCAGCAGAAGAAGGAAGATTTTTAGCATTCTTTGAAAAAGCAGGATTAATCAAAATTAAAGACGGCGTTGATCCAATAGATGCAACATTCGATGACATTACTGAAAATAAGAAAAATATTAAATTCAACAACAAACAATCAGCAGAATTCTTACCGAAATCTTATCAAGCAAACGAAGGTGACGCTACAATTATCAATTCTAACTTTGCAATTGAACAAGGATTAAATCCAATAAAAGATTCAATCGCAGTAGAAGGTAAAGAATCACCTTACGCTAACCTTATCGCAGTACAAAAAGGACACAAAGACGATAAGAAAATCAAAGCGTTAATAAAAGTATTACAATCAAAAGAAATTAAAGACTTCATCGATAAAAAATATGATGGTGCAGTAATTTCAGCAAAATAAATATATTAAAAGAGCATCTAGCTATTCGGCTAGATGCTCTTTTAATTTTATTGAGCTAGTTTTCGTAGTCTTGACCGCTAATAATTTATACCATGCCATTAGCGAAATAAATAACAATCATGAAGACTGCTATTGCGTATAAAATAATGCCAATTGATCTATAGTTTCTTACATTAAATGTAGCGATACTAGCAATTGTCAATGCGGTTAAAAGTGTGTTGTATAAACTACTTATATTTATGACGCCTACTAAATTTAATAATAATATAAAAGCACATATCGCACTTATTACAAATGCAAATTGTTCATAGCGTTTCATTTGGACTTCCTTTCCGTATTTTAAATTTTATTTAACATCATTATAATATACATTTTCCTAAATAGCCTTCTTAAGCCATTCAAATAGATTTTACATAAAATGAGAATAGATTGAAATGATTATCATTTGAAAGACTTTTCAGAAAAATGTTATTTATGAAGCGTTTCTTCTATATAAATTGAGCGAAAGTGTTTAATTGACTTAGTAACTACGTTATAATGTGAAGGGTAAAGAATCATAACAAACTTTGACGTTAGATTAAAATTATTATAAACTAGAAAAGATAATGTAGGGTTATCTTTTTTAAATGTGAATAAATTCTCTGGAGGGAAAAAATAATATGGCATCAAAATTAGAAATCAAAGATTTACACGTAGAAATCGAAGGCAAGGAAATTCTTAAAGGTGTAGATTTAACAATACAACAAGGTGAAATTCACGCAATAATGGGACCAAATGGTACTGGTAAATCAACTTTATCTTCTGCTATTATGGGACACCCTAAATATGAAGTAACTAAAGGTGAAATCCTTTTAGATGGTGAAAATGTATTAGAAATGGAAGTTGATGAACGTGCTCAAGCTGGTTTATTCCTAGCTATGCAATATCCATCAGAAATTTCTGGTGTAACAAATGCTGATTTCTTACGTTCTGCTATAAATGCTAAACGTGAAGAAGGCGACGAAATTAACTTAATGCAATTCATTAAGAAATTAGATAAAGAAATGGATCTATTAGAAATGGATCAAGACATGGCTCAAAGATACCTTAACGAAGGTTTCTCTGGCGGTGAGAAGAAACGTAATGAAATTCTTCAATTAATGATGTTAGAACCTAAGTTTGCTATCTTAGATGAAATTGACTCAGGTTTAGATATTGACGCTTTAAAAGTTGTATCAAAAGGTATCAACAAAATGCGCGGTGAAGACTTTGGTTGCTTAATTATTACTCACTATCAAAGACTATTAAATTATATTACACCAGACTTCGTACACGTTATGATGCAAGGTCGCGTTGTAAAATCAGGTGGCGAAGAATTAGCGAGACGTCTTGAAGAAGAAGGTTACGAGTGGATTAAAGACGAACTTAATATTGAAGACGAAACAATCAACGCTGAATAATATATAAGAATTATAGTCAAGTAGGAGGAGTATAAATGGCAACTGAAACAAAGTTAAATATTAACATTGAAGACATCGTTAATTATTCAGCATCTCAGAACGAACCACAATGGATGACTGATTTAAGAAAAGAAAGTTTTCAAAATTTAGATAAATTAGAAATGCCTAAACCAGACAAAACTAAAATTGATAGATGGAATTTTGATACTTTTAACACTCATGTAGTTGAAAGTGATACATTCGATTCAATTGAAAGTTTACCTGAATCAGTACAAAAAATTATCGATACTGAAAATGCAACAAACTTAATTGTTCAACATAATAATACGCCTGCTTTTACTAAAGTAGACGAAAAATTAATTGAACAAGGTGTTGTAATTAAAGACTTAAAAACAGCTTTAATTGAAAACAGTGATTTAGTGCAAAAATACTTCATGACAGATGCTGTTAAAGTAGATGAGCATAGATTAACTGCACTTCACGCAGCATTAGTAAATGGTGGTGTCTTCGTATACGTACCAAAAAATGTTGTCGTTAAAGATCCTGTACAATATGTAGTACTTCATGATGATAGCGATGCGAGCTTCTTCAACCATGCGATTATCGTAACTGAAGAAAGTGCTGAAATAACTTACGTTGAGAACTATTTATCTACTGTATCTTCAAATAAAGGTCAGTTAAATATTGTTTCTGAAGTTATAGCTGGAGCTAACTCAAATATCACTTATGGTACAGTTGATTTCATGGATAAAGATTTTACTGGACATATTATTCGTCGTGGCACAGCTGATGCTGATGCAACAATTGATTGGGCATTAGGCTTAATGAATGATGGTAGTACAATCAATGACAACACTACTTATTTAATGGGTGACCGTTCAAACTGTAACCTAAAAACAGTAGTAGTAGGTCGTGGAGAACAAAAACAAAACTTTACAACACAAATCATTCAATATGGTAAAGAATCAATCGGACATATCTTGAAACACGGCGTTATGAAAGATAGTTCTTCATCTATCTTCAATGGTGTTGGTTACATTAAACATGGTGGTACTAAAGCAGATGCACAACAAGAATCTCGTGTTCTTATGTTATCTGAAAAAGCACGTGGAGATGCAAACCCAATTTTACTTATTGATGAAGATGATGTAACAGCAGGACATGCAGCTTCAGTAGGTAGAGTAGATCCAACCCAATTATACTACTTGATGAGTAGAGGTATTTCTCGTGAAGAAGCAGAGCGCTTAGTTATTCACGGTTTCCTAGACCCAGTTGTATCTGCATTGCCAATTGAAGACGTAAAACGTCAATTACGTGATGTTATCGAACTTAAAGTAACAACACAAATATAAATAAAGGCACAGAAAGGTCTGATAATGTGGCCGAATCAACATTTAATGTAGAAAAAATTATAAAAGATTTTCCAATATTAGAGCAACAAGTTAACGGTAGTAGACTCGTGTACTTAGATTCATCAGCCACAAGTCAAACACCTACGCAAGTAACGAATAGTATAGTAGATTATTACAATCGCTATAATTCAAATGTTCATCGTGGTGTGCATACACTTGGTACGCTTGCAACAGATGCTTACGAAAAAGCGCGTGAAACAGTTAGAAGATTTATAAACGCACAGTATTTTGAAGAAGTTGTTTTTACAAGAGGTACAACAACAGCAATCAATTTAGTTGCACATAGTTATGGTGACGCAAATGTTTCAGAAGGTGATGAAATTGTTGTTACACAAATGGAACATCATGCTAATATCGTACCTTGGCAACAATTGGCTAAAAGAACTGGTGCAAAGCTTAAATTTATTCCGATGTCAGAAAGTGGCGAACTTGAAAAAGAAGCCATCGATAACACGATAAATGATAATACTAAAATTGTTGCAGTAACTCATGTATCAAATGTATTAGGAACGATAAATGATGTGAAGTATATTGCTGAAGTTGCGCATAATCATAATGCTGTTATAGCAGTTGATGGTGCACAGTCAGCACCACATATGAATGTTGATGTTCAAGATTTAGATGTGGACTTCTTTAGCTTTAGTGGACATAAAATGTTAGGTCCTACTGGAATAGGTGTCTTATATGGTAAGCGTAATTTATTAGATAAGATGGAACCTATTGAATTTGGTGGAGATATGATTGACTTTGTTGGATTAGAAGATGCAACATGGACAGACTTACCAACTAAATTTGAAGCAGGAACACCTCTTATTGCTGAAGCAATTGCCTTAGCTGAAGCTATAAGATATATTGATTCTATCGGAATGGATAACATTCATCAGCATGAGTATGATTTAGTTAGTTATGCATACAATGAAATGTCTAAAATCGATGGATTAGATATTTATGGACCAGCCCCTGACAAAAGAGCAGGGCTAATAACATTTAATGTAGAAGGTGTACATCCACATGATTTAGCGACTGCACTAGATTCTGAAGGTGTCGCTGTAAGAGCGGGGCATCATTGTGCGCAACCATTAATGAAATGGTTAAACCAATCTTCAACAGCACGAGCAAGCTTCTATATTTATAATACTACTGAAGATGTTGACCAGTTAATTCAGGCACTTAATGGAGCGAAGGAGTTTTTCTCTTATGAATTTTAATAACTTAGATCAACTATACCGTTCTGTCATTATGGATCATTACAAGAACCCTCGTAATAAAGGTGTTCTTGAAGATGGATCTTTAACAATAGATATGAACAACCCTACTTGTGGTGACCGCATCCGCTTAACATTAGATGTTGAAGATAATGTTATTAAAGATGCTAAGTTTGAAGGTGAAGGTTGCTCTATTTCAATGTCTAGTGCATCAATGATGACTGAAGCAGTAAAAGGTCATTCAATCGAAGAAGCTTTAGCAATGAGCAAAGAATTTTCAAATATGATGCTTGGAGAATCTTACGATATCAATGAAGAAATGGGCGACATTGAAGCTCTATCAGGAGTGTCTAAGTTCCCAGCACGTATTAAATGCGCAACATTAGCTTGGAAAGCATTTGAAAAAGGAACAAAAGAGCAAGATAACGCGTAACTTTTGAACAATGGGCGAACGCTATTATAATAGAGGAGTGAAGAAAATGGCTAAAAAATCACCAGAAGTTGGAGATTATAAATATGGCTTCCATGATGAAGATGTTTCTATTTTCCGTTCAGGTAGAGGTTTAACAGAAGAAATAGTTAAAAAAATATCTGAAATGAAAGACGAGCCACAATGGATGCTTGATTTTCGTTTGAAATCATTAAAACAATTTTACAAAATGCCTATGCCAATGTGGGGTGGGGATTTAACAGAATTAAACTTTGATGAAATCACATATTATGTAAAACCTTCAGAACGTTCAGAACGTTCATGGGATGAAGTTCCAGAAGAAATTAAAAATACTTTCGATAAATTAGGTATTCCTGAAGCAGAACAAAAATATCTTGCGGGTGTATCAGCACAATATGAATCAGAAGTTGTTTACCATAATATGGAACAAGACTTAGAAGATCAAGGAATTATCTTCAAAGACACTGATTCAGCATTACGTGAAAATGAAGATTTATTTAAAGAATATTTCGCAACTGTAATTCCAGCTGCTGATAATAAATTCTCAGCATTGAACTCAGCAGTATGGTCAGGTGGATCATTCATTTATGTACCAAAAGGTGTAAAACTTGAAACACCACTTCAAGCGTACTTCAGAATTAACTCTGAAAATATGGGTCAATTTGAAAGAACATTAATCATTGCTGACGAAGGTTCTTCAGTACACTATGTTGAAGGTTGTACAGCACCTGTTTACTCAACAAATTCACTACACTCAGCTGTAGTTGAAATTATTGTTAAAAAAGATGCATACTGTCGTTATACAACTATTCAAAACTGGGCAAATAATGTTTATAACTTAGTTACAAAACGTACATTTGTTTATGAGAATGGTACGATGGAATGGATCGATGGTAACTTAGGTTCTAAATTAACGATGAAATATCCATCTTGTTTCTTACTTGAAGAAGGCGCTAGAGGTATGACTTTATCTATCGCACTTGCAGGTAAAGGACAAGTACAAGATGCTGGTGCTAAAATGATTCATAAAGCGCCAAACACTTCATCAACAATTGTATCAAAATCAATTTCTAAAAATGGCGGTAAAGTTGTTTACCGTGGACAAGTACACTTTGGCCGTAAAGCTACAGGTGCTCGTTCAAACATTGAATGTGATACATTAATTATGGATAATGAATCTACTTCAGATACAATTCCTTATAATGAAATTATGAATGATAACATTTCATTGGAACACGAAGCGAAAGTTTCTAAAGTATCTGAAGAACAATTATTCTACTTAATGAGCCGTGGTATTTCAGAAGAAGAAGCTACTGAAATGATCGTAATGGGCTTCATTGAACCATTTACAAAAGAATTACCAATGGAATACGCTGTAGAAATGAACCGCCTAATCAAATTTGAAATGGAAGGTTCAATTGGTTAATCATTAACGACTACAGTAATACAATTTTATTAAAATAAATAACACCCAATCCGAAAGAAATACTACGGATTGGGTGTTTTATTTTTAATCTATTTCAGATAATGTTGCTGAAGATGTTCTGTTTCTTAAATCTACTTCAATTTCTTCTAAACTACGTCCTCTTGTTTCAGGAATATATTTTATAACGAATATCATTGCTAATATTCCGATTGCTGCGAAAATCAAGAATACTTGTTCAATACCCATTACTGACGTGAGTATCGGGAATAATTGAGCGACTAATAAACTACCAATTGATAATGATAATGTTGCAATTCCTGTTGCTGCACCTCGTGCTCTCATAGGGAATAATTCTGGTAGAACAATCCATAAAATAGGTCCCCATGTGAATGCGAAGAAAATAATAAACATTGTTAAGCATGCTACGATTATCCAAGCACCGACTGTAGAGTCTAGACCGATTGTCCATACTAGTGTTGCCATTATAAGTAATGAACTAACCATACCGATATTCCCTGTAATGAGTAGTTTTTTACGATCAATTTTATCCATAATCATAATCGCAAAAATGGTAACTATCACATTAACAGAACCAATTCCTACTGTACCTAAAATTGCAGTTGCATCTCCTAAACCTGCTTGACTAAAGATAGTAGGAGCGTAATAAATGATAGCATTGATACCGATTATTTGTTGTAATAAAGCAAATATACAGCCAATGAGTAGTACAGGTCTTAACCACACAGATTTCAATACTGTCCATGTGCTTTCTGATATATGAATAATTTCTTTCATTTCATCTATTTCTTTATCGATTTCAGATTGTTGTCGTGTTATAGCCATAACTTTTCTAGCTGCTTTTTCACTTCTATGCTCAAGTAACCATCTTGGACTTTCTGGCATAAAGTAAACACCAGCCATAAGAATAATAGATGGTACAACAGCTAAACCTACCATCCATCTCCATGCCTCAGCATCAGCGAAAGCATAGTTTACTAAATATGATGCTAGAATCCCTATTGTAATCATAAGTTGATTTAACGAGCTGAGTGATCCTCTTGTATCTGTTGGTGCCATTTCTGAAAGGTACACTGGTACGATTGCTGTAGAGCCTCCGACTGCTAAACCAATGATGAATCTACCGATAACAAGTATGACCATTGATTGTGCAAATGAAAGTATTAAAGCACCAAGTATAAATACGATAGCTATTATAAATACTAGCTTTCTTCTCCCGAGTTTGTCTGATAAAGGTCCACTTGCGCCCGAACCGAATATTGCACCAACTAACATGGAACTTACAACAAGTCCTTCGGTAAAGTTTGTTAGTGGAATATCATTTTTTATAAATAGTAAAGCGCCAGAAATAACGCCAGTGTCATATCCATAAAGCAAACCACCTAATGCACCAAGAAAGAATATTAACTTTGTTCGATAATTGCTTGCTTCCATCCTATTACCTCCAAATATTTTGAATAAGAACTTCGAATAACTAAAACTATTCGAGGAATAATTTATTTCAAAACCAGATTTAATTATTATAAATAACTAAAAGGTTGTAATTATCTAAATAATCTGATTTAATTATAAATGTAAGCCTTTTCAATTATAAAATCAAGTTTTATTTCAAAATAAATCAATTATATAGTTATTGCACATTACTTAATTAAGGTGAGGAGGACTGTTATGAAGCAATCATCAAGGATAAATGTGAATTTGATGAAAGATTATAATAAACAACTTGTATTAAGAACTATTCAAAAGCATGGACCTATATCTAGAGTCGAGGTTGCCAATAGAATTGACTTATCTCGGCCATCAGTTTCAGAAATTGTTTCAATATTAATTGAAGAGCAATGGATTGAAGAAAAATCCTCTGAAGTAAAAGTAAGAGGAAGACAACCTATTCCTCTAGATATTAATAAAGAGAAGAAAGTCATAATTGGTTTAGAAATAGGTGCATATTCTACTAAGGTTATTGTTAGCAATTTAAAGGCAGAGATATTGAATGAGATAGCAATTGAAATGGATGTACATAAAAATCCAAATGAGATGATTGAGTATTTAGGAAATCAAATTAATTTAATTACTGAAAGATATAAAGCAAATCAAATTGAAGTACTTGGTATCGGTGTAGGCATGCATGGACTCGTTGATACTGAAAAAGGTGAAAATATATTTGCTCCTAATTTAGGTTGGAAAAATGTACAGATTAAATCAATATTAGAAAAGATTACACAACTAAAAGTCTTAATTGATAATGACTGTAATAGCGCAGCACTAGCAGAAATGTGGTTTGGACAAGGTAAAGATGAAAGTAATTTCATTTCAGTAATTGTTGACTATGGAGTTGGTGCAAGCATTATCAACAATGGTTCTATTTTTAAAGGGAGTCATCATGTTACAGGGCAGGTTGGTCATATAACGATAGATCCTGATGGTCCTTTGTGTTCATGTGGAAATTATGGATGTTTAGAAACTTTAACTTCTGAAACAGCTATTTTAAAAAAAGTAAAACGCAAATTAAAAATAGGTGAGAAAAGCAGTATTTTAAATCAAAAGGATAACATTGAAGACTTAACCATCGATGATTTTTATATTGCAGTAAATAAAGGGGATGAATTTTGCATAAATATTACGCACGAAGTTGCAAGAAATCTCGGGTTAGGATTCACTATTTTAATTAACTTATTTGGACCAAGATTTATAGTTCTTGGTGGTAGTTTAACTAAAATAAGTGATGCATTAATACCTATTATAAAAGAAGTGATTCAATTAAAAGTAATGGGTGAAGAAGCTAAACATACACCAATCATTACTTCAGGTTTAGGAGATGATTTATACACTATTGGTGCAGCATCTTTAATCGTTGAAGATATATTCTCTTTACCAAGACCAAATAAATAAATTCAAGGAGGAGTCATTATGAGTAATTTAAATGAACAAGTTGCAATTGTCACAGGTTCTGGAAAAGGAATCGGAAAAGGAATCGCTAAACAATTAGGGAGCAAAGGTGCGAAAGTAGTAGTAGCGACTATAGATTCAGATTTTGGGAAAGAAACAGCTGAAGAAATCAAACAGAGCGGTGGAGAAGCTTATTTCATTGAAACAGATGTTTCAAAAGAAGAAAGTATTATAAATATGGTTAAAGAAACAGTTAAACAATATGGACAGATTAATACACTCGTAAATAATGCCGGAATTACGGTGTTTAAATCAATAGAAGAAGCTACTGTAGAAGATTGGGATTCCATTATTAATATTGATTTGAGAGGTACGTTTCTTTGTACAAAATACGTTATTCCAGAAATGAAAAAGCAAGGAGGAGGTTCAATTATCAACATCTCTTCTAATCATTCGATTGCAACTTTACCAGATACTGATATGTATGCAGCTGCGAAAGGTGGCGTAAATGGCATGACACGAGGTATGGCACTAAGTTTAGGTAAATATAATATACGAGTTAATGCCATTTGTCCTGGTTTTACAAATACTTCACATTTAAAAAATTGGTTTGATTCAATGGACAATGAAGATGAAGTAAGAAAAGGTGTGTTAGATTTACATGCTACTCCAAGAATAAATGAGCCAGAAGATATCGGCAAATTAGCACAATATTTAGCTTCTGATGATTCGGAAATGATGACAGGTGAACACTTAGTTATAGATGGTGGATTGTCAGCTAGATTATATAATGCAGAAGGTTATTAAGTTAAAGGAGTGAGGAAATAATGGATGTTTTATCTATTGGTGAAACGATGGTAGTTTTTTCTCCGAATGAAGTTGGTCCTATGCGTTATGCACACAGCTTTACAAGTCATATAGCAGGAGCTGAGACAAATACGCTCATTGGCTTAGAAAAGTTAGATATAAAAACAGGATGGATTAGTCAACTTGGAAATGACGAACTAGGACATAAAATACTTTCATTTGTAAGAGGTGAAGGCATTAATGTTGATGCAGTTCAATTAATAGAAGATGCACCTACTGGTATTTTTCTTAAAGAAAAAGTACGTCAAGATCAAACACGTGTACATTATTATAGAAAAGGTTCTGCTGCAAGTCTCATGACAAATTCAAATATAGATAAAGATTATATAGCAAAGTTTAAATATTTATATGTTACTGGTATTACACCAGCACTAAGTGAAAGCTGTAAAGAGACAACATTCCATTTAATATCTATAGCAAAACAACTAAACTTGAAAATTATATTTGATCCTAATTTGAGGCTTAAATTATGGAGTGAAGATGAAGCTCGAGAAACCCTATTAAAAATGATTTCATTAAGTGATATTGTGTTACCTGGAATTAGCGAAGGTGAATTTTTGTTTAATGAGAAGTCTGAAGAAAAGATTGCTCAGAATATTATAGAACATGGTGCATCTACTGTTGTAGTGAAACTAGGGAGCAAAGGTGCATATTATCATAATGAAAATTATGCTGGATATGCAACAGCTTCAAAAAAGATTGAAGTTGTTGATCCGGTTGGTGCAGGTGATGGATTTGCAGCTGGATTTATAGCGGGTTATATTGATGGATTGTCTATTCATGAGGCTGTCGAACAAGCATGTAATGCAGGAGCACTTGTGACTACTGTTAAAGGTGATGTTGAAGGATTGCCAAGTAAAGAAGAAATCGAAAAAATGAAAAATACAAAGATTACTGATGATGTAATCAGATAAGGAGTAATTATAATGGATACTTTAAAAATTATAAAAGAAACTAAGCTCATTGCAATTTTAAGAAATGCAGATCCAAATAATATTTTACCTATTGTTAAAACGTTATATAAAGCGGGAGTTAGGGCAATAGAAGTTACAATGAATTCGCCTAAAGCTCTAGAATCAATAGAGTTAATAGCTAATGAAATGAAAGGAAAAGTAGTCGTTGGAGCAGGTACAGTATTAGATGCTGAATCTGCAAGATTAGCGATATTAAGTGGTGCTACATTCATCTTATCTCCAACAGTTAATAAAGATACAATTAGAATGAGCAAGAAATATGGTGCAGTTAGTATTCCAGGAGCATTAACACCTACTGAAATATTAGAAGCGTATGAATATGGTGGAGATATCATTAAAGTATTCCCAACTACTACGATGGGTCCAGAATATATTAAAGATTTACAAGGTCCATTACCACATATTCCACTTTTACCAACAGGTGGGGTAGATTTAAATAATGTTGAAGATTTTATTAAAGCCGGTGCAGTTGGTGTTGGGCTAGGAAGTGCTTTAGTAAATACTAAAGTCGAAATTACCGATGGATATTATGATGATTTAGAAAAAACTGCGCAATCATTTTATAACAAAGTAAATTCTGAAAAAGGACGTGCATAATATGAAAATAATTGATTATGAATTGTTTCAAGTACCACCTCGTTGGTTGTTTTTAAAAATCACGACTGATGAAGGCATTGTTGGATGGGGAGAACCTGTAATTGAAGGTAAAGCGAGTACTGTTGGGGCAGCAGTAGATGAATTTATGCAACAATTAATAGGCAAGAATCCATTAAATATAGAAAATCATTGGAATATGATGTATAGAAGTAGCTTTTATAGAGGTGGTCCCATATTAATGAGTGCAATCTCTGGAATTGATCAAGCACTATGGGATATTAAAGGTAAATATCATAATGCACCTGTACACGAACTACTAGGTGGTGCGTGTAGAGAATCTATGAAAGTTTATTCTTGGATTGGCGGAGATAGACCTCAAGATACATCTATGGCAGCAAAAAAAGCACATGATAATGGTTTTGAAGCAATTAAAATGAATGCAACAGAAGAATTACAATATGTAGATAGTTATGAAAAAATAGATAGTGTAATAGAACGTGTAGCTAGCATTAGAGAAGCGGTTGGTAATCAATTAGGAATCGGTATTGATTTTCATGGGAGAGTTCATAGACCAATGGCTAAAGTATTAGCTAAAGAATTGGAACAATTCAAGCCAATGTTTATTGAAGAACCAGTTTTAAGTGAAAATATAGAAGCAGTAAGAGAAATTAGTCAAACTACAACAATTCCAATAGCATTAGGAGAGAGACTTTTTTCAAGATGGGACTTTAAGCCAATATTAGAAAGTGGCTATGTAGATATTATACAACCTGATTTATCTCATGCAGGTGGTATTACTGAATGTAAAAAAATTATTTCTATGGCTGAAGCATATGACGTAGGAGCAGCACCACACTGTCCACTAGGTCCGATAGCATTAGCATCTTGTTTACAAGTAGATGCAACATGCCATAATGCTTTTATTCAAGAACAAAGTCTTGGAATTCATTACAATAAAGATAGTGATATTTTAGATTATATTAAAAATAAAGAAGTGTTTGAATTTAAAGATGGGTATGTGGATATCCCTAAAAATCCAGGACTAGGTGTCGAAATAGATGAAGAACATGTTAGAGAAATGGCTAAGCAAGGTCATGACTGGCATAATCCTATATGGAGACATAAAGATGGAAGTATAGCAGAGTGGTAGTTAATAGGGAGTAGGACAGAAATCTAATTTTCAAAAAGATTTCGTCGTCCCATCCAGTCATCTACTTAGTCATAGCACGCTTATATTCACACAAGTCGGAAGAAGTGTGAGCAAGGATAGCTATATTCACACAAGTCAGTAGAAGTGTAATCAAGGATAGTCATATTCACATAAGTCAGTAGAAATGTAAGCAAGGGTAGCTATATTCACACAAGTTGAAAGAAGTGTAAGCAAGGATAGTCATGTTCACACAAGTCGGAAGAAGTGTAATCAAGGATAGTCATGTTCACACAAGTCGGAAGAAGTGTAAGCAAGGACACTCATATTCACACAAGTCAGTAGAAGTGTGAATAACCTTTATAGAAAAAGCGCAGAAATTCAATGTTGAAATTGAATTTCTGCGCTTTTTAAATTATTGTCCCATCCTCTATTGTTAATTTATTTCTCTATATTCAAATACTTGAAGTGGATTAAATTTAATTAAATAATGATCATACCAAGTACTTAAACCATATTTTTGTTTATAATGTTCTAAAGCTTCATCAATATATCCTTCCGATACATCTAAATAATTGCTTAACTCAAATTTGTTTTGAACACCTGATTGATATGCTTGGACTATACTTTTTAAAGGTATGATTTTTTCGAATCCTAATCTTCTTGCTTTATGTTCGAATTTCCATTTCCATAATTCATTTGTATCAAGTATATCGCCATACGTTATATCATGATGGGCCAATTCTTCTCCTAGAACTTCTAACTTTTCTTTGTTAGATAAATCATCTTTCAATAAAATTAATCCATCTACATATAAACCTTTCAATTGATGTGGAAGGTTATTTGTTTCTTTTATGACGATGTGTTCATTATTGATAAGTGTTTTTTCGTATCTATTCAAATTATCCCCACCATAAGTTTTGTATAAAATATGTTTTATTTATTTCTTTGTTTTATGAAATCAACATATTCTAATACTTTTTTTAATTCTTCTTCAGTTAATTCTCCATCTAGATGTGCTGCAATTGTTTCGGCAGTTGAATTATATGTCCCTTTAGCTTCCCCATCTAAAATATAACTCACACTTACATTAAACAATTTAGCCATTTCTTCTATTTTTTTCATCTTTGGTGCTTTACGACCTGTTTCCCAATATGAAATGGATTGCTTTGAAACTTGTAATTCATCTGCTAATTGTTGTTGCGTCCATCCATTCCTTGTTCTTAATAAACTAATTTGTTCAGAGAGTTTATTTTCAGACACCATAAGTTTCCCGCTCCTTATATGATTTATACTTATATTATAACTCTTGGTTATATTTTTTCAATGAAATAATAAAAAATATAACCTAAAGTTATTGACGTCAACCAAAAGTTATACTATAGTGTAACCAAGGAGGTGATAAACATGGTTAAAATGAATTTCAAAACAGATAAAGTTAATTTGAATTATTCAGAAGATGAGAACGGAATCCAAATTGATCCGGATAAAGTTAAACAGTTCATCGCAATGATAGGTGGTTTTATTGGAGCATTGTACTTAGCTTTAAATGCTTCTGGTATTCAAGTCGAATGGCTGAATCCTCAAAAGTTAAATGCATGGATGAATGTATTAAATACAGGTATTCCAATTGTATTTGTACTATATGGAATTTGGAAAAATACATTCATTTTAACGAATCACTCTAGGGAACAGGAAAAGATTTTAAAGCAATCAGGTAAGAAATAAAAATTGAGAGGATGATTGAATGTTAACAGCGATAAATTATTTAACTAAAAAAGGATGGGAAATATCTTCAGATCCAAGAACGTACGATAACTATCCAAAGCAATATGGATATAGAAACTACACAGAAGACGGTATCAATTATGATGCTTATTGTAGCGGGTATCATAGAGCTTTCGACGTATTTAATAATAAGACAGATAATATTCCTGCAGTTGCAAGCGGAACAGTAATTCTCAGTGAACCGTTTGGAAACTTTGGTGGAACAATGGAGATTAGAGATAGCAATGGTAATGATTGGATATATGGGCATATGGAAAGAGATTCTTTGAAATTTTCAAAAGGAGATAAAGTCATTCAAGGAGATATTATTGGCTTACAAGGTAATTCAAATTATGCTGATAATCCAATGAGTGAACATTTGCATATTCAACTACGCAAAAAAGGAGAAAACATTGCAAATGAAATCACAAGAGTTTGCAGTGGTATGCCAATAGAAAAATATGATATTACAAAATTAAATCAAAAATTAGATCAATCTAAAAATAAAGGAGCAGTTCAAATGAGTAGAAAAATTATGATCGTAGCAGGGCATGGATATAATGATCCAGGAGCAGTAGGAAATGGTACAAATGAAAGAGATTTTATTAGAGCAAATATTGTGGATAGAGTAGCTAATTATTTAAGCCAAGCAGGAAATGATGTTGCTGTATATGGTAAAAACCAAGACATGTATCAAGATACAGCATATGGACAACAAGTAGGAAACAAGACAGATTATGGGCTGTATTGGGTTAAATCACAAGGTTATGAAATAGTAGTGGAATTTCATTTAGACGCAGCGTCAGCATCAGCAACTGGAGGACATGTCATTATTCCAAGCGAATTAGCACCAGATAACATTGATAAAGCAATACAAGCAGCAATTCAAAAACATGTCGGCACAATTCGAGGCATTACTGAAAGAAGTGACCTATTAAATTGTAATGTTGCAAAAGCAGAATATATCAACTATAGACTTGTAGAATTAGGATTCATCACGTCAACAAAAGATATGAATGCAATTAAGAATAATTTAAGCGCATATACAAAATCATTAGCAGAAGCAATACACGGGGCAGCAATTGGAAGTAATCCATCAACATATACAGTCGTAGCAGGAGATACGTTGTGGGGAATCAGTCAAAAAACAGGCGTAACAGTCGCAACATTAAAAAAATTAAACGGCTTAACATCAGATGTGATACAAATTGGACAAGTATTGAAATTGAAATAGGAGATGTAAAAATGAAAGATAAAAACGAAAAAAATACCTTAGACATAAACATTACCCAATGACGGCCATCATTTAATAAGTTTATGTAAGGTATCTAACTAATTTAAATATAACACAAAACCCTTGCTATCAACAAAAAATAGCAAGGGTTTTGTGGTGGTAAAAAATGTATAATTTATAATTGACAGAATATTATGAATTATTTATATTATAATTAAGCTAGCTTAAATCACATAAGGGAAGTGTAAGAATGAAAAATATAACAAGAATAACTATATTTTTTACATTCCTTACTTCGACATTTTTGTTTTTGAATTTTTATAAATATTACGATGAAATAGGCATTCCTGGTTATGAAGAAGGATTTATAATAACTAATTTGGATAAAAAGCTGAGTAAAAAAGAAGGAAATAAAGTAATTGTTAAACTATCAAATAAGTATAATACTAACATTATAAGAGAGAATAAGAATTATGAAGATAATGGGAAATCAAAATTTTTAGTGCAATATAAAAATGATAAGCACAGCTTTTCAGAGCGTCCATTTACTTACGGTAAGAAATACAAATTATTAGAACCAAATGATGTAAAGGTAAATCAGTTAAAACTCGTTGGTACATTCTTTTTTACTGATGAACCTTTACCTCAAACGTTCTATAAAGAATTAGAAGATAATGGACTTACTGCGGTATATTTTAATCAACCTGTTTTCTTTGTCCTTGTAGACTACTTAAATGTATATAAATTGATTCCATCAATTGGAATGTTGATGATCATTTTATTTATTGCTATTTTGTATCATAATGTAACCTCAATTAAAGATATGTCTATAAAAAGGTTACACGGGTTTACTACACAGAAAATTTTTCGAATTAAATCAAAAGAATTTTTTATCATTTTTCTTAAATATTTCTTTGTAATTAATATGATTATGACAATAGGTCTCTTAATATATAATAAATTAGCACAGTTCATATATGTTCAATTATCATTTTTGGTTTTCGCATTAATGTTTTTAACCATCCTATTTATAATGATGTCTATATCTTTTATCATCGTATACAAAGAGTCGTTTAAAATAACGAAATATATTAAGTATGATGGGATTGGAAATATTCTTAAATACTTACCAGGTGCAATTAAAATTTTGGTAATGTTAACCTTATTAAATGTTATTAATAGTTCGATGTTTAACTATAATGAATTAAAAGACAATTTAGTAAGTGAAAAATATTGGATTAAAAATAAGGATTTATTTATGACCGAAATATCAACTAATGAAAATGGTACAGATAAAGAAAAAAATGACAACGTTGAAAAAAGAATCTTAACTTTAATAAACAAAATTCCCGAAGATAAATGGCTATTATCTTATAACAATTATTATGATTGGAAAAATAAAGGCGAGAGATATGATTTAGAAAATGCTATTTTTGTAAATAAGACTTATGTAAAGAGAAATGGAATTAAAGTAAAGGGTGAAAAACAAATAGACTTTTCGAGATTGACTATTTTATTACCTGAAAAGGCATATAACAAGAAGAATATTTTTCAATTAAAAAAAGAAATGAATGAATATATCAACCAGCTTAATGATGAAAGAAGTATTACTAATAAAGAAAAATATTTAAATGTAGAGGTCTTGAAAACTGATAACCATTTCGAATTATTCAATTATAGTAGTATGTTTGAACTAAAAAATGCTATTTCATATAATCCGGTCATTGTAATTATGCCTAAAGAATTAAATCCATTTTCTTTTTATTCGACAGCTGCATCTAATGGAAGTTTATTGTTTAAAGACTATGATTTTATACAAAATAAAATAGAAAAATATAAACTAGACGATGAAATTCAAGGTTTAACGAACATTTATAGTAAAGTCATAGATGATATTCAACAACTAAAATTAAATTTAGGAATATCCTTGATAACGGCCATTTTTGGGAGCGTTGTTCTTTTTAGTGTTTATATTTTTAATGTATGTTTATATTGCGATTCTGAAAAGAAAAAAATATTTGTTAAGACAATTCATGGATATTCTTTTGTGAAAAAGCATTATCACTTTATGATGATAAGTATTGTTTCTTCATTGATATCTTTGTTAATTGTTAAATATTTTGATGTCTTATCACTTTCATTTCCGGTGATTTGTTCAGTTATATTATTTGAAATATTATCTTTGATTTTTGTGATTCGACGTTATGAGTATTACTTATTAAAAAATGCACGACGAGGTGAGAGTCAGTAGTGAGGCGAATATTTATTATTATTTTTTCTATTATAGTTGTGATTTGCATAGCTTTATTTATTTTAAAATATACTGAAGAGAAAATAGATAGATTTAATCCTTTAGTTAAAAGACAGTGGAGTTATGCTAAAGTGCCTAATAGTGAATATCCTGATAAATTAAGTACTAAAGAAATTGAAGAAATCCAAGATTATAAAGATATCGAATCGTTTGATGAAAATGGTAAAAAGAATAGTTATTTATTAGATTTTAAAGGATTTAATCCTTCTGAAAAATATGTCAAAATTGATCACAAAGGTAAATGGGTATTCTTTATTGATTATATTAGTAAAGCAGAATATGAAAAGAGAATTAAACAATGATTCAAGTGAAAAATTTAAATAAGCAGTTTAATGGTGAATATTTATTTACGGAGTTTAATTTATCTGTTAACAAAGGTGAAATGATTGCTATAACTGGGAAAAGTGGTTCTGGTAAATCAA
Source organism: Mammaliicoccus sp. K-M42 (assembly GCF_022386375.1). Classification (NCBI taxonomy): domain Bacteria; kingdom Bacillati; phylum Bacillota; class Bacilli; order Caryophanales; family Staphylococcaceae; genus Mammaliicoccus; species Mammaliicoccus sp. K-M42. The sequence continues at coordinate 39,792 of NZ_JAJNIS010000004.1, read as the reverse complement.
CTTTATTAGCTTGTATGTGTGGACTTGAAAAGTTTGATAAAGGTAAAATTGAAATTAACAAACGTAATATAGCTAATATGAAACAAAAAGATAAAGTGTTAATATATAGAAATGAAATTGGATATTTATTTCAAAATTATGCTCTCATTTCTCATGAAACGATCAATTACAATTTAGAGATTGTATTAAGTTATAAGAAACTGAGTAAAGCAAAGAAGAAAGAGTTAAAGTTAGAAGCTTTAAATAAAGTTGGTTTAGATAAGTCACTAGATACAAAAGTTTATACTTTGAGTGGTGGAGAGCAACAAAGGGTAGCGATTGCAAGATTATTATTAAAAGAACCTCTTGTTATATTTGCAGATGAACCAACTGGTGCATTAGATGAAGTTAATAAACATATTATCTTGAAATTATTACTAGAATTCAAAGGAAAATCTACGATAATAATTGTTACACATGATGAAGAAGTTATGAATTATTGTGATAGAAATATACAGTTAAGTAAATGATATTTTGGAATAGTTTAAGCAGGAAGAGATAAATTAATTGTCTCTTCCTGCTTTTTATTATACAGAGAAATTTATGATTTTAATCAAACAAAATGAACTATAAATACTCGATATGGTATGATAAATGTGGTGATAATATATGATAAAAATTGGCCTAACTGGATGGGGAGATCATGATAGTTTATATGAGGACCTTTCTAATAAAAAAGATAAATTAAAGGCATATGCTGCTCATTTTCCAACTGTGGAATTGGATGCGACTTATTACGCGATTCAGCCACAAAGAAATATTGAGAAGTGGATTCGTGAAACACCGAATAATTTCAAATTTGTTGTTAAAATACATCAGGCTTTAACTGGTCATGCTGAAATTACTGATTTTGCTTCAGGTAAGGTAGAGTTGTTTAACTTATTTAAAGATTCTATGGCGCCCTTAAAAGCATCTGGTAAATTAGCGATGATTCTTGTTCAGTTCCCACCTTGGTTTGATTTACAACCTCAAAATATTAATTACTTACGGTATGTTCGGGAGCAATTAAAAGATTTTGATGTATGTATTGAATTTCGAAATCGCACTTGGTTTAAAGATGATGTAAAAGAATACACTTTAGAATTTTTAACTGAGATGAAATTTATTCATAGTGTTTGTGATGAGCCACAAAGTGGAGAAGGTTCTATTCCATTTATTAATCGTATTACACATGATGTAGCTTTTGTTCGATATCATGGAAGAAATGTTAATGGATGGACTAAAAAAGACATGACTGATCAAGAGTGGCGTGATGTAAGATATTTATATGATTATAATGAAGCGGAACTAAAAGAATTATCAGATAAAGTTAAGATCTTAAACCATAAAGCAAAAGATATATATGTAGTATTTAATAATAATTCCGGTGGTCATGCAGCACAAAATGCCAAAACTTACCAAAAGTTATTAGATATAAAGTATGAAGGGTTAGCACCTAAACAACTTAAATTATTTTAGAGGTGGGAAATTATGGCATATTTAGTGTTGGTTATTATTGGCGTTTGTTCTGCGGTTATAGGTGCCTTAGTAGGAATAGGTGGCGGAATAATTATTGTTCCATCACTTGTTTACTTTGGAATTGATCACCATTTACTCTCAGGTATGACGCCACAAAGAGCAATAGGGACATCATCTGTGATTTTGATTACAACAGGTTTGACTGCTACTTTAGGCTATTTAAAAACGAAACAAGTTGATGTGAAGAATGGTTTAATATTCTTGATTGGAATTATTCCTGGAGCTTTAGTAGGTGCATATTTAAGTAAATATTTCACATTAGATTCATTTAATTTATATTTTGGTATTTTTCTAATACTTATATCTATTATTTTAATGATTCGAAATCAAGTGAAACCAATTAAATATTTTCAACAAGAAAAATATTTAAAATCATTTATTGATAAAACAGGAGAAAAACATCAATATGGCATACCACCAATTGCAGCTGTTATATCAGCATTTATTGTAGGTATTACGACTGGATTGTTTGGAATCGGTGGAGGCGCATTGATGACACCACTCATGATTATTGTATTTAAATTCCCACCACATGTTGCAGTAGGGACAAGTATGATGATGATTTTCTTCTCTAGTTTATCAAGTTCTGTGAGTCATGTTATACAAGGCAATGTATTATGGGTACACGCAATTGTATTGATTATCTCAAGTTACTTTGGAGCGAAAATTGGAGTAAAAATTAATAGTAGAATGAAATCAGACACAGTTGTTTTAATTTTAAGAATTACAATGTTAATCTTAGGTATATATTTGATTATAAAAAGTATTTTATAAGGAGTTGAATCTGTGAAGCTTACAATTTTTCATACGAATGATATACACAGCCATTTAAATACATATGCAAAAATATCTCAATATATTAAAGATGAAAGAAGCAAACTTCAACATGATTCATTATATATTGATATAGGTGACCATATAGACTTGTTCCATCCATTAACTGAAGCATCTCAAGGTACTGAGAATGTTAAAATATTAAATGATAGCAATGTAGATGTTGTGACACTTGGAAATAATGAAGGCATGACAATCTCTCATGATTCACTCAACCATTTGTATGATGATGCTCAATTTGATGTAACATGTTGTAATTTGTTTGATCTTAATAGTAATTTACCTAATCATTTAACATCTCATGTACTCAAGAATGTTAATGGCATTAAAGTATGTTTGATAGGTTTAACAGCACCATTTAATCATATATATGAAACTTTAGACTGGAAAGTGACTTCACCGTTACTTGCATTAAAAAATGAAATCTCACAAGTTAAAGAAGATTATGATGTATTAATTGTTATGAGTCATGTAGGAATCTTTTTTGACGAACAGTTATGCGAAGAGTGTCCAGAAATTGATGTGATTTTTGGAGCACATACACATCATTATTTTGAACGTGGAGAAGAAAAAAATGGAGTATTGATGGCTGCTGCAGGTAAGTATGGACACTATGTTGGGCAAGTAGATTTAGAGATTGAAAATAATAAAGTTATTCATAAAGAAGCACAGATACTCGATACAACTTTATTGGATGAAATTCCTAATAATTATGAAGAAAAAGGGAAATCACTATTAGATAAACCGGTTTTAAATAGGAGAATATCTTTACCTCGCCGTTTAAATAGTGCGAGTTATACGACGGATTTACTTTGTGAAAGTGTATTAGAGTTTACAGAAGCAGATTGCGCAATCATAAATGCAGGGTTAATTGTTAAAGAAATTGATGATAGTAAAATAACTGAATATGATATTCATCAAATGCTACCTCATCCAATAAATACAGTTTCAATTGAATTAAGAGGCGTGGAGCTTAAACAAATTATTTACAAAGCGATGGAACAGTCCTATATAGATGAAGTTGCGATTGGTTTCGGGTTCAGGGGAGATATTTTTGGCGGATACGTATTTAAAAATATCGGCTATATAGAATCCACTGGCCAATGCTTTGTAAAAGGTATTGAAGTTCAGGATCACGAGCAATATAAACTAGGAACAATTGATATGTATACATTTGGTAGATATTTTCCGATATTGAAAGATATGAATATAAATTATATTATGCCCGAGTTTTTAAGAAATATTTTTGAACAAAAGTTAATACAAAAAGAAAAGAAAGTGTAAGGAGCATTTAAATTTATACGTATTTTGGTTATAATGAACGAAGATGAAAATTAATTATAGAAGGGTGTTCACGTATATGGCTACTAAAAATGAAGAAATATTACGTAAACCAGACTGGTTAAAAATAAAGTTAAATACTAACAAGAACTACACTGGATTAAAGAAAATGATGCGTGAAAAGAATCTACATACTGTATGTGAAGAAGCAAAATGTCCGAATATTCATGAATGTTGGGGAGAACGACGTACTGCAACATTTATGATTTTAGGAGCAGTATGTACAAGAGCATGTCGTTTCTGTGCAGTTAAGACAGGTCTTCCAAACGAATTAGACTTAGACGAACCACAACGTGTTGCAGAATCAGTACAATTAATGAACTTAAAACATGTCGTTATTACAGCTGTTGCAAGAGATGATTTGAAAGATGCAGGTTCAAACGTTTATGCTGAAACTGTACGTAAAGTAAGAGAATTAAATCCATATACAACTATAGAAATATTACCTTCAGATATGGGCGGTAGTTATGAAGCGTTAGAAACTTTGATGGATTCTAAACCAGATATTTTAAACCATAATATCGAAACAGTTAGAAGATTAACACCAAGAGTTAGAGCACGTGCAAAATACGATCGTACGCTAGAATTTTTAAGACGTTCTAAAGAAATGTATCCAGATATTCCTACAAAATCAAGTTTGATGGTAGGTTTAGGAGAAACTGTTGAAGAAATCTACGAAACAATGGATGATTTACGTGCAAACGATGTTGATATCATGACAATCGGACAATATTTACAACCATCACGTAAACATTTAAACGTTCAAAAATATTATACGCCGTTAGAATTTGGTAAATTAAGAAAAGTAGCAATGGAAAAAGGTTTCAAGCATTGTCAAGCTGGCCCAATGGTACGTAGTTCATATCACGCTGACGAACAAGTAAATGAAGCAGCTAAACAAAAACATATTCTAGGTGAACAGGAACTTAATAAACAATAAGGTGATTGAATGTTAACTAAAATAGAAAATAACTATTTTGAAGTAATTAAAGACGATCAACAATCATTCAATGAAGAACAATTTACATCACGTTATTCTGAAATACTAGATAAATATGATTATATTGTTGGCGACTTTGGCTATGACCAACTTCGTCTAAAAGGTTTTTATCACGATTCTAATAAAAAAAGCGATGCCAATAAACGATTTTCGGCAATACAAGATTATTTACTCGAGTATTGTAACTTTGGATGTAAATATTTTGTACTAAGACGTTTATCTAAAGGAGAAATCACGAAATTAACAGCTGAAGACGCTGACTTTGTAGATGAAGATAATAAATTAGATGATGTAAAAATCGAACCATCAATACAACAAAATAGTAAACAAGAAATCGAAGAAGTAGAAATTGTAGAAGAAAAAATTATTGAAGAGGACACAGTTGAAACACAACAAACTTCTAGAAATACTTTAAAAGATTATTTATAGAAAGTAGAGGCTGGGACAAATTAATTGTCCCAGCCTTTTTACATAGGCAATCTATATTTATATAAGGTGGAAGAAGTGTGAATGATATTTAAATTTATAGTACATTTTTATCACATCCTTCATTTCAGGACTGTTATTTTATTTTATCGGTCCGTATTTCTGATTTCTGGACCGTTAATTTATTTTATCGGTCTGTATTTCTGATTTCTGGACCGCTAATTTATTTTATCGGTCCGTATTTCTTATTTCTGGACCGCTAATTTATTTTATCGGTCTGTATTTCTGATTTCTGGACCGTTAATTTATTTTATCGGTCCGTATTTCTGATTTCTGGACCGCTAATTTATTTTATCGGTCCGTATTTCTGATTTCTGGACCGCTAATTTATTTTATCGGTCCGTATTTCTGATTTCTACACCTCATATAAGCACAACTGCGGAAAGGACACACATAGAAAAATGCCGACAAAGTTTAAGACTTTGTCGGCATTTTGAAACTAAGATAAACTTATGAACCAATCTAAGTTCTAATCTAGATAGGTTATTTTTCATGAACATGTTAGTAATAGTGCTATTAGTGATAGTCACATAACTAAGTCTCAATTTATTAGATATCTATAACATCGTGTAAATATTCTGTTACTTCTTCTCCTTCTTCAGGTGATAAACCTAGGATGTGGCTAATATAACCTTCTTCTTCTAAATCGTCTTTTCCGATTATTCCAAATTTATTGTTTTGAGTATTAAGCACGATTGTTTTACCGTAATGTCTGTCTGTATAAATAAGTGTTAAGTCATATCTACTATGTTCACCTACAAAACCGACAAATTGAATTTTTGCTTCATCTTCTTCATCATATAAAAACATTTCTACCATAAATAGTTACTCCTTTATTTAAAAGCTTTCTTTAATTGTTTAGTATACAGAGCAATGCCGTATATTTCAAAATTATGATATTATTATATATGAATAGGAGGTTTTCTACATGTATTTCGTAGATAGCAAAACATTAAATTTAAAAATGAATTATTTAGAAAAATTAACAGTTGATTTTGAAGTTGAGAAGGATTCTTCGTATGCTTTAGAAAGAATTGCACACATGATGATTGAATCTGTCGTAGATATTGGGAACTTAATTATTGATGCTTTTATATTAAGAGACCCTGGAAATTATAAAGATGTAATTGATATTATGGAACTTGAAAAAGTATTCCAACCTTCAACTGCTGAAGCTATTAGAAATTCTATTGATTTTAGAAAAGAATTAATTCGTAATTACGAAAGCATTAATCACGACAAATTAAAAAAAGCTTTTGAAATAGCTAATCCTTTTTATAAACAAGCAATTGAAGACACTAAACAATTTTTAAAAAATGAAAATGTACCCGTTACAGCATTTGGTGAAGGAGATAAAAATGAAAGATTATAAAGGTTATTTTATTGATATAGACGGAACTATGTATAAAGGTTCTGAAATAATTGAAGGCGCAATCGAGTTTATAGAATATTTAAATGCAAACAATAAAGATTACTTATTTGTTACAAATAATTCTTCCAAAACTCCTGCTGAAGTAGCTGAAAAATTAAATAATATGGGGTTTAATACTTCAAGTGAGCATGTTATCACTTCAGCTATGGCTACAGCAGGATATATTAGTGAAGAATCACCAGGAGCTTCTGTATACATGGTTGGTGGAAGTGGATTGAAATCTTCATTGAGTGATGCTGGTTTAGTAATTAAAGAAGATCAAAATGTAGATTATGTTGTTATGGGACTGGATGTTAATATTTCATATGAAAAATTATCAGTTGCATGTTTAGCAGTAAGAAATGGTGCGAAATTTATTTCAACAAATAAAGATGTTTCAATACCGAATGAAAGAGGCTTCTTACCAGGTAACGGTTCATTAACTAGTGTTGTAAGTGTTTCTACTGGGCAAACGCCTATCTTTATAGGCAAGCCAGAAACAATTATTATGGAACAAGCAGTAGAAAAAATAGGTCTCTCAAAAGAAGAATGTGTAATGATTGGTGACTTGTACGATACTGATATTTTAGCAGGTATCAATAGTGGAATTGACACATTACATGTACAAACAGGCGTTACATCATTAGAAGAAATTAACTTAAAAGAGATATTACCAACTTATAGTGTTAAGAACTTATTTGAAGTAATCAAATAACTGAAATAAGGAGATGGGAATATGGGAGAGAAAGTATTAGTTGCTAGACAGTTGCCAAATAAATTTATTCAACAAATAGAACAATTTGCAGAAGTAGATGTTTGGGATAGTGAATTAGAACCTATGCCAAGAGAACAATTTTTAAAGCGCGCTGCAGATGCCACAATTGTAATCACAACATTAAGTGAGAAAATAGATGAAACCTTTTTTGAATCTGCACCTAAAATTAAAGGAGTCGTTAATTTAGCAGTAGGGTATGATAATATTGATATTGACTTGGCTCATAATAAAGGTGTTATTGTAACAAATACACCAGAAGTGTTAACAGAAACGACTGCAGAATTAGGATTTACTTTAATGTTAACTGCTGCAAGAAGAATTGTAGAAGCGGTTGAGTATGTAGAAAATGGCGAATGGAAAAGTTGGGGTCCATACTTATTAGCAGGTAAAGATGTTCATGGATCTACAGTTGGTATATATGGAATGGGTGCAATAGGTGAAGCTTTCGCCAGAAGATTAAAGGGCTTTAATTGCAAAGTGATATATCACAACCGTTCTAAAAAAGAAAAAGCTGAAAAAGAATTAAATGTTGAATATAGAAATATGGATGAACTGTTAGCAGAAAGTGACTTTGTAGTTTGTACTGCTCCATTAACATCTGAAACCAAAGGCATATTTAATAAAGAAACATTTAAGAAAATGAAAGATAGTGCAATATTGATTAATATCGGTCGCGGCGGACATGTCGTAGAATCTGATTTAATAGAAGCAATTAAGCAAAAAGAAATTCTCGGTGCAGCATTAGACGTAGTAGAAAATGAACCTATAGCAATGGACCATCCATTTATAGGAATGAAACAAGTAATAGTTGTTCCTCATATAGGTAGTAGCTCAATAAACACAAGAGATCATATGGTTCAACTTTGTGTTGATAATGCAAAACAAATTATCGCAGGTAGTGAACCAGTAACACCAGTGAAGAAATAGAGATGACAAAGATTGAAAAAGCGTGATTTCAGTCTATTTCGCTTCAGTAAACGACTTTTTAATTTAATGATTAGATGGTGAGATAATTAATTTATCTCACCATCTTTTTTTATATAAGAGGTATTAAAATCAAATTTCATTATACTTGTTTATAAGGTCTGTTATGACAGTTTATATGTCAATTTTGTAATGTGATTAATCCCTTTTAAATTCCAATAAATGCTAAAATTTTACATATTTTCGTTGATATCTCTTTATACATAGAATATAATATAAAAATAGAATAATTACAAAATAAAAACATGAGGAGATTTACAATGGAAAAAATTAGGCAAATATTACTATCTGAGAATTGCAAAATAGTTGGTTTAACCATTTTTTATTTCTTAATCATGATTGTTTTATTTTGGATTTATGCTGGTGGTAGTGCAAGTAACGATTTTATATATAATGAATTTTAATGAAGGAGAACATTTATGAGAGACATCTTAGAACAAGTAGAGTTTATGAGTAAGTGGTATACCGATAAAATTGCTATAAACTATAGAGAAGAAGAGATGACTTATGGTGAACTAGATCTTTATTCAAATAAATTAGCTACGTTAATCCAAGATTCTGATAAGCCAATTGTATTATATGGTCATATGTCACCATTTATGATTGTAGGTATGATTGCGAGTATGAAAGCAGGCATTGGATACGTTCCAATAGATATATCGATTCCTTTAGAAAGAATAGAGCATATCATTGAGAAGGTAGAGCCTGCTTTTATTTTTAATACAACTGGTAATTTATTGAATAATATACAAATTAATCAAATAACAATAGAAGCATGTAAAGAAGCGCAAATAAACTTGGAAGACTTAAATAGAATTAATAATTTAGATACTGTTTATACAATTTTTACATCCGGATCCACTGGATTGCCAAAGGGTGTACAAATCAGTTATGAAAGTTTAATGGACTTTACTAACTGGATGTTACAACTTAATAAGCTTGGCGACAACAGTATGTGGTTGAATCAAGCTCCATTTTCTTTCGACTTATCAGTTATGGCAATATATCCATGCTTAATGACAGGTGGGACGTTGCAACTAGTTGATAAAAAGATGATTGAAAAGCCAAAACAATTATATGAATTACTAAATAGTAAAGACATTGAATCTTGGGTATCAACGCCATCATTTTTAGAAATGTGTTTATTATTACCAGGATTTAATCAAGATCAACATACTAAATTAAAGCAGTTTTTCTTCTGTGGAGAAGTGCTGAGTCATAAGACAGCACAGAAATTAATCAATCAATTTAAAGATTCGATTATTTATAATACATATGGCCCAACAGAAGCAACGGTTGCTGTAACAAGTATTCAAATTACTCAAGAAATTCTAGATAAATTTAATCCATTACCAATTGGTACAGTACGTCCAAATTCACAATTAAAATTAGCTGATAATGAAGAATTAGTGATAATTGGTAAAAGTATTAGTCAAGGATATTTAAAAGATGAAGAAAAGCACAATAAAGTATTTAAAAATATAGATGGTCAAGTAAATTATTTTACTGGAGATAAAGCAGAGTTTCGTGATGGTTATTGGTTTATACATGGAAGAATAGATTTCCAAATAAAAATTAACGGCTATCGTATGGAACTAGAAGAAATTGAAATGGTTTTAGAGCAATTGCCAGAAGTTAAACAAGTCGTTATATCACCAATTAAAAAAGGTGAAAAAGTTCAATATTTACATGCTACTGCTATTCTTACAAATCAGGAAATAGATAACGAAAATGACATGATACTCCATTTAAAACAGGAATTAAAAATTCATTTACCTGAATATATGATTCCTAGAAAATTTAGCTTTGTGAATAATCTACCACTAACTGCTAATGGTAAGTTAGATAGAAATAAAGTATTAGAGAGGTTAAAACCATGATTCCATATGGGGATTTTACCTATTTTTATATCTGTTTAGCCTTAATGTTACCAGTAATTATATTAGGGTTAGTCGGAAAGAGAAGTCTTGTTTATAACCGAGTCATTACGTTAGTTATGCTCATACTAATATTTTCGGATGAAAATAAAAACTTATATGATAATAAATTTTTAAGTTATCAATTTATTTTCTTTGCTCTATATATATGTTATCAAGTTGTATTGATTAGAGTTTATATTTCGATAGCAAAGAAAACAAACCAGTTTAAAAATTATGCTTTTGCAATAGTACTTTCAATATTACCTTTAATTATTGTGAAAATATTACAAAGTAGTTGGCTAGGGGATTTTCAAATAACAGTTCACGGTAATAAATTAATTGAATTTATAGTATTTCTAGGTATTTCGTATATTGCATTTAAAAGTGTTCAACTCATTATGGAAATTCGTGATAATAGAATAAAATCAATCAATACAATGAAACTAATTGATTTTATTACATTCTTTCCAACGATATCTTCAGGTCCTATAGATAGATATAAGCGATTTATCAAGGATGAAGAAAAGATTCCTGAACCCAATGTTTATTATGGAATGCTTATAAAAGCTATACATATGGTGTTTATGGGATTTTTATATAAGTATATTATTGCTTATTACATAAATGAAAATGTAATTAAAGTTACGCCAATAGATACAGATCCTACCTTTTTAAATTATCTTTATTACATGTACGGGTATAGTTTTTATCTGTTTTTTGATTTTGCAGGATACAGTTTATTTGCTATAGCATTTAGTTATTTATTCGGAATTCAAACTCCAATTAACTTTAACAAGCCATTTAAAGCTAAAAATATTAAAGAATTTTGGAATAGATGGCATATGAGTTTATCTTTTTGGTTCAGAGATTGTATATATATGAGGTTTGTTTTTTGGGTATCCAAAGAAAAATTACTAAAAGATAAGCTGTTAATATCTAACCTGGGATTTTTAATCAATTTCTTTATTATGGGAATTTGGCATGGTATTGAAATACATTATATTCTTTATGGTTTATATCACGCATTCTTATTTATTGCATATGGTTATTTTGAACAATGGCGCAAAAAGCATCCGCCAAAACTTAATTATAAGTTAATGAATGTGATCGCAATATTAATTACATTCCATAGTGTAGCATTTGGATTTTTATTATTCTCAGGAAAATTAATACATTAAATAAGGGAGTTATATTATGAATTTTGAAGAAAAAGTATTAAATATATTAGCTGAAGTTGCTGAAAATGATATCGTAAAAGAAAACCCTGATATCGAAATTTTTGAAGAAGGGATTATAGATTCATTTGCAACTATAGGCTTGTTGTTAGAAATTCAAAATAATTTAGACATTGATGTTACAATTACGGATTTTGATAGAGATGAGTGGGCAACACCGAATAAAATTATAAAAGTACTTAAGGAATTACAATGAAAATAAAATTATTGTTGCCTTTATTGTTAAGTGGTATTTTATTTGGCTTATTTTTATTAATTCCAGTTGAATGGCTTACATCTTTATCTAAACAAGACAATATTAATAAAGAAGCAATTTCTTTAAATGATTCTGTACTAAAAGGCGTGCACTCTCAAGAGGAAATGTTGTTAAGTAAACATTATTATCCTATATTTGGCTCAAGTGAATTGGAAAAACAAGATATATTTCATCCAGCGCATATTTTGAAAGATAAAAATGCTAAATTAAAGCCATATTTAATTGGAACAGGTGGCTCTACAGATTTAATCCATGCAATTAATGTTGGCAGCCAAGCACACAATCTAAATGGAAAAAAAGTAGCTATCATCATTTCACCCCAGTGGTTTACTGATCATGGTTTAACAAATGATAACTTTAGCGCTAGATTTTCACCATTACAAGCGGATCATTTATTTAAAATTAAATCTTTGAGTCCAGAATTAAAAGACAGATTTGCAAAAAGATTAGTTCAATTTAAACAATTAAAATCAGATCCATATTTAAATTCTGTATTAAGTAAAAAAATCATCAGTATGATGAAGGAACTTTTATGAATGATTTTGAAAATAACATCCATGAAAAACATGATGCTTTAAAGTCTATTTTTGGTAGAGAAAAAGTCGCTTTAACGAATAGTTCTAAACATCATTTTAGTCATATGAAATGGGATGAAATGAGATTATATGCTAATCAATATGGTGAAAAGCATTCTACAACTAATAATTTCGGAATGAATGACCAATATTGGAATTTATTAAAAGAGCAACGAAAAAGATACAATAGAAATTACGAGTTCAATAACCAGTCTAAAGAATTCGATGACTTACAGTTGTTAATTGACACATTAAAAGAAGTAAATGCAGATCCATTATTTGTTGTTATTCCAGCAAATGGAAAATGGTATGATCATATTAATGTTAATAGAGAGAAAAGAGAAGCAGTATATCAAAAGATTAATAAAATGCTCACATCAAATAATATGAAAGTATATGACATAACCGATAAAGAATATGAACCATATGTCATTACAGATGCAGTTCATATAGGTTGGAAAGGTTGGGTCTATATTAACGAGCAAATGATTAACCATATAAATGGACAATATGATAATAAAGTAAGTCGACAATATTAATAATATTACCTAGGAAATATTAAAAAGCACCGTGCCAACTTTATGGCACGGTGCTTCAGACTGTCGACAACCTGTCTTGAATTTATCAAGACGGGCCCAACATGATAAATAGACGGGCTGAATATTGTAAGACGAGGCTAACATGATAAATAGACGGACTGAATATTGCATGACTAGGCAAACATGATAAATAGAGAGTCTGAATTTATCAAGACGAGGCAAACATGATAAATAAACGGGCTGAATATTGCAAGATGAGTCAAACATGATAAATAGAGAGTCTGAATATTGCAAGATGAGGCAAACATGATAAATAGAAAGGCTGAATATTGCAAGATGAGTCAAACATGATAAATAGAGAGTCTGAATATTGCAAGACGAAGCAAACATGATAAATAGAGAGGCTGAATATTGCAAGACAAGGTCAACATGATAAATTGAGAGGCTGAATATTGCAAGATGAGTCAAACATGATAAATAGACGGGCTGAATTTATCAAGACGAGCTCAACATGATAAATAGAGAGGCTGAATTTATCAAGACGAGCCAAACTTGATAAATAGAAAGAAAAAAAGCACCGTGCCAACTTTATGGCACGGTGCTTTTTTAATACTTATAAATAAAATGAAAGTGATTAGAAAACTTGTTCTACTTCTACAACGCCAGGTACTTCTTCTAGTAAAGCACGTTCTATGCCAGCTTTTAGAGTAATTGTAGAACTTGGACATGTACCACAAGCTCCGAGTAATCGTAGTTTAACGATACCATCATCAACATCTACTAATTCACAGTCACCACCATCGCGTAATAGGAATGGTCTTAATTTCTCAAGTACATCACTAACTTGATCAAACATTGTTTGTTGTTCAGTAGTCATATATATAAATACTCCTCTCATCAAGTGTTATTAGATACATTAATCTTATTAATCTATTATAATAGATATAAGGTAAAAAATCTATTCATCAAACTAGGGGGTATGATTATATGTCCAAAGCAAGTATAGTAGTTTATGGTGCAGATGTTGTATGTGCGAGTTGTGTTAATGCACCATCATCGAAGGACACATATGAATGGTTACAAGCTATTTTAGGAAGAAAATATACGGATTTAGAATTTGAATACACTTATATTGATTTTTTTAAACAGACTGAAAATTTAACAGATCATGATCTTCAGTTTATAGAAAGAATTAATGAAGATGAATTGTTTTATCCACTTGTTACAATAAATGATGAATATGTTGCTGATGGTTTTATTCAGTTAAAGCATATCACGAGATTTATTGATGAACATGTCGCCATTGAACAATAAAAAAAGTAGCAGATATTTCTGCTACTTTTTATCATTATCCATTATGGTATTTATATAACCAGAGTACTCCTGATTTAATGACTCTTGCTAATCGTCCTGTAACTGTTTGTTCCATTAGATAAGCGAAGCCTTGTTTCTCACCAAGTGAACCTACAAATCCTTGAGGTTTTAACTCGGGCATTTTTTCTGGTAAAGGTTTATCAGTCCATTGTAATTTCATAACTTCAGCAATTTGATCTGCTTGTATTTCTGCTAAATAAGCACTTGGTGCGTGAGGCAATGCTGCACAGTCACCTACAATATATACATTTTTATAAGTTGGAATTTGATGATATTGGTTTACAATAACTCTTCTACCATCATTAGTATCAACTGGAAGATTTCTTACGATTTCAACTGGTTGAATGCCGGCAGTCCAAACGACTAAATCTACATTATGAATGTCTTCATTGTTGTATAATTGGCCAGGCTCAACTTGTGTAATATTTGAATTAGGAACAACTTCTACATTATGTTTATCAAACCATTTCTTTACATATTTACTTAACTTTTCTGGAAATGCAGGTAAAATTCTAGAACCTCTATCAAAAAGTTTAATCTTGATATCTTGTCTGCTTTCACGTAATTCACTAGCTAATTCGATACCACTTAAACCCGCACCAACAATTCCGACAGTAGCATCACTTGGTAAGTCACATATTGCTTGATATGTTTTACGAGCATTTTGTACTGTTTGAATACTGTAAGTGTAGTCTTTTGCTCCAGGTACATTATGATATTTATCTTCACATCCTAAGCCGATAACAAGTTCATCGTAATCAACACGTGAGTCACCAACTGAAACAATTTGATTATCTAAATCAATATCAGTAATTTCCCCATATACTGTATTAATTTTTTTGTCTTTAGGAAATTGAACACGAATATCTTTATCTGGTTTTGTACCTGCTGCTAATGCGTAGAATTCTGTTTTTAAACCATGAAATGGCATACGATCAATCAGCGTAATTGAATAATCGGACGGTAAAATGCTTGGAAGGATTTCTTTCATCAAACGCATATTACCATATCCGCCCCCTAATAATACTAAGCTTTTCATCGTTATTCTCCTTTGTCCATAAATCAAATTTCTACAAATTTGTATGTATATATTTTATAATATATAAGTATACTTTTAGTATAATCTTTTTTGGCATAAACTACAATGAATGTTAAAATAGTTTAATGAATATAAAGTGAGTAGGTGAACACATTGAATCCGATTGTCGAATTTTGTATTTCAAACTTAGCCAAGGGTGCTGATGTAGTGTTTAACAAGCTCGACAATGATCCAGAAGTAGATGTATTGGAATACGGTTGTCTACAAAATTGTGGACCATGTGCAAGAGGGTTATATGCACTAGTTAACGGAGATATGGTTAAGGGAGAGACACCAGAAGAATTACTAGAAAATATATATAGTCACATAGAAGAAAATTGGATTTTTTAGGAGGAATAAATATGTCAACAGTTATATTAACTGAAGCAGCAGCTTATGAAGTTAAAGATATGATGAAAAGTAACGATATGCCAAATGGTTATTTAAGAGTATCTGTTAAAGGTGGCGGTTGCACAGGACTATCTTATGGTATGTCTGCAGAAGAAGAACCTGCTGAAAACGACGAAACACTAGAATTTTTTGGTGTTAAAGTAATAGTAGATAAGAATGATGCTCCGATACTAAATGGTACAACAATTGACTTCAAAACATCATTAATGGGCGGTGGATTTTCTATTGAGAATCCTAATGCAATTGCAGCTTGCGGTTGTGGAAGTTCATTTAAAACAAAAGACGTTGCAGGTACGCCAGAGAATTGCTAAGGAAATAACATGTGACACTTGAATTTATCTTTATAAAAATATACAATTGTACTTGTATGTAAATAGCAGTATCATTACTTGTGATGAAAAACACAAAGTGACACAACTTTCCTATAAGTGTCAAACAAATATTAGAAAGTATAGGTGAAAATAATGGGATTTGAACGTAAAAAAGTTCTCGTATTAGGGGCAGGTTACGCTGGCTTACAAACAGTAACTAAATTGCAAAAATTAGTTTCAAACCAAGATGTTGACGTTACTTTAATCAACAAAAATGATTATCACTATGAAGCTACATGGTTACATGAAACTTCAGCTGGAACATTAAATTACGAAGATGCTTTATATCCAATTACAAATGTAATTGATAGAAATAAAGTAAACTTTGTAAAAGCAGAAGTTAGTAAAATCAATAAAGATGCTAAAACAGTTGAAACATCTAATGGTATATTTGAATATGACATTTTAGTTGTTGCATTAGGATTCGAAAGTGAAACATTTGGAATTGAAGGTATGAAAGAACATGCTCTTCAAATCGAAAATATTAACACTTCTCGTCGTATTTCTAAGCATATTGAAGATAAATTTGCTAATTATGCTGCATCTAAAGAAAAAGATGAAAATGATTTAGCTATTTTAGTAGGTGGTGCTGGTTTCACTGGTGTTGAATTACTAGGTGAATTAACTGAACGTATCCCTGAATTATGTAAAAAATACGGTGTAGATCAATCTAAAGTTAAAATTACTTGTGTTGAGGCTGCTCCAAAAATGTTACCAATGTTCTCAGAAAACTTAGTGAACTATGTTGTTAAATATTTAGAAGAACGTGGAGTAGAATTCAAAATTTCTACACCAATCGTTGCTTGTAACGAAAAAGGCTTCGTAGTTAAAGTTAATGATGTAGAACAAACTCTTGAAGCAAACACAGCAATCTGGGCTGCTGGAGTTAGAGGTAGCAAATTAATGGAAGAATCATTCGATGGCGTTAAACGTGGTCGTATCGTTGTTAAAGATGATTTATCAATCGACAATTACGATGATATCTTCGTTATTGGTGACTGTTCAGCTGTTATGGCTGGCGAAGGAGACAACAAACGTCCACTTCCAACAACAGCTCAAATCGCTATGCAACAAGGTGAACACCTTGCTGAAAATATTAAAAACATCTTTAACGGTGAAAAAACAGAAGCTTTCTCTTATGATGACAAAGGTACTGTATGTTCATTAGGTAGCCGTGACGGTGTTGGTGTCGTTATGGGTCGTGAAATTACTGGTAAAAAAGCAGCATTCATGAAAAAAGTTATCGATACTCGTGCTATTTTCAAAATCGGTGGTATCGGATTAGCCTATAAAAAAGGTAAATTCTAATTGATTAATTATTAAATGTAGAGACCTGCTATTAGGCGGGTCTCTTTTTTTAAAGGAGGTTAGCTATGATATCTTTACCTCAAGTTATCATATCAATGGCATTGTTTTTTGTTTTGTTTTTTGGCATCGCATTTATATTGAATATGCTATTAAAAACTACTTGGCTAATGGTTGTATTTTATCCATTCGTTATTTTTGCGATTGTAGATAAAATATCGACAGCTATGTATTTTACAGATCCATCAACAGCATTTTCAAAACTTATTTCTGGCATAACAAATATACATACAGCTGACATATTAATGCTCGGTTCAGGATGGATTGGTGCGATTGTAGCAGGTTTTGTTATAAGGAATTTAAGAAGAAGTGGTTATTCAATGTTCTAACAAAGGGGATAATAATATGAAATTTAACATTTTAGAAAAATATTCAAATAATGAATTTCCAATTATAATAGGTTGCCCAAGTCATTTAAATCAAATGCATAATTTTGAAGAAGTGAATAATATATTAAATGGGCAGTTAGATAATTTGAAAAAACAACAAATTATAAGTAGTGAACTAGGTGAAGTTACAAGTACTGCCGTTACTGTTAATAATAATATTGTTAAATTAATTTCTATAGGTTTAGGAAATTTAAAGGAAATTAAAGAAAACGATTATCAAGTTATATATGGTAATTTAAGCCGTTATCTACATAGCAATAAAATAGAAACTGTTAATCTATTTGATGATACATTTTTAACACAAAATGTTACTGAAAAAGAACGATTATATCGATTCGGATGGTTATCAAAACAAGCTGTATTCCAATTTGATCATTTTAAGTCAAATAAATCAGCGAATGTTGAAACTACGATAAACTTTATTTCTACATCTAATGAAAATATTGAGTCATACATTAAGCACGGTGAGATTTTAGGAGATAGTATCAATTTGGCGAGAACTTATTCACAAACACCTCCTAATATTTTGACACCTGATTATTTTGCACAACAAATTGAAGAACATTTTAAAAACTCTAAAGTTCAGGTCACTATCAAAGACGAACAAGCTATTCGCGAGGAAGGTATTGGCTTATTAGATGCAGTTGGTAAAGGGTCTGTAAACCCTCCACGTCTAGTTACTTTAGAGTATAAAGGATCTAAAAATGATCCTATCGCTTTAGTAGGAAAAGGGGTCACTTACGATTCTGGTGGTTATCAAATTAAATCCAAAACAGGTATGCCTACTATGAAATACGATATGAGTGGTGCTAGTAATGTAGTAGCAATGGTTAATGCGATCTCAGAATTGCAATTACCTGTTCACATTGTTGCTGTATTGCCGCTAGCTGAAAATATGGTATCTAGTAATGCAATGAAACCTGATGATGTATTTACTGCTTTAAGTGGTGAAACTGTTGAAATTACAAATACAGATGCTGAAGGTAGACTTGTTTTAGGAGATGCTGTTTCATATGTTGCTCAGTATAAACCAGAACTTATTATGAACTTTGCTACATTAACAGGTGCAGTAGTTGCTGCATTAGGATTAGGAAAAACAGGTATATTCTCTAGTGATGCAGATCAATATATTGAGGATGTAAAGAAAGCAGCAAGGTATTCAAATGAAGTAAGTTTTGAATTACCAATTACAGACGAAGAAAAAGATGATATTAAGTCTTCAGAAGTTGCCGATTTAACAAACTGTATATTAAATAAAAATGGTAAAGCGCTATTTGCTGCAGCATTTGTAACACATTTCAGTGGAGATATTCCTCATTTACATTTTGATATTGCTGGATCAGGTGAAACTGAAAAAGTATCGTTCCGTGGACCAAAAGGCGCTACTGGTGCAATGATTCCTACGGTTATTCATTTCTTAAAAAACAGATAATGCGATATATTATAAAATAATCGAAAAATACTTACAAAGTCACACTGGTTTTGTAAGTATTTTTTAAATTATATTATTCTAAAAATTCTGACTAGTTATCGATATATTGACATCATATTTCTCAACTGATATGATAAATTCATCATTTTACTTTATCGTGGTAGAGAGTTAAAGAATGGAGAGGGTCTTTTTGGAATTTAATGCAGTACTTGTAGCTGTTATTGTAATGATTATACTTTGTTTAATGAGACTTAATGTCGTTTTGAGTATTTTCGTGGGTGCATTAACAGGTGGTTTGTTAAGTGGTATGTCGCTTGATAAAGTGATATCTACATTTGGAAAAACAATCGTTGATGGTTCAGAAGTTGCACTATCATATGCTTTATTAGGTGGATTTGCGGCACTTATTTCATATAGTGGAATTACTGACTACATAGTTGGTAAAATCATCAAATCAATGAAAAAAGAAAATTCGCAAAAAAGTAGACTTAAAATTAAAATTACTTTGGTAGCTGTATTACTCGTTATTTCAATTTTAAGTCAGAATATTATACCTGTCCATATAGCTTTTATACCAATCCTTATACCACCATTATTAAGTCTATTTAATGAATTAAAAATGGATAGAAGGTTAATAGCAACAGTAATAGGTTTTGGATTATGTTTTCCTTATATATTATTACCATACGGATACGGACACATCTTCCAGTCAATTATATTTGATGCATTTGGTAAAGCAAATGTAGATATAGAATTTTATAATATTTGGAAAGCAATGCTTATTCCTTCAATGGGCTATGTTGTTGGATTAATAATTGCAATCATACTTTATTGGAGACCAAGAACATATAAAACAATAAAAATAGAAGAAGAACAAGAATTGAAAACTTTAAAACCATATCCTTTAATTGTTACTGTAGTTGCCATTTTAGCAACATTTATTGTTCAGACATTTACAGAATCAATGATATTCGGTGCTTTAGCTGGTATTCTAATTTTCTTCTTCTCAGGATTATATAACTGGAAAGATTTAGATGTTAAATTAGTTGAAGGAATTCAAATAATGGCATATATAGGTGTTGTTATTTTAACTGCGAATGGTTTTGCGGGTGTAATGAATGAAACGAATGAAGTAGGTACACTAGTTAAAAGTCTCTCTTCTATTACAGGCGATAACAAAGCTTTTAGTATCATAATGATGTTGATAATAGGATTGATCGTGACATTAGGCATAGGTTCTTCATTTGCAACCATTCCCATTATTGCAAGTTTATTTATCCCATTCGGACAAGAAATTGGTATGAGTTCTATGGCACTAATAGCAGTGATTGGTACTGCAGGTGCATTAGGCGATTCAGGGAGTCCTGCAAGTGATTCAACATTAGGTCCAACAGCAGGATTGAATGTCGATGGAGAACATGATCATATAAGAGATACTTGTATACCCAATTTTATTATATATAATATACCATTATTGATATTTGGCTTTATCGCTGCTATGGTATTATAGTATCAATAAGGGGGATCATAATATGGACTTAATAGAAAATCTTCAAATAGAAACAGTAGAATCAAAATATGGTTATATTGAAATGACAATGCCTGTAACTGACAAAGTCAAACAACCATTTGGATATTTACATGGTGGCGCAACAATCGCATTAGCTGAAACAGCAGCATCTGTTGGTGCACATATATCTTCAAATGAAGATGAAATACCTTTAGGATTAGAAATTAATGCAAATCATATTAAATCTATACGAAGCGGTGAAGTAAGGGCTGTGGGGAAAGCACTTCATATCGGTCGTACTACACAAGTATGGGATGTTAAAGTAACAAATGAAGAAGAGCAATTAATTTCAGTAATTAGAGCAACAATAGCTATAAAAAAGAAAAGATAAAAATAGAGGCTGAGACATAGATTTATAGAATCTCAAAGAAAAAGACGAAATTCACGATTAAGAGTGAATTTCGTCTTTTTTAATTCCTAAAGTATTGTTTATTTTGCATCTTTTAAATCGTCTCGAATTGTACGTTCAGTTGGTTTAACCCCCATATAATACGCACTTCTTGAAACTAAGTGTCCTGCTAAAGGACCTGTAATAAATATAAAAATAATACCTAGTAATAATTGAACATTGAAATGACCTTCTTTACCTATGAAGTAGATCATTACACCTAATAAAATTAACATAACTCCAAGAGTTGAAGCTTTACCAGAAGCATGTGCTCGTGAGAACACATCTGGTAATCTTAGAATACCTAACGCTGCGAAAAAGCTAAAGCATGCACCAATGACCATCATAATTATCGAGATACTAATAAGAATCGTTTCTATCATTTTCAATGATCTCTCCTTTATCCATGAACTTCGCAAATGCTGCAGTACCTAAGAATGCTAAAATACCTATTAATAAAAGTATAACGAATAAATATCTTGTGTTAGTTAATACAGAGAACAATGCAATCATTGCCATTAAAGTTATGCCTAATGCGTCAAGAGCGATTACTCTATCAGCTAAAGTTGGTCCGATTATGACACGAACAAGAATACCTATCATAGAGAGTGCAACGATGATAATCGCGATTATTACGAATATATTTGTCATCGTATGCTCACCTCCTTGATTGCTTTTTCAAATGAATCTTTAATAGAACTTATTTCCGAATCTATATCAGAAAAATCTATAGAGTGAATATAAAGTGTTTTTTTATCATCTGAAATGGCTACGACGATTGTTCCAGGCGTTAATGTAATCAATTGTGATAGTAATGTAATTTCCCAATCATGCTCTAGTTCTGTTGGGTATGCAAAGAATGCTGGTTTATTATGAATTTCTTTTTGGATAACAATTTTAATTACATCTATATTAGCAAGTATCAATTCTTTCATAAATAATATAGCTAATAAGATACTTTTCCATACTGGACGTAAGTACAAATGTTTGCCAGGTAGTAGGGGTAAAGCAACTAATACAAACAATATACCGAATAAATATCCAAATATGAATGCACCAAAAGTATATGTCTCAGAAAGCATCATCCATAGAGTTGCTAATAGAACATTAATTAGTACTTGTATAGCCATTAATAATCGCCTCCTAACGCATTTACATATGTCTCAGGGTTATAGAAAGGCAAGGCTGCTTTTTCTATAAGAGGATATAAAAAGTCTGCGCCAAGTCCAAATAATATTGCCACTACTGTAATTGTGATTGATGCGATCATTAACTTATTAATTGGTAATTTAGGATTGTAAACATATCCTTTTTCTTCTCCCCAAAATGCCATTAAGAAGATTCGCATTACTGAGTAAAGGACACATAAACTAGATAATAATACGACAATACCACTTATATAATGACCATTTTCAAATGTAGACATTACGATAAAATACTTACCGTAGAAACCACTTAATGGAGGTATCCCGGCTAATGATAGCGCGGCAATAAAGTATATCCATCCTAGAACTGGATAATGGTTGATTAGACCACTATATTTTCTCAAATCTGGTGAACCAGTTATTTTAATGATGACACCAATTAATAAGAATAAAGAAGCTTTAATAATCATGTCATGTAGTAAGTAATAAATGCTACCCATCATACCATTTTTGTCCATCATAGCAGCACCGATAAGAATGACACCAATCGCAATCATAATGTTATAAATAATAATCTTTTTAACATCATAGTATGCAATCGCACCTATACAACCCATAATAATGGTTAGTATAGCAAGTACAATCAATGTTTGAGTTATAAACTCACTATTCGTTGAATAGAATAAACTGAAAGTACGCATGATTGCATAAGCGCCAACTTTAGTTAGCAATGCACCGAATAAAGCAATAATCGGGATAGGTGGTGCGTAATAAGCTCCAGGTAACCAGAAATACAATGGGAACATACCTGCTTTAGTAGCAAAAACAAATAAAAACATAATAAAAGTAATTACAACTATATTTAAATTTGCTTCTGAAAGGTCAGCAAGTTTAACGTGTAAGTCACCCATATTTAATGTTCCTGTTATGGAGTAGAGCATACCAACACCAAGTACAAAGAAAGCTGAAGTTAAAACGTTAACTAATATATATTTAATACTTTCTTGTAATTGAATTTTTGTTCCACCAATCACAAGTAATAAATATGATGACATTAAGAATACTTCGAAAAATACGAATAAGTTAAATAAATCGCCTGTCATAAAGGCACCGTTAACACCAGTAACCATCATTGATACACCAAAGTAATAAAAATATCTTTCCCGGTTTATACCAATCGATTGGTGTGAGTATATGAGTACGACGAGTGTAATAAACAAACTCGTACTAACTAACAAAGCACTCAACATATCAACGTATATGACAATACTATACGGAACTGGCCAACTACCTAAGTTCAGTGTTTGTGTACCATCCATATTAATCATATAGATATTATATAAACTTACTAAAAAGGCTAAAGTAAAACCAGTTAGTACGACTTTACGCTTTAAATAAGGTCTTGGACCTACAAAAATTAAAGTAACAGCCGTTAAAAATGTAATGATAAGAGGTACAATAATCAAATTATTCATCTTTCGGTACCTCCTTCATCTCTTCTAAATTATCAGTTCCAAGCTCTTTATAACTTCTAAAAGCTAGTACTAAGAAAAATGCTGTAACAGCAAATGCAATAACAATTGCTGTTAAAATCAATGCTTGTGGTAATGGATCAACATAATTTTTGATGCCTTCTTCTTCAATTGGTAAAGCACCTTTCTTTAATCCACCCATAGTAAGAAGCATTAAATGAACACCGTGTGAAAGTAACGTTGTACCAATAATAATCCTAATTAAACTTTTAGAGAGAACTAGGTATACTGATACAGATATAATAATACCCGAAACGAAAATCATTAATATTTCCATTATTCATTCTCTCCAATCGCTAATATAATCGTTATCGCAGTACCTACAACAGCTAGCAGTACGCCTAAATCAAATAGCATTGCTGTATGCCAATGTACTTCACCAAATATAGGGAGATGAAATTCCCCAAATGCGTGTGTAAAAAATGTTTTATTGTAAGTCCAACTTAAAATAGGTGTAAGAACACAAAAGAATAAACCAGTGCCTGTCACCAATTTAAAGTCAAAAGGAAACATTTTCTTTAATGTTTTAGTGTCAAATGCTATCCCGATGATGATAACTGCAGATGATAGTAATAATCCACCAACGAATCCTCCACCAGGAGTATAGTGTCCACCAAAGAATATAGAAACAGCATACATCATAATAATTAAGAAAATGATTATGGAATTAAACTGAAAGAACACATCATTCGATTGTTTCTTCATGTTCTTCACCTCCATTTTTATCATTATTACGTAGTTTAATTAAAGTATAAATTCCTAAACCAGCAATACCTAATACTGCAGATTCAAACAATGTATCAAAACCACGGAAATCTACAAGTATTACATTGACCATATTTTTACCTGCTGCTAAGTCATAAACATTATCAATATAATATTTAGAAATTGAATCATAATGTCTATTACCATATGCAATTAGCCCAATTGTAATTACAGCAATACCTATACAAATAGAAATTATGAAATTACCGATTTTAAATTTACGGTTTTCATCGTGTCTATTCATTTTAGGTAAATGATAGAAACATAATAAGAATAGGGCAGTTGAAATTGTTTCAATAGATAATTGTGTTAGTGCCAAATCAGGTGCACCAAAGAATACAAAGAATAATGCAACTGAGTATCCAACTGCAGCAAGCATAATGATACTGAACAATCTTGATTTTGCTAATACGATACAAAATGTACTTACTAAAATTAATCCCATTAAAATCACTTCATATGGTCTAATTTCGCTTATATTATCAAATGCGATACTAACAGGATGCGTGAATAAAGTTAGTGCAGTCATAATAATAAAGAAAGCAAATATATACATTAAGTATGTTCTAATAAATCCAGTCATATAACTTTGAGTAATTTTATTAGATAAATAAGAGCTTAATTGAATACCTCTATCGTAATAATAATTAAACGTTAAATATTCTGGCTGAATATTGTAAACACCAATCCATTTTTCAACGGATTTAAATAATAAGAAACCTACTATAATTACAATTAATGTACCTATTAAAGCAGGTGTGATACCGTGCCAGTGTGATATATGTACTTCAGGTGCATCAGCAAATGGTGCTATAGCTCTTACAGCTGGAGCAATAATACTTTCACTTAATATATTTGGGAATAACCCGAAAAGCACTACTAAAAATGTTAGAATACCTGTTGGCAACAACATAAGCATTGGTGCTTCGTGTGGCTTTTTAGGTAATGCATCTGGTTTATATTCACCAAAGAATACTTCATGTACATATTTAAATGAATACACAAACGTGAAGATGCTACCTACAATAGCGACGATTGGTAGTAAGTAACCAATTGTTGATAAGCTGAAAACATCTGCTTTATGAGCATCAAACATCGCTGTTAAAAATAACTCTTTAGATAAGAATCCGTTAAACGGTGGCACACCAGCCATACTTAAAGCTGTAATAATCGTGAATGTACAAGAAATCGGCATGATGGTCATTAGTCCACCCAACTTTTTAATATCTCTTGTACCAACTTCATGATCAATAGTACCTGTAATCATAAATAACGCGCCTTTAAATGTAGCATGATTAATTAAATGGAAAACTGCTGCGATTATACTTGCTAAGAATAATTGACTTTCTTCTCCAGAGTAGTGATAACTTACAGCACCAATTCCTAACATCGACATAATCATACCGAGTTGAGAAACAGTTGAAAATGCTAAAATACCTTTTAAATCTTGCTGTTTTACGGCATTAAATGATGCCCAGAATAGTGTTATTAAACCTATTGCAGTCACCGCCCACACAAATCCTGCGCTTGCTGCGAAAATCGGTGTAGTTCTAGCAACTAAATAAATACCTGCTTTAACCATTGTTGCTGAATGTAAATAAGCACTTACTGGAGTAGGTGCTTCCATTGCATCAGGTAACCATATGTGAAATGGAAATTGTGCAGATTTAGTCATTGCACCAATTAAAACTAAAATCATCGCAAATATAAAGTAAGGTGATGATTGTATTGTTTCTGCATTCTGTATAAGTGAAGTAATACTCCATGAATTACCAGCTAATGCTAAACAAATGAATCCACCCAGTAACATTAAACCACCAAATACTGTGATTAAAAGTGACTTTTGAGCACCATATATTGATGACTGTTTATGACGCCAATAAGCGATTAGTAAGAAACTTGAAATAGATGTTAATTCCCAGAATAGATAAAGCATAAGTAGATTATCTGATAAAACAACACCTAACATTGCACCCATAAATATTAATAAATAACAATAAAAATTCCCTAATGATTCATTCTTACTTAAATATGTAATGGAATAAAGAACGACTAATGCTCCAATACCTGTAATTAATGATGCAAATAATAAACTCAAACCATCTAGATGAACTGAAAAATTCATTCCTATTCTTGGCATGAATTCCCAAATGACAATAAATGGTTTGTCCGAGTCAGGAACCTTTATGTATGACATAAAATAACTAAATATAATAATAGGAATCGGTAATACAAACCATCCTAGATGAGTTCCTTTATAAAACTTATATAAAATTGGTATTATGATTGCAAAAATTAAAGGTAATAAAATCATAATATGCATTAAACTCATTTAATAACCTCCCTCCAAAAATTCACCTAATTAATATTATACACAATAATCTCAATGCTTGAAAATACTAGCATTACTATATTTCAGAATTTTTAGGCGATTTTTAAATATGAAGAAACTCGTAATAAATTTCTTGAATTTTTTTGTAAAATTTATATATTAACCTTATATTGTCTCGAATAATCTTTTTTCAATTGTTCTATACACTTTAATGCTTGATCACTATAAGCGTTATTTTTTTTCTTCATCTTCTCTTCTAATTCATAAATAGAAGATTTTAGTGATTCAATATAATTCGGTACCTCTTCATTATACGCTTTCAAAAATTGAGCTGTTGTATATCTTTTTTCAAACTGACTCAATGCTTTTCTTTCATGGAAAAACACATTTTCTACTTCATTAGGGCTATGTAAATCACCTTGTCTAGGATGTTTCAATACTGCTAAAATTTTAACAAGAAGTTGATCTCCTTTTTCTTCAATTACTTCTACAACATACTGACCAGTTTTATGTGGAAATTGATATAACATGTTGATATCCCCTTTCTATTAAATTATGTTATGATATCACTATTGTAATTATTTTAACATGAATGGAGAATTTTAAATGACAAACTATCCACAATTAACAAATGAAATACTAGAAGGTGAAAGAGTTGTAGAAATTAAAACAACTAAAGGTAATATGACTTTCAAATTATTCCCTGAGCTAGCACCTAAAACAGTAGAAAACTTTATCGGCTTAGCTGAGAAAAAATATTACGACGGAATTATTTTCCATAGAGTAATTAATGACTTTATGGTTCAAGGTGGAGACCCAACAGGAACTGGTATGGGTGGAGAAAGTATTTATGGAAGTGCTTTTGAAGATGAATTCTCATTACAAGCATTTAACTTGTATGGTGCATTATCAATGGCAAACGCTGGTCCAAATACAAATGGTTCTCAATTTTTCATCGTCCAAATGAAAGAAGTACCAGCCAATATGTTATCTCAACTTAAAGATGGCGGTTGGCCAGAAGAAATAGTTGATCGTTATGCTGAAAAAGGTGGAACACCTTGGTTAGACCAAAAACATTCAGTATTTGGTCATATCGTTAAAGGTGAAGACATTTTAGAAGAAATCGCTAATGTTAAAGTTGGCGCTAATGACAAGCCAGCTGAAGACATAGTAATCGAGACAATTGATATTATAAAATAAATCGACATTCAATTGTCATAAAAAATCAATTCATTCGACTTAATCTTTGTTATAATCTAGATGCTAAGGGAGTGGTCGGATTATGATGGAATTTCTTTATTTTCCAGATAATAAATTAGAATATATTCCTGCTGTTGCTACGTTGTTATTATTTATGGTTTTGGCGTACATTGTTTTTATGATGTTTCGTAAAAAATCAAAAAAAGACGAAGAGAAAATGAAATCATTTGAAAAACAAGTGATGGATCATTTAGAGCAAGAGGAGAATAAAAGTAAAAAATAACTAAGTGAATATTGCTTTGCACCAACTTCTATCTGATTGAAATCCTATGAAGTTTGAGGATTAAACAATCGTAAGATCATGGTAATAAAAGTAATATCATTACAAGCTAGTTGAGAAATGTAATATAAGAGAATACTTTGGGATATAAATGTCCTAGAATTTATTAAGAGCAGAAATTCATTTTAATAATGAATTTCTGCTCTTATTTTTTATGAAAATTATTGATCAACTCATATACTTTGTTGGTATTTTTTATGCGCATGCTTTCCGCGGGCATGTTCTCAGCCTGTAGTCTTCGAATCATGCTTTACCCGCAGGAGTCAGCGCTAAAAAATAACAAATATTAATTAAATATTTATTAAATAGTTGGAATTCATTCAAGAACTGATTCTATGTTTAATAAATCTACTTATTAAAACAAAAAACAAACTGAACTTATAAATTTAAGTTCAATTTGTTCCAAGTTCATTCTTTAAGTTATATTTATGCATTGTATTTTCAGAATTATATATCAAATTAATGGTTAATTAAAAATAACTATGCTATGATGTAAGAGTTAATAACTATAAGTACAAGGGGTTTTCTAAAAGTGGGAAAACAATATAAAGTTGGTCAGTTTGTAAAGGTAAAAGTGACTGGCATACAGCCATATGGCGCCTTTGTTGAAACCCCTGAACATGTGGAAGGTCTCATTCATATATCAGAAGTGATGAATGATTACGTGCATAATCTCAATCAATTTTTAAGTGTTGGTCAAATTGTTAAGGCAAAAGTGATCAAAGTTGAAGTAGATGGTAAACTAAATTTATCACTAAAAGAGAATGAGTATTTCAAGAGACAAGAGCGTAAGAAAGAAAAGCGTTCAGTTCTAGATGAAATACGTGAGACAGAAAAATATGGGTTTCAACCTTTAGAAGAAAGGTTGCCTAAATGGATTAATCAATCTAATAAGCATCTTGAAGACGATTAAATAATTATTTAATCGTCTTTTTGTATACTCATTTTTTGTTTAAAGGACTATAAAGAATAAAACACTGCTATTTGTAAGTGAAAATCATGAAAAAATATTAAATTTTTATAGTGTTTAAGTGAACTTTTAATCGTCTTTTTGTATATTTATTTGAAGTAATTTTACAACTTATTTTAATCCTAAATTTTTGAAAAAAATAGCTTGAAGTAATCTATAAAAGTGTGTCATTATAGGAATGTAAGGGGTTTCTTTTTTTGCCCCATATAAACATAGGGAGGTTTACTTTAATGATTCCATACAAACACGAACCATTTACTGATTTTACGAAAGAGGAGAATAAGGCTGATTATTTAGAAGGTCTTAAAACTGTTGAAGGATATTTAGGAAAAGAATATCCGATTATTGTTGGAGGGGAAAGAATTTTTACTGATGATAAAACACGTTCTTATAATCCTTCTAATATAGAAGAAACAGTTGGACTAGTTTCTAAAGCAAACAAAGAGCATGCTGAAAAAGCAATGGAAGCGG
Organism: Mammaliicoccus sp. K-M42; assembly: GCF_022386375.1. Lineage (NCBI taxonomy): Bacteria > Bacillati > Bacillota > Bacilli > Caryophanales > Staphylococcaceae > Mammaliicoccus > Mammaliicoccus sp. K-M42. The sequence continues at coordinate 9,747 of NZ_JAJNIS010000004.1, read as the reverse complement.
CTAAAGAAGCTTTTAAAACTTGGAGAGAAACTGATCCAATTGTTCGTGCAGATGTGTTATTTAGAGCAGCTGCAATTACTAGACGCCGCAAACATGAATTCTCAGCGTTACTTTCTAAAGAAGGTGGTAAACCATGGAAAGAAGCTGATGCTGATACAGCTGAAGCGATTGACTTTATGGAATACTATGCGCGCCAAATGTTAGAACTAAAAGACGGTAAAAAAGTAGAAAGCCGTCCTGGAGAATATAATAAATATAATTATTTACCAATTGGTGTTAGTGTCGTTATTTCACCTTGGAACTTTGCATTTGCTATTATGGCAGGAACTACTGTAGCACCAATCGTTACAGGTAATACGGTATTGTTAAAGCCATCTTCAAAAACACCTGTTATTGCTTATAAATTTATGGAAGTTCTTGAAGAAGCTGGTTTACCAAAAGGGGTAGTAAACTATATACCTGGTTCATCAAGTGAAATCGGTGATTACTTAATTGATCATAAAGATACAAGTTTAATTTCATTCACAGGTTCTCGCGATGTTGGTGTATCTATTTATGAAAGAGCAGCAAAAGTACAAAAAGGTCAAACACATCTTAAGCGTGTAATTGCTGAGATGGGTGGTAAAGATACTATCATTGTTGATTCTGAAGGTGATTTAGATTTAGCTGCAGATTCTATAGTACAATCAGCATTCGGTTTTTCAGGACAAAAATGTTCTGCATGTTCTCGTGTAATTGCTGTTGAAGATATTTATGATGATTTATTATATAAAGTGGTTGAGCGTACTGAAAAATTAACAGTCGGCGATTCTACAAATCATGAAAATTATATGGGACCTGTAATCGATGAAAATTCATTAAATAAAATTAAAAAATATATTGAAATCGGTAAAAAAGAAGGCCGTATTGTAGCTGGTGGAACAACTGATGAAGAAAAAGGTCATTTTGTTAACCCGACTGTTATTGCTGATTTGAAACATGATGACAGAGTGATGCAAGAAGAAATCTTTGGACCAGTTGTTGGTTTCAGTAAAGCAAAAGATTTTGATCAAGCAATCGAATTTGCAAACAACACTGAATATGGCTTAACAGGCGGCGTTATTTCTAATAATAGATTTAAATTAGAACAAGCACGCAAAAACTTCTTAGTAGGTAACTTATACTTTAATAGAGGTTGTACAGGTGCGATTGTTGGATATCAACCATTTGGTGGGTTCAAAATGTCTGGTACAGACTCAAAAGCTGGAGGACCAGATTACTTAGTACTTCATTTACAAGGACGAACTACGTCAGAAATGTTATAATGATGTTGGAATATTCAAAATACAGTAGGGCGTATACATGCTCTACTGTTTTAATGGGAGGAGATTTAATATGACAAAATCACAAGAAATAATTGAACAAACAAATACATTTGGTGCTCCAAACTATTTGCCATTACCAATTGTAATTTCAGAAGCAGAAGGCATTTGGGTGAAAGATCCAGAGGGTAATCGTTATTTAGATATGTTATCAGCATATTCAGCTGTTAACCAAGGTCATCGTCATCCGAAAATCATCCAAGCATTAAAAGATCAAGCGGATCGTGTAACACTAACTTCACGTGCATTCCATAGTGATCAATTAGGTCCATGGTATGAAAAAATATGTAAACTTGCCAACAAAGAAATGGTACTACCTATGAATACAGGTGCAGAAGCTGTTGAAACAGCAATTAAAGCTGCAAGACGTTGGGCATATCAAGTGAAAGGTGTAGAAGATAATAAAGCAGAAATTATTGCGATGAATGGAAACTTTCATGGTCGTACTATGGCTGCAGTTTCACTTTCTTCAGAAAAAGAATATCAAAGAGGTTATGGTCCATTATTAGGAGGATTTAAACTCGTTGATTTTGGTGATATTGAGCAAATTAAATCAGCTATTACACCTAACACAGCAGCTGTGTTAATTGAGCCTATTCAAGGTGAAGCGGGTATTAATGTACCTGAAGATGGCTATTTAAAACAAATTAGAGAAGTCTGTGATGAAAATAATGTGTTGTTTATAGCAGATGAAATTCAAGCAGGTTTAGGAAGAACTGGAAAATTATTTGCTACTGATTGGGATAACGTACAACCAGATATGTATATTCTTGGTAAAGCATTAGGCGGAGGCGTATTCCCAATTTCATGTATTGTAGGTAATAAAGAAATATTAGAAGTATTTAATCCAGGTTCTCATGGTTCTACTTTTGGTGGTAATCCACTTGCTGCTGCTGTTTCAAATGCAGCATTAGATGTAATAATTGATGAAAAATTATCAGAGCGTTCATTAGAGCTTGGTACTTATTTCAAAGATGAATTGAAAAAAATCGAACATCCATCTATTAAAGAAGTAAGAGGTAAAGGATTATTCATCGGAATCGAGTTAACTGAAGATGCTAGACCATATTGTGAGAAATTAAAAGAATTAGGACTATTATGTAAAGAAACTCATGATACAGTAATCCGTTTTGCACCGCCATTAATCATTGAAAAAGAAGATTTAGATTGGGCACTTGATCAAGTTAAGTCTGTTTTTAAATAAAAAAGCTGATAACGTTTACAAAAAAGTGTTAAAGACCTTTTAAAAATAATCAATTATGTTACAATTATTTAGAGATTAAAAGTATTTAAAAAAGAGGCGAAGAGGATCATGAGCGAAAATTTAAATTTAGTTTCATCGACACAAGAAATTATTGGTGTAGCCCTTAATAAATTAGGTTTTGATGAGGGGATGTACGATTTAATTAAGGAACCAATGAGATTATTAACAGTGCGTATACCAGTTAGAATGGATGACGGTTCTGTTAAGACGTTTACTGGGTATCGTGCCCAACATAATGATGCAGTTGGTCCAACAAAAGGTGGCGTACGTTTCCATCCTGATGTTGACGTTGAAGAAGTAACAGCTTTATCTATGTGGATGACATTAAAATGTGGAATTGTAGATTTACCATATGGTGGCGGTAAAGGTGGTATTGTTTGTGACCCAAGACAAATGAGTATTCATGAAGTTGAAAGATTATCTCGTGGATATGTTCGTGCTATTTCTCAAATAGTAGGGCCAACAAAAGATATACCAGCACCAGATGTATTTACAAATTCACAAATTATGGCTTGGATGATGGATGAATACAGTCAAATGGATGAATTTAATTCACCTGGATTCATTACTGGTAAGCCAATTGTGTTAGGTGGTTCTCAAGGTAGAGACCGTTCTACTGCATTAGGTGTAGTTATTGCAATTGAACAAGCTGCCAAAAGACGCGGTAAAACAATCGAAGGTTCTAGAGTCGTTATACAAGGCTTCGGTAATGCCGGTAGTTTCTTAGCGAAATTCTTATATGACCAAGGGGCAAAAATTGTAGGTATCTCTGATGCTTATGGTGCACTTCATGATCCTGAAGGTTTAGATATCGATTATTTATTGGATCGTCGTGATAGCTTTGGAACTGTTACTAATTTATTTGATGATACTATTTCAAATAAAGAATTATTTGAAATTGACTGTGACATTCTTGTTCCAGCAGCAATCTCAAATCAAATTACTGAAGAAAATGCAAATGACATAAAAGCTAATATTATTGTTGAAGCAGCAAATGGTCCAACTACAATGGGAGCTACTAAAATTTTAAGTGAACGTGGTATTTTATTAGTACCAGATGTATTAGCAAGTGCGGGTGGCGTAACGGTTTCATACTTTGAGTGGGTACAAAATAATCAAGGTTATTATTGGACTGAAGAAGAAGTTAATGAAAAATTACGTGAAAAACTAGTTAAAGCATTTGATACAGTTTATAACTTATCAGAAAACAGAAAAATAGATATGCGTTTAGCAGCTTATATTGTAGGTATTAAACGTACAGCAGAAGCAGCTAGATACAGAGGTTGGGCATAAGCTTCAATCCAGTAATCTACTGTGAATAGAATGATTTGAGGGTGAGACAATTAATTTGTCTCACCCTCAAAATGATTTTGGGACATAAATTCTAACTCAAAATAAATAAGCATATCACTTAACTGATTTTTTTTAAGTTTATAGTGATATGCTTATTTTTTATAATACTTTACGATTTTGTACGTGCATGCTTGCCTAGGGGTATGGCTCGAGCCTGTAGTCTCTCACGCATACTATTCCCTCAGGCGTCCGCACTTACAAAATCGTTACTAATGATCTATTTTTATATGCATTTTTTCTACGATTATACTTATAAGTGATGCGTTAAAAGCAGATTTAGGTAAAATTGCTGATAAGAGGTCCATTAAAAGCAATACTAGGTGAAATTGCTGATAAGGGGTGCGTTAAAAGCAATTCTCAGTAAAATAGCTGATAAGGGGTTCATTAAAAGCAATACTAGGTAAAATAGCTGATAAGAGGTGTATTAAAAGCAGATTTAGGTAAAATTGCTGATAAGAGATACAGTAAAAGCGGATTTGACTACAAAATGGAGGCTGAGACAATTTAATTGTCCCAGCCTCTGGAATAATAATTTTATTTTAAATAAGTTCTTTAGCTACATTAATCTGATGTTGTACGGACTCTTGTCCTGTTGAACCATAACTTTTTCTACGGCTTAAGCAATTTTCAGGTTTTAAATAATCATATACATTGGATTCGATTTTATTGTTATATGATTGATACTGTTCTAAAGGTACATCTAATAAATATTTTCCATTTTGTATACACCATAATACGATTTTACCTACAATTTCGTGTGCTTCTCTAAATGGTATATTTTGTTCTACTAAGTAATCTGCCAATTCTGTCGCATTTGAAAAGTCTTTATGAACTGTTTCATTTAAACGATCTTTATTGACTTGCATTGATGTAATCATACCTTCAAATATACGTAAAGATCCTTTAATAGTATGAATAGCATCAAACAATCCTTCTTTATCTTCTTGCATATCCTTGTTATAGGCTAAAGGTAGTCCTTTTAAAGTAACTAACATACTCATTAAGTAACCAGTTGTTCTTCCTACTTTACCTCTAATCAATTCTGCCATATCTGGATTTTTCTTTTGTGGCATGATAGAAGATCCTGTTGAAAAGCTATCTGATAAAGTTACGAACTTAGCTTCATCTGTAGACCAAAATATGATTTCTTCAGCAAATCTTGATAAATGGACCATCGTTAATGAAATGTTATGCAATGTTTCAACAATGTAATCACGGTCACTTACAGCATCAAGACTATTTTCATACAAACTACTGAAACCTAGAAGTTCTTGTGTACGATGTCTATCTATTGGATGTGTAGTGCCACTTAATGCTGCTGCACCAAGTGGATTAATATCAATCCTTTTAATGCTGTCATTAAATCTTGATTTATCACGTTCTAACATCCAAAAATAGGTCATTATATGGTGAGCAAACGATATTGGTTGCGCTCTTTGAAGGTGTGTATAGCCCGGCATAATTGTATGAATATGATCATCTGCAATGGTGATGATAGATTTTTGTAAAGCTTCAACAAGTTTAATAATTTCTTGGACATTTTCCTTTGTATAAAGATGCATGTCAGTTGCAACTTGATCATTTCTACTTCTACCTGTATGTAGCTTTCCACCGACTTGACCAATTTTTTGAATTAATGCGTGTTCAACGTTTAAATGAATGTCTTCTAATGATTCTGATAGTTCTAAATTATTGTTGTAATAATCTTGTTTTATTTCTTTTAAACCTTGAATAATTAATTCAGCTTCATCATTTTGAATAATATTTTGTTCAGCAAGCATTGTTGCGTGCGCAATACTGCCTTGTATATCTTGATCAATCAAATTTTTATCAAAATGGATAGATGCATTGAATGCATCTACCCATGATTCAGGGTTAGACTCGAATCTTCCACCCCATGCTTTTTTTGTCATTTTAAAACACCCTCTGTTTCTAATAATGCTTTAACTTTTGTAGGTAAGCCAAAGATTTCGATAAATCCTACTGCAGCTTCTTGATTAAATGCATCTTCTTTAGTATATGTTGCAAGTTCTTCATTATATAAACTAAATGGAGATTTACGTCCATTTACAATAACATTTCCTTTGAATAGTTTAACACGTACTGTACCAGTTACTTGAGTTTGAGTAGAATCAATAAATTGTTTTAAGCTCTCAGTTAAAGGTGAGAACCATAAGCCATTATAAATTTGTTCTGATAATTGTTTTTCGATAACTGGTTTGAAATGTGCAACATCTTTAGTTAAAGTAATCGTTTCTAAAGCTTTATGTGCTTCCATAATTACTTTTGCACCAGGTGTTTCGTACACTTCACGAGATTTAATTCCAACTAGACGATTTTCTACATGGTCAATTCTTCCGATACCATGTAAACCAGCAATTTCATTTAAATTTAAAATGAGTTGATCTAATGGATACGACTTATTATTTATTGAAGTAGGTAATCCATTTTCAAAAACAATTTCAAGTTCTTCTGGTGTATCCGGAGTTTCTTCTATTGGATTAGTTAAATCATATGCATCTTCTGGTGGTGTTGCGAATGGATCTTCTAAAATACCACATTCATTACTACGACCCCATAAATTTTGGTCAATTGAATAAGGAGAGTCTAAATTGATAGGAATAGGGATATTATGTTTTTTTGCATAATCAATTTCTTCCTCACGACTCCAAGACCATTCACGAACTGGTGCTAATACTTTAATATGTGGTGCTAATGATTTAATAGCAACTTCAAAACGTACTTGGTCATTACCTTTACCAGTACAACCATGTGCGATAGCAATAGCGTCTTCAGCTTGAGCTATTTCTACTAATTTTTTGGAAATAAGAGGTCTACTTAATGCAGATACTAAAGGATATGTTCCTTCATACATTGTATTACCTTTAATTGCATAACCAACAAAATCTTCGCTAAATTCTTTAGTAGCGTCAATGACATATGATTGTTCTGCGCCCATATCGAATGCTTTTTGTTGTACAAGGTCTAAGTCTTTACCTTCACCAACATCTAAACAACATGCAACTATTGAATAACCTTTTTCTATTAACCATTTTACTGCAACACTTGTATCTAAACCACCTGAGTAAGCTAAAACTACTTTATTAGACATAACTTAAATCGCTCCCTTTTGTATTAATATTTAATATCTTGTATATTTAATCGATAAACATACGATACCATATTGATTTTGTATTTTCAATAGTTTTATTAAATATTTATGCATTACAAAGTATATCGTTACATTTCAATTGAAAGCCTATGAAAACTAGAGTAAAATAAAGACGTTGTTTAAATTAACTATGAATTCAATAGGAGGATACTATGTCACATATTCAATTTGATTATAAAAAAGCATTAACGTTTTTTGGTGAACATGAACTAGACCAATCAAGAGATTTAGTAAAGAATATACATCATGTTATACATGAAAAAACAGGAGCAGGTAGTGACTTTTTAGGATGGGTTGATTTACCTGTTGATTACGATAAAGAAGAATTTGATCGAATCTTATCAGCTTCTAAACGTATTAAAGAACAATCAGAAGTATTACTTGTTATCGGTATTGGTGGTTCTTATTTAGGTGCACGTGCTGCAGTAGAGATGTTGAATTCAACATTTGCTAACTACGAAAAAGGTGAGAATCCTCAGATTATATTTGTTGGACATCATTTATCATCATCATATGTACATGATTTAATTGAATATATAGATGGTAAAGATTTCTCTATTAATGTTATTTCTAAATCAGGTACAACGACTGAACCAGCTGTAGCATTTAGAATTTTCAAGAAAATTTTAGAAGAAAAATATGGTAAAGATGAAGCTAAAAATCGTATCTTTGCTACTACAGATAAAGAAAAAGGTGCTTTAAAAGATTTAGCTACTGGAGAAGGTTACGAAACATTTGTAGTGCCAGATGACGTAGGTGGTAGATATTCAGTATTAACAGCTGTAGGATTACTACCAATTGCAGCAAGTGGTGTAGATATTCAAGAAATGATGAATGGTGCTGCTGCAGCACGTGAAGATTTATCATCATCTGAACTTGAAGAAAATATTGCATATCAATATGCAGCAATCCGTAATATTCTTTATGCAAAAGGTTATTCAACTGAAATGTTAATTAACTATGAGCCTGCATTACAATACTTTAGTGAATGGTGGAAACAACTATTCGGTGAATCAGAAGGTAAAGACTATAAAGGTATTTATCCTTCAAGTGCAAACTTTACATCTGACCTTCACTCATTAGGACAATATGTACAAGAAGGACGTCGTTTCTTATTTGAAACAGTTGTTAAAGTTGAGAGCCCTAAACATGATATTACAATAGAAGAGGATAAAGACGATTTAGATGGTTTGAACTTCTTAGCAGGTGAAACTGTTGATTTTGTTAACACTAAAGCATTCCAAGGTACACTATTAGCTCATACAGATGGTGGCGTACCAAACTTAGTTGTTAAAGTACCTCAATTAGATGCATATACATTCGGTTATGTTGTATACTTCTTCGAGTTGGCTTGTGCTATGAGTGGATACTTACTAGGCGTTAATCCATTCAACCAACCAGGAGTTGAAGCATATAAACAAAATATGTTTGCTCTACTTGGTAAACCAGGATTTGAAGATTTGAAAAAAGAATTAGAAGATAGACTATAATATGAGAATGATTTTAAAAAAGTCCCCGAATTTTTATTCGGAGGGCTTTTTTTGATTTGTAAGTGAAATTTTGAAAATATGAGGTGAAAAATTTTTGAAGTTGATTAACAATTTATTCATTGATTATGTTGAAGCGGTTAAAGAAAGGGTGGAAGATTTTCCAAAAGAATTAGATGAACAATACCAAGTCATTAAACAAGGTTTCGAAGGAGAAAAGCAATTTGCTAGCCTTCTAAATGAAATAGAAGGTCTATGGTGGATATATGATTTACAAATTAAAAATTATAACCAAATTCAATTTGATTTCTTAGTGGTAACTGATGATGAAATCATTCAATTTGAAATTAAAAATTTCACAGGAGACTATTACTATGACAACCAAAAGCTATATAGAAGTTCTGGTTATGTAGCAAAAGATCTGATTAATCAATTTGAAGTAGCACATGATGGATTAAAAAGAGTTATTCAGAAATATAATATAAATAGAAGGGTGAAAAGTTATATTGTATTTATACATCCAACATTTACATTACATGGTGATTTAAGATCTAAAGTGGATATTTTAGTGAATAGCGAGTTGTACAAATTAAAAGAAATGGTATCAAATAACTTCAAATATGATCACAATAAATTGATTTATGACAAGTTGAAATCACTACACCAGCCATTTTTAACCAACAATAAACATTTTCAAAAAATACAGTTTGATGAGATAAATGGAGGGGTAAGATGTACAAAATGTCGGAAGATGTTGCAAACAGAGTTGATTTATAATAAACGAAAATATTTAAACTGCAACCATTGTGGTACCGTATTGATGAGAAGTGATATTATTATAAAATCATTAAAAGAATTATATTTATTGAAAGATGCACCTTTTTCAGTCAAAGAAGCAGAAGAATGGACAGGTGTTTATAGAAGTTCTATCAAAAGGGTTTTATATAATAATTTTAAAAGAATTGGAACTGGAAAAAGTACTAAGTATTATGATTAGTGAATGAAAAGTATTTTGAAATAGTCAAGTCCATAATTTTGTGTAATATCTTTAGATGTAATCAACCATTGGTTTTTCTATGGTATTAACAAAATATATATGCTTGGTTTTTA
>NZ_JAJNIS010000003.1:0-177778 GCF_022386375.1 Mammaliicoccus sp. K-M42 | reverse complement strand
AAAGAGGTCACACCTGTTCCCATGCCGAACACAGAAGTTAAGCTCTTTAGCGCCGATGGTAGTTGGGCTTACGTTCCGCGAGAGTAGGACGTTGCCGGGCAAATATTTATTTTTCCACAGTAGCTCAGTGGTAGAGCTATCGGCTGTTAACCGATCGGTCGTAGGTTCGAGTCCTACCTGTGGAGCCATGGCCCCTTGGTCAAGCGGTTAAGACACCGCCCTTTCACGGCGGTAACACGGGTTCGAATCCCGTAGGGGTCATTTTATTTATGGAGAATTAGCTCAGCTGGGAGAGCATCTGCCTTACAAGCAGAGGGTCGGCGGTTCGAACCCGTCATTCTCCACCATTTAAAAAAATAAGCTGGAGGGGTAGCGAAGTGGCTAAACGCGGCGGACTGTAAATCCGCTCCTTCGGGTTCGGCAGTTCGAATCTGCCCCCCTCCACCATGATTGGGCTATAGCCAAGCGGTAAGGCAACGGACTTTGACTCCGTCACCCGCTGGTTCGAATCCAGCTAGCCCAGCCATTTTAGAGCCATTAGCTCAGTTGGTAGAGCATCTGACTTTTAATCAGAGGGTCAGAGGTTCGAATCCTCTATGGCTCATAAGTAAGAGACGTTAGTTTAAGCTAACGTCTCTTTTTTTGTATATTTATATAAATAAATTATGCAAGATGTTTATGCATGAGTGTATAAATATTTGGGATATATTAATATTATCCAAGAACCCTTGTATAGCTTGATGTAAGTGCTTACATATAATAGAATATAATAGTAATGCTAAATAAGGGGGATATTAAATTATGAATAAGCGCATTGAAATAATCGGTGCTCCAACGGCTTTTGGTCAGCGTAAATTAGGGGTTAATTTTGGACCAGATGCTTTAAGATATGCTGGTTTAATTGAAAGAATTGAGAATACAGGTCATGAAGTAATAGACAAAGGGAATGTGGAATCTCCAGTAATAGATATGAAAAAATATAAAAGTGAACAGAATGGATTAAGAAATTTAGATGAAGTTATTTCATTTTCAAACAATTTATATGAAGCTGTAAATGAAACGAAGAATAATGGTAACTTCCCATTAATTTTAGGTGGAGATCATTCATTATCTATAGGTTCTATTGCAGGTATAAGTAAACACTATGAGAATTTAGGGGTCATTTGGTATGATGCACATGGTGATTTAAATACAATAGAATCTTCTCCAAGTGGAAATATTCATGGAATGCCTTTAAGAGCTTTATTAGGAGATGGAAATGAAAATCTCACTAATATTGGTGGGTATAAAAATAAAGTTAAACCTGAAAATGTTGTATTAATAGGTATGAGAGATTTAGATGATGGAGAAAAGAAATATATAAAAGAACAAGGTATACTTACATATACTATGGCAGATATCGATAGACTTGGAATGAGTAAAGTTATTTCTGAAACTATTGATTATTTAAAAGCTAAAACGGATGGTATTCATCTTTCACTTGATGTTGATGCGTTAGACCCAGTTGAAACGCCAGGTACTGGAACGACTGTACCTGGAGGGGCAACATACAGAGAAAGTCATTTAGCAATGGAAATGTTAAATGAATCAAACTTGATTGTTTCTGCTGATTTAGTAGAAGTTAATCCTTTAATTGATGAATATAATAAGACTGCACATCAAGCGATAGGTTTAATGGGATCATTTTTTGGTGAAAAGTTATTATAATTGACAACGATATATAGATGTATTTAAATTAAGAAGTCTCTTTTAAAGAGGCTTTTTTGTTTTATATATAATTAAATTAACAATATACTGAAAAAATTGTTATAATAAGCACTAGGTAAATGAAAGACGGAGGAGATACTATGCAGTTACCTGATATTTTTGGTGAATTGAGTGCCTTAAAGGTTATTACAGGTATACTTGATTTGATTATTGTATGGTATGTATTGTACTTGATCATAACTGTAGTTAAAGGTACAAAAGCGATACAATTATTAAAAGGTATATTTTTCATCATAATAGGTAGAACAATAAGTAATTTTTTAAATTTAACAACTACTACGCTCCTGTTTGATTTTGTATTACAATGGGGTTTTTTAGCTATTATTGTAATATTCCAACCTGAGTTCAGAAGAGCTTTGGAACAATTAGGGCGCGGAAGTTTATTTAAACGAGTTAATGTAGCGACATCAGCAGAACAAGAAAGATTAACTGATAGTGTCGATAAAGCAGTACAATATATGGCAAAAAGAAGAATTGGAGCATTAATTGTGTTCGAGAAAGAAACAGGATTGCAAGATTACATAGAAACGGGTATACCAATAAATGCTGATATTTCTCAAGAGTTACTGACTAATATATTCATTCCTAATACACCATTACACGATGGTGCGATGATTATTCAAGAACAAAAAATTGCTACAGCAGCGAGTTATTTACCTTTATCAGATAGTCAAAAAATCTCTAAAAGTCTAGGAACTAGACATAGAGCAGCTGTAGGTATTTCAGAAGTATCAGACGCGTTTACAGTTGTTGTATCTGAAGAAACGGGTTCAATTTCTGTAACAATTAATGGCAAACTTAGAAAAGAAATATCAAGCGAAGCATTTAGAGAGTTACTAGTTGAGCATTGGTTTGGATCTGTTCAAAACAGAAAGGATGTGAAGTAGATGCTAGAATCTAAATGGGGATTACGTTTTGTAGCTTTAGTGCTAGCATTACTCATGTTTTTATCTGTTAATAATGTGTTTGGCAGTTTGTTTTCAGAAAATGCTTTAAAAAGTTCTGATCATACAATAGAAGATGTACCTGTCGATACGTTGTATGATACGAAAGAATTATATTTGTCTGGTGCACCTAAAACAGTAGACGTTAAAGTTTCAGGACCGCAGTCTACAATATTACAAGCTGAAAAATTATTGAATTTTAAAGTAGAGTTAGATTTAAAAAACAAATCAGTTGGTCAGTATAAAGAAGAATTTAAGATTAAAGGTTTAAGTGATGAATTGAAAGCAACTGTGATTCCAAAAAGTGCTAATGTTTCACTACAAGATAAAGTGTCTAAAAAATATCCAATTGAAGCAGAAATAAATCAAAATAGAATTGCTTCAGGATACGAATTAGTCGGAGAGACAGTAAATCCTTCACAAGTCACTATTACAGGTGGGCAGGAAGAACTGAATAAGATTTCATATGTTAAGGCAACATTAGATGAAAATAAACAATTAACAGACGATACGACTGAAAAAGCTGGTATAAGTGTACTTGATAGCAATTTAAATAAATTGGATGTGCAAATTAGACCAGATACCGTAAATGTTAATATTAAAGTAGCTAGATCTAGTAAAACAGTAAGTTTAAATCCTATTACAAAGGGTACTTCATCAAAAGGTGTTAGTATTGATGGAATTAATTTAGATAAATCTGAAGTTAAAATATATGGTTCGCGTAATGTACTAGATGGTATTGAATCAATAGATGTACCTGTAGACGTTTCTAACGTTGACAGGAATACAACTAAAAAAGTAGATTTAAACTTGCCAGATGGTGTGGATGACGCAGAATATAAAGATGTTGAAGCAAAAATTACAACTTCTAAAAACTAATGGAAATAAAGGAGAATTATAATGGGCAAATATTTTGGTACTGATGGTGTAAGAGGTGTAGCAAATTCTGAGTTAACACCGGAAATTGCATTCAAATTAGGTAGATTTGGTGGTTATGTATTATCAAAGAAGCATAATAGTGAGAATCCAAAAGTTTTAGTTGGTAGAGACACACGTGTTTCAGGGGAAATGTTAGAATCTGCTTTAATAGCAGGTCTTTCGTCAATTGGTGCAGAAGTAATGAGATTAGGAGTAATATCAACTCCAGGTGTTGCATATTTAACGAGAGAAATGGATGCTGATCTTGGGGTAATGATTAGTGCATCTCATAACCCTGTAGCTGACAACGGTATTAAATTCTTTGGTCCAGATGGCTTTAAATTAACGGATGATGAAGAATTAGAAATTGAAAAATTAATAGACTCTTCAGAAGATAACTTACCAAGACCAACTGGTAATCAATTGAATCCTATTTCTGATTACTTTGAAGGTGCTCAAAAATATATTAGCTATATTAAATCTACGGTTGATGGTGATTTAGACGGATTGAAAATTGTATTGGATGGTGCACACGGTGCCACTTATTCACTAGCACCATACTTATTTGGTGACTTAGAAGCGACAAGTGAAACAATTGGTTGTAAACCTGATGGATACAATATTAATTTAAATGTTGGTTCTACACATCCAGAAGAATTAGCTAAATCGGTACTAGAACATGAAGCTGATTTAGGATTAGCTTTTGATGGCGATGGTGACAGAATAATTGCTGTAGACGAAAAAGGACAAATCGTTGATGGTGACCAAATTATGTTTGTTTTAGCACAAGATATGGCTAAAAATGGTGAGTTAAAAGATAATATGGTTGTTTCGACTGTTATGAGTAATTTAGGCTTTTATAAAGCGTTAGAAGAAGAAGGCATTAAATCAAACAAAACAAAAGTTGGCGATAGATATGTCGTTGAAGAAATGAGACATGGGTCTTATAGCCTTGGTGGAGAACAGTCGGGACATATTGTTCTTATGGATTATAATACAACTGGTGACGGTTTATTAACTGGTGCACACTTAGCAAGTATTATAAAAAGATCAGGCAAAAGTTTAAGTGATTTAACAAGCAAAATGAAAAAATATCCACAAAGATTAGTAAATGTTAGAGTTTCAAACAAATTTGGAGTGGAAGAAAATACAAAAGTGTCAGAAATTATGACTAAAGTTGAAGTTGAAATGAATGGTGAAGGACGTATATTAGTAAGACCTTCAGGAACAGAACCATTAGTTAGAGTTATGGTTGAAGCTAAAACAGAAGAAGATGCTGAAAGATACGTAAACAGCATTGCAGATGTTGTAAAAGAAGAAATGGGTATTGAATAGTACGAATTGAGGTGGAGACAATTAATTTGTCTTTGCCTCTTTTTTTATAATTAATATATCTAGCAAAAGTACTATATTTGTATGAAATATAGTATTATAATTGCACAACATACAGTTTCATTGTAGAATGAAGGAAGCTTACTTAAGGAGGAATGTGAGGTATACTAAAATAAGGAAACTTATAGCGCCTGAACAATGGTCATACATGATTAATGATACGTGTATAAACAGATACATGTTGAATGAATGTAGTTGCCTTTGTTGACGAGGAGGATAGTTATCGAATTATCGGCGGATGCTATCCCGGATGTGGCCCATTCGAAAGTTCAATGTTTAAAGCATATAGGTGACTGTATGTCCAAAGCCATTGAAATAGCCATAAATTAAAGAATGTATTGAAAGCGACTGGACAATTTTTTGGTGTCTAACCGCTTATTTAAAATTGGAGGAATTTTGTTTATGTGTGGAATAGTAGGATATATAGGTACAGCAAATGCTAAAGAATTATTACTTAAAGGATTAGAAAAATTAGAATATAGAGGTTATGATTCAGCTGGTATTGCTGTTAGAAACGAAGAAGAAATTAAAGTATTTAAAGCAAAAGGAAGAATTGCTGAGTTACGTAAAGCAGCTTCAGATGATTTTGATGGAAATATTGGTATTGGTCATACTCGTTGGGCAACACATGGTGTACCAAACTATGAAAATGCTCATCCACATCAATCAACATCTGGTCGTTTTACATTAGTACACAATGGTGTAATTGAAAATTATGAACAACTTAAGAGTGAATATTTAGAAGGCATTACATTCAAATCAGATACTGATACTGAAGTAATTGTCGAATTAATCGAGTACTTCTCAAATGAAGGATTAACTACTGAAGAAGCTTTCAATAAAGTATTATCATTATTACATGGTTCTTATGCACTTGGTTTATTAGATGAACAAGATGCAGATACAATTTATGTAGCTAAAAACAAATCACCTTTATTAGTAGGTATCGGAGAAGACTTTAATGTTATCGCTTCAGATGCAATTGCAATGTTAGCTGTTACGGATACTTATAAAGAATTAGTTGATAATGAAATCGTAATCGTTAAACGCGATGAAGTAATTATTAAAGATCAAGATGGTAAAGTGATTGAAAGAGATAGCTATAAAGCAGAAATTGATGCTTCAGACGTTGAAAAAGGTACTTATGATCATTACATGTTAAAAGAAATTCATGAACAACCTGGTGTAATGCGTAATATCATTCAAAATTATCAAGACGAAGAAGGCAATCTTAAAATTGATAAAGCAATTATAGATGATGTAGCTCAAGCTGACAGAATTTATATCGTTGCTTGTGGTACGAGTTACCATGCCGGTTTAGTTGGTAAAGAATTTATTGAAAAATGGGCTGAAGTACCAACTGAAGTACATGTTGCTTCAGAGTTTGTTTATAACATGCCTATATTGTCTAAAAAACCATTATTCATCTTTATCTCACAATCAGGTGAAACAGCAGATAGCCGTGCAGTATTAGTAGAAGCTAAACGTTTAGGACATAAAGCTTTAACAATTACAAACGTACCAGGCTCTACACTATCACGTGAAGCGGATCATACATTAATCTTACATGCTGGTCCAGAAATCGCTGTTGCGTCTACAAAAGCATATACAGCTCAAATAGCAGTATTAGCAATACTTTCTCAAGTAGTAGCTAATGCACATAACAAAAATACAGGTGTAGATATTATCCCTGAATTAGCAAAAGTGACTACTGCAATTACAGCAATAGTTGATGACGCTCCAAAAATGGAACAAATTGCTAAAGATTTCTTAGAAACAACACGTAACGCATTCTTCATTGGCCGTACAATGGATTACTATGTAGGTCTAGAAGGCGCATTAAAACTTAAAGAAATCTCTTATATACAAGCTGAAGGATTTGCTGGTGGAGAATTAAAACACGGTACAATCGCATTAATTGAAGAAGGTACACCAATTGTTGCTTTAGCTACTCAAGAAAAAGTTAACTTATCAATTAGAGGTAATGTTAAAGAAGTTGTAGCACGTGGCGCTAATCCATGTATCATTTCAATGGAAGGTTTAGAACATGATCATGATACGTATGTTATTCCACACGTACATGAAATGTTATCTCCACTTGTTTCAGTTGTTACATTACAACTTATTTCTTACTACGCAGCATTACACAGAGGCTGTGACGTAGACAAACCACGTAACTTAGCTAAATCAGTTACAGTTGAATAATTAATATAGAAAATCAGAGGCTGGGACAATTAATTTGTCCCGGCTTTTTTCATTATTATGTTTAAATTGAGCATTCACATTGAAAAATATACGATAGGGGGGTATAGTTGTATTTAAAGAGAGGACGTGAAGTTATGAGTGAGTTTTTACATGAACATACAGTAACACCAAGAACTAAAGAAGAGAAAGATAAAGTTATAAATAGACTTAAGCGTATTGAAGGTCAAGTTAGAGGAATTCAAAATATGGTTGAAGAAGATAGATATTGTGTTGATATTCTTGTACAAATTAGTGCCATTCAATCTGCATTAAAAAATGTAGGATTTGCTGTTACTGAACGTCATATTAAACATTGCGTTACAGATGCTATTCAAAACGGAGAAGGTGAAGAAACAATTGATGAATTGATGAGTGTACTTAAGCAATTTTCTAAGTAAGGAGGTCAACTAAATGAATGAAGACAAACAAGTTACTATTGGCGTAACAGGTATGACATGTGCTGCATGTTCAAGTAGAATTGAGAAAGTCTTAAACAGAATGGACGGCGTAGAAGCACAAGTGAATTTATCTACTGAAAAGGCTTCTATTAAGTTTAATGATGATTCAACTCAATTATCTGATGTAACGAAAAAAATAGAAAATTTAGGCTATGGTGTTTTGACTGAAAAATTAGATTTAGATGTTTATGGTATGACATGTGCTGCATGTTCAAGCCGTATTGAAAAAGTTTTAAATCGTCAACAAGGGATTGAAACTGCAACTGTAAACTTAACAACTGAACAAGCGAGTGTTGAATATAATCCAGAGTTAATCGATGAAAAGTCAATTATTGATAAAATTAAAAATATTGGCTATGATGCAGAGTCTAAAAATGATTCAAAAGACAAAAAGACATATAAAGAAAATGAAGTTAAACAAATGAAAATAAAACTTATTGTTTCAGCGATTTTGTCATTACCGCTTATATTAACGATGTTTGTTCATTTATTTAATCTTCCAGTGCCACAAATGTTAATGAATCCATGGTTCCAATTTGTATTAGCAACACCTGTTCAATTTATAATTGGTTGGCAATTTTATGTTGGAGCATATAAGAACTTAAAAAATGGTGGTGCAAACATGGATGTGCTTGTTGCATTAGGGACAAGTGCAGCATATTTTTATAGCTTATATGAAGCGATAAAAACAATTGGTAGACCAGATTATATGCCTCATTTATATTTTGAAACAAGTGCGGTATTAATCACTTTAATATTATTTGGAAAATATTTAGAAAAACGTGCTAAAAGCCAAACGACAAATGCATTATCTTCACTATTAAGTTTGCAAGCTAAAGAAGCAAGAGTAATACGAAATAATGAGGAAATCATGATACCAATAGAGAATGTAGCTGTTGGTGATATTTTAAGCATTAAACCAGGCGAAAAGATACCTGTAGACGGTATTATTCAAAAAGGGCGAACGGCTATTGATGAATCTATGATAACTGGCGAATCTATACCAGTTGAAAAGTCAATAAACGAAGAAGTTATAGGTTCTACAATTAATAAAAATGGTTTAATTAATATGAAAGCAACAAAAGTAGGAAAAGATACTGCGTTGGCATCTATCGTTAAAGTTGTCGAAGAAGCTCAAGGTTCTAAAGCACCTATTCAAAGGTTAGCAGATGTTATTTCAGGTTACTTTGTTCCAATAGTTGTAGGTATAGCTATTTTAACATTCTTAATTTGGATTACTTTAGTTGATGCTGGTCAATTTGAAAATGCACTCGTTGCGGCAATTGCTGTTCTTGTTATTGCTTGCCCTTGTGCTTTAGGATTAGCAACACCAACATCCATAATGGTAGGAACAGGAAAAGCTGCAGAAAGCGGCATACTATTTAAAGGTGGAGAGCATTTAGAACGCACACACCAATTAAATGCAATCGTATTGGATAAGACTGGAACAATTACAAAAGGTAAACCAGAAGTAACAGATTTTACAGGAGATATTGAGACATTGAAATTATTAGCTAGTGCTGAAAAAGGATCAGAGCATCCATTAGCTGAAGCCATAGTGGCGTATACAACTGAGCAAGATATAACACTAGCAGATGTAGAAGATTTTGATGCAATCCCTGGATACGGTATACGGGCATTAATAAATAGTGAGAATGTATTAGTAGGTAATAGAAAATTGATGTCACAAAACGGCATTGACACAAATATATTTGATGAAGATTTATCTAAATTAGAAACTGAAGGTAAGACAGCTATGCTAGTGGCAGTAGGTGGCGTTTTTAAAGGTATTGTTGCTGTAGCTGACACAATTAAAGAGAATGCACCTGAAGCTATTAAAATGTTACAAGATGAAGGTCTAGAGGTTATAATGCTAACTGGTGATAATGAGAGAACAGCTCAAGCAATAGCGAAACAAGTAGGTATTCATAATGTTATATCTGAAGTATTACCAGAAGAAAAAGCAGACAAAATAAAAGCCATTCAAAATACAGGTAAAAAAGTAGCGATGGTAGGAGATGGTGTTAATGATGCACCAGCACTAGCTATAGCAGATATAGGTATTGCAATAGGTACAGGAACTGAAGTGGCAATAGAAGCAGCTGATGTAACGATTTTAGGTGGAGAATTATTGCTCATTCCAAAAGCGATTAAGATTAGCCATGCTACAATTAAGAATATTAAACAAAATTTATTTTGGGCATTTGGTTACAATACAGCTGGCATACCGATAGCTGCATTAGGTCTCTTAGCTCCATGGGTTGCTGGCGCAGCAATGGCATTAAGTTCTGTAAGTGTTGTGTCGAACGCGCTAAGATTAAAAAAAGTTAAATTATAATAAAACTGGATCCAAAATAAAACTGAAAAATATTCATTCTTAAGTCTGACTCTTATTATGATTGTTTTATTATATAATTAAGTTAAGTATTATTTTTGAAGGTTTATGTTATAGCTTGAAAAGGTATTTATATAAAGATGATAACTTAAAGGAGCAAATTAATGGAGAGTTGGATTACAAGTATCATGGAGCAATTTGGTTATTTGGGTATAGCCTTATTAATATTATTAGAAAATGTTTTTCCTCCTATTCCGTCAGAAGTAATTTTGACGTTTGGAGGATTTATGACAACTAAATCAGAATTAACAATAGTAGGTGTGGTTATTGCCTCTACTATAGGATCAGTTTTTGGAGCTGTTATTTTATATTGGATTGGTCGTATACTTAACGTTGATAGACTCGAAAGAATTATTGAAAAGTGGGGCAAGTATTTAAGATTAACGAAAGAAGATGTAAGAAAAGCTGATGCATGGTTCGATAAGTATGGTCCATGGACGGTGTTCTTCTGCAGATTTATTCCACTTATTAGAAGTTTGATTTCTATCCCAGCTGGTATGAGTGGTATGAATCAATGGTTGTTCTTATTATTAACGACTTTAGGTACACTTATTTGGAATTTAATACTAGTTATAGTTGGTGCTAAAGTTGGAGATAATTGGCATCAAATAGTTAACTATATGGATGTTTATTCAAACTTTATGTATGCGATTATTGCTATTGGAATCATTGTATTTATTATCTGGTTTGTTAAACGTAAGAAAGCTTAATAAATTGAAATGTTGTAGGTGAAGTAATGATATCATTATGTAAGTTTTTAACGGAAAGACATTATGAATTGTTATCTTTAGCTGATGACAATCAACAAGCGATTAATGATTATACTTTAAGAGGTAAAGTTTACATTTATGAGGAACAAGGTCAAACAATCGGTATTGTAGTGGGATTGTTAACGAGACCAAACACTTTGGAATTAGTTAATTTAGCTGTTGATCCTCAATTTCAAAACAAAGGGATTGGTCGTCAATTAATTGAACATATTATAACAGTCGGTAAAGAATTAGACTGTCATACTATAACTGTAGGTACCGGAAATTCTGGTATTGGTCAATTAAAACTTTATCAACAAGCTGGTTTTAGAATGAAATCTATAGATATTGATTATTTCATTAAATATTATAAAGATCCTATTTTTGAGAATGGCATACAATGTAAAGACATGGTAAGACTTGAATTAGAGATATAAAAGAACTGTTCATAGACGGACTTACTGATGAGTATGACGTTTATGGGCATTTTTTTAAACATATTAGTATAATTTTTATAGTATATAAAGTATACTAATATTATTGATAAAGAAAATAGAAGAGGTGTTATATATGTTTCATGGTAAAGATGCAACATTAGTTAAAGGTATCACGTTAAATGTTACAGATTTAGAGAAAATGACAGTATTTTATGACAATATAATTGGATTAACAATAAGAACTAAGAATGAAACAGAAACAGTATTTGAAATAGGTGATTCAGGACATACGATTACTTTGAAATTATTAGAAGATGGAAGAAAACCTAGTATAAGAGAAGCGGGTTTATTTCATATTGCAATATTACTACCTACAACAGCAGATTTAGCAGATTTCTTAATTCATGCTTCAAGATTAAATGTTCAGTTAGGGGCTGGTGACCATATAGTGTCTGAAGCACTATATTTAAATGATCCAGATGGAAATGGTATAGAAATATATCGTGATCGTGATGCACGTAACTGGGAATGGAACGATGGCAATGTTGCAATGGATACACATGAGGTGAATGCAGAAGCGCTAGTTGAACAAGCTTCAAATGAAGGTTGGAATGGAATGCCTGCTGATGCAAAAATTGGACATTTACATTTAAAAACAAATGATATTGAAGCGTCTAAAGAATTTTATTTAAATACTTTAGGTTTAAAAGCAGTAGTAGATAATTTTCCAAATGCTTTGTTTATGTCTACTAAAAATTATCACCATCATATTGCGATTAATACTTGGCAATCAAATCAAAAAAGAGAAGAATCAGACAATAGTTATGGTTTAGCAAATATAGTGGTACAAATGCCAAATGCAGAAAGCAAGATTCTAACTTCACCGGATGGTTTACGATTCGAAATAAACCCTGAAATACAATAAATTATAAATTACCTTCTGATCCAATCATCTTTAATATACTTAAACTTTCATGTACAATTAGTGAATATTATGAAAACAGTAAATTAAAGGGGATGTAAATATGCTTCTTGATTTGAAACATATTAACTGGATACGTGAAGGTAAATACATACTAAAAGATATTTCTTGGGAAATAGTTGATGGAGAGCATTGGGTATTGTACGGATTAAATGGAGCAGGAAAATCCACAATGCTTGATATTATTAATGCGTATACAGCGCCTTCTTCAGGTGAATTTGAAATATTAGATATGAAACAAGGTGAACTTGGATATTCAGCTGATGGTATTAGAAAGCAAATTGGTTATGTTTCTCAATCTTTATTTAAGAAAATGAGAAAAGAAGACAATGCTTTTACGACTGTTATTAGTGGTGCTTATGCGTCAATAGGTGTATATGAAGAACCAAGTAAACAAATTAAAGATAAAGCAAATGAAATTTGCGAAGCATTAGGTATTACCAAGGATTATATTAACCGAAGATTTGGGAATTTATCACAAGGTGAACAAACGCGTGTATTAATTGGTAGAGCTTTAATGTCAGAACCGAGACTTCTAATACTTGATGAACCAACAAATGGCTTAGATTTTGTTGCAAGAGAAGATTTATTGGAAAGAATTGAGAATATTGGTCAAGATAAAAGTGGTCCAACAATGATATATGTTACGCATCATCTAGAAGAAGTGTTGCCTGTATTTAAGCAAATTTTATTATTAAAAGACGGTAAGGTATTTCGATCAGGAAATATTAATGACGTTGTTAATGAAAAAAATATGAGTAACTTATTTAACATAAATGTTGATGTTTCATTTAAGAACAATAGACCAATATTATCTAAAAAGTAATATAAATCTAAAATATTGCCTTTATTATATGAGCATGAAATAATAGATATTGATAAATTATATGGAGGCATCAACATGACAACGCAAGTGGTTTTTTTAGATATGGATGGCACAATTTTAAATGAAGAAAATAGAGTAACTGATTATACTAATGAGATTATTCAAGAAGTTCGACAAAAAGGCATTAAAGTATTTATAGCTACTGGACGAGCTTATGATGAGATTTCATATTTGGTTCCTGAGAATTTTGAAGTTGATGGTATATTATCATCCAATGGTGCAGTAGGTTATATTAATGGCAAAGAAATATTTAAAAATCAACTACCGATGGAAACTGTACATAAACTTGTTGATTTAGCAGAAAAGCATCAAATATATTATGAATTATTCCCGTACTATAAAAATAGAATTGCATTAAACCGCGATAAAACATTGCTACTGTCAGAAATATCCACTGAACAAGCAGGAGATGTAGAAGCTAATGAATGGAAATCTCGACAAGAAGCATTAAGCGAAAAAATAAAATGGGTCGATGAAATACCAGAAGATGCATATTCAAAGTTTTATTTTTTCAAAAAGCATAAAACAGAAATTAAAAAATGGGAAGAACTTATTCTACCAATGATGGAAGAACTTAATATTTCTATTTCTCATTCTACACCATGTAATCTTGAAACGATGCCTATGGGTGTAAACAAAGCGACAGCAATAGAAGCTGCGTTAAAATATTTAGAACTAGATAAAGATGTTAAGACATATGCAATTGGTGATAGTGACAATGATAAACAAATGCTAGAACATGTTGATTACCCAATAGTTATGAAAAATGCACCAGATCATATAAAAGAATTGGGTAAAGAAGTAACAAGAAGAACAAACGAAGAAAATGGTGTAGCTGACTACTTAAGTAAGAAATTTTTAATAAACTAAATTATTTAAATAACAAAATGATATTCAGGCTGTGATAATTAATTTATCCAGTCTGATTTTTATTTATAGTGACTTTATAGATCGTCAATCCCGCAAAATATATTGATAGCAATATATTTTGCGGGATTGTTTTATATTCGTTTGGATATAATAAAATGAAAGGATTTATAAGGAGTGATTATTATGATTAAAACGGTCGTTTTCGATATTTATGGAACTTTATTCGATATAAATAGTGTCCAAGAAAAGTGTGAGAAATTATTTCCTGGAAACGGAGAAAAAATAGCTAAAGCTTGGCGTCATAAACTTATAGAATATACTCATGTTAGACAGCTAGTAGATCAATATAAACCATTTAGTAAAGTTATAAAAGATTCACTCGAATATGTACTTGATAGAAATGATTTTGACTATTCATTAAGTGACGTAAATGAGTGTGTGGAAGAGTATTATCGCTTGCAAGTATTCCCTGAAGTAACTCAATCATTAAATGATATATCACATATCGATAAAGTTATATTTAGTAATGGCAATCAAGAAATGATTCAAAAAGTATTGAAACATTCAAATATCGATAGTAGCTTTAAACATATTTTAGCGCTTGAAGAATTTGGTATGTATAAACCCAATTCTAATGTATATGTATTATTAGAAGAAAGGATTCCATATGAGAAACAAGAAATTCTGTTCGTATCATCTAATAAGTGGGATATTGTCGGAGCACAAAAGTTTGGATTTAAAACTGCATGGATAAATCGTAATTTTAGTGAGTTTGAATATATAGAAGTAGAGCCAGACTTTGAATTTCAATCGATATATGGCGTTAAAAATTTGATGTAAGAAAAATGGAAGGAGATAAAAAACAGGGGAAGCGTTCGTAAAGATAAATAAAAAAAGAGCTCAAAATTAATTGAGCTCTTAAAATTTAACTTTAGTTATTTTTTGGATAAAGTGCATTTTTATTTTTATGATAGAAGTTCATAAGGCTACCATATAAGAAGTAGAATACTGCAAACATAAATAGGTAGAATAGTATATAACCTATAATTGCGAATAATATTTGTATCACACTTGGCATCAATGAAACAATAACTGCTGCTATAATTCCAATGATTGCTATGATAATATACGCTGCTACAATATAAATTAAATTACTGAATAATAACTTCCAAGCACTATGAGGTCCCTTACTTGTTATGTTCCAACCGATTGAGAATTTAGTTATTGTAGGTAATGATCTTTGATCAATATGGACAAGTACTGTGTTAACTATAAAGATAACAAAATAATATAAAGGTATAAATAAGGCAAATAATACCAATATCATAAATAACATGATTACGATGAATGATATAGACATTGCACCAATACCTTCACTACCTGAACTTGGTTGCAATAACGCCATTGAAGTACCAAATATTGCGAAGAATATCACTTCTACAATAATGACAACTATGTAAACAATGAAATACATTGCTACACTAATTAAACCAATAATTAAAGTTAGCTTTAATGTTTTAACATAGTTTCCTTTTTTTAAGAACATGAATAAATCACTAAAGCGTGGGCTAATGCCTAAATCTGTATCTTTATAGAATTTTAGAATTCCATAAGCTATAGGGATTAATATAAAAATATACATCAGAATAAATAATATAAACCCTATGACCATTGAGATTAGAAATGTTGCTATGCCACCGCCTGATGGTTCACCTGAAAAGTCTTGTGATGCCGCTAAAGAAAATCCTCCAATTATAAATGCAATACCCGGAATTAACATTAATAGAACCATAATAATTGAGGAAAGGATTGTTAATAAAATTGTTTTGATATGTAAGCCTTGTCCATTTCTATAGTAGTCCAATTGGAATTTGAACATAAGATTCACCTCATTGTTTATTTGTATAATTAGGGTAACATAAATAACATTGCAAATGTCATTTAATTGTCAAAAATATTATAATAATTACAAACTTTTAAAAGAAGGTAATAAGCACTTTGTTTGATATCGTATTAAATTACTCATATATTTAAAGTATAAGATTTTTAGGAGTGGACTATGAAAAAGTTATTCCGATTTATTGTGTTCATTGCTACATGGACTGCTATTATTGCAATGGCATTTCTTTTTAGAAGCCAAGGTGGATTTGATTTTATAAGTGATTACACTGAAGATATCAAAAAGCAAATAAAGGAAAAAGAAATAGCTATACGGACAGAACAAATTAAGAAAAATGATAAAACAGATGACCGCTCGTTAGGAAATTTTTATCAAGAAGGTCAATGTACATTTTATGTTTATGAAGAAAGATTAAATATTGATAAAAGAATTGGATCATCTTGGGGTGATGCAAAACAGTGGGATGATCGTGCTAAAGATGAAGGTTATAAAGTCGATGGTCAACCAAGAGAAGGTTCTATATTACAAACTGATTATGGTGAATTAGGACATGTTGCGATCGTTAATGAAGTGAAAAGTGACGGTTCTATTGTTGTATCAGATATGAATTATGAAAAGCCATATGAAGTAACAGAAAGGTTAATTACCTCAGATAGATTGCACAATTATCAATTTATACATGAAAAAATTTAAAGGAGTGTTTTAAATGAATATATTCGTAATAGGTGCTAATGGACAAATTGGAAGACATTTAGTAAAAAGTTTAATCGATCAAGGAAATGAAGTAACAGCAGCCATTAGAAAAAATAGCCAAGCAGCTTTCTTTGAAGAATTAGGTGCCAAAACAGTGTCACTTGATTTAGAATATGATGATATTAATGATATTTCTGAAAAAATAAAAGATGCAGATAAAGTTGTGTTTACTGCTGGATCTGGTGGTCACACTGGAGCAGATCAAACGATTATCATTGATTTAGATGGTGCTGTTAAATCAATAGAAGCTAGTAAGAAAGCAGGTACAAAACATTTCGTACTCGTTTCTTCATTTGATACTAGAAGATCAGCATTTGAAGGTGACTTGAAACCTTATACAATTGCTAAACATTA
Organism: Mammaliicoccus sp. K-M42; assembly: GCF_022386375.1. Lineage (NCBI taxonomy): Bacteria > Bacillati > Bacillota > Bacilli > Caryophanales > Staphylococcaceae > Mammaliicoccus > Mammaliicoccus sp. K-M42. The sequence continues at coordinate 160,729 of NZ_JAJNIS010000003.1, read as the reverse complement.
TGCTGATGTTCATTTAAGAAATTCTGGTTTACCATATACAATTGTGCATCCAGGATTATTAACTAACGATGATGGATTAGGTAAAGTAGAAATAGCAGAAGAAGTTGAACGCGGAAAAGTACCACGCGAAGACGTTGCTAATGTGATACAAGAAGTATTAAATAATGATGGTAAAATTGGACAAGAATTTCAAGTGGTATCAGGAGACATAGAAATTAAAGAAGCGGTTGAGCAATTTAATAATTAATCATTAAGGAGTTGTATTATGGTTAAATTTGCAATTTTAACAGATATACACGGAAACTATGATGCTTTGACAGCTGTACTTACAGATATAGATAATAAAAAAGACATTAAACACATTTATAATTTAGGCGATAACATTGGTGTCGGACATCAAACGAATGAAGTTCTAGAAGTTATTACAAATAGAGATGATATGACTTATATTGCTGGAAACCATGATGAAGCAATAATGGCAGTTGCTAATAAAGAAGATTATCCTGAAAGTTTAAAAAATAAATTTTATGAACATCATCAATGGATAGTGGAACATTTAGATACTAAATATTATAACTTTTTGAATAACTTGCAACGTGAAGTTACTCAAGATATTGAAGGATTAAAATTTTATTTCACTCATTATCGTATACTTGAAGAAAATATCAAGCAACATATTAGTGACGATCCATTTGAACCAATCGTTGAGCCCTCATTAGAACATGTGCATGGATTATTTAATGGCTTAGATGCAGATTTTGTAACCTTTGGACATAATCATGTATTACACCATTTTGATGATATTGAGACAATATATTTTAATCCAGGATCTGTAGGTTTGAACAATGGCGCTTATGCAGTATATGGAATTGTAGAAGTTAAAGATGGTGCGATAAATGTAGAAAGAATTAAAGTACCATATGATAACCAACCATTCTTAGATGGATTTGATGAGAAAGCCGTACCAGGAAAACAACTAATATTTGAATCATTTATATAGATAAAATAAGTTCGAGGTTGAGACATTTGAATTGTCCCAACCTCGATTTTTTGAAAAAATGAGCTAAGTTGTAGATTAATACAGTAGTTAATCGAAGAGTTTGGGTAAGTTGTAGATTAACTCAGTAGTTAATCGAAGAGTTTGGGTAAGTTGTAGATTAATTCGGCAGTTAATCGAAGAGTTTGGGTAAGTTGTAGATTAATTCGGCAGTTAATCTAAGAGTTGGGCTGGGTTGTAGATTAACTCAGTAGTTAATCTAAGAGATGGGCTAAGTTGTAGATTAACTCAGTAGTTAATCGAAGAGTTTGGGTAAGTTGTAGATTAATTCGGCAGTTAATCGAAGAGATGGGCTAAGTTGTAGATTAATACAGTAGTTAATCGAAGAGTTGAGCTAAGTTGTAGATTAATACAGTAGTTAATCGAAGAGTTGAGCTAAGTTGTAGATTAATTCAGTAGTTAATCGAAGAGTTGGGCTAAGTTGTAGATTAATACAGTAGTTAATCGAAGACATCCTCAAAATCAAAACCATACAATGAGAGGCTGGGACAAATTAAATGTTCCAGCCTTTCTACTTGTTTAATGAACATGTTCTGTTTGATCCATACAACATAATAAAGAATTATCGTGCTGATGGTCTGATGTTTCTAATTGGATAGTAGCATGTTGTATGGATTTATGGTTTAGTTTATGGTTAATTTCTTCTATTATACTGTCGCATTCTAATACTGTTTTTTCTCTATCTACAACTGCATGACAACTTAATGCTGTTAGATCACTTGTGATAGACCAAATGTGCAAATCATGTACATCGATTATTTCTGGATGTGATGTGATTGTTTCTGAAATTTCGTGTATATCGATATTTGATGGTGTTCCTTCCATTAATACGTTTAATGCTGATTTTGTAACACCATATCCGCTTCTTATAATTAGCATAGCAACAATAACACTTGCTATTGGATCGGCTAATTTCCAACCGAAAATTATCATGATTATTGCTGCTACTATTGCACCGACTGACCCTAATAAATCTCCGAGTACATGTATAAAAGCACCACGCATATTTAAATTGTTTTTTGTGTCAGATCCTTTAAACATTAACCAGGCAATAACAAGATTAACGATTAATCCAATTGTACTAATGATGAGCATACCTGTTGAAGCTACTTCAGGTGGATTTATAAATCGTATGATTGCTTCATAAAAAATGTATAAGCTAATAGCAATTAATAAAATTCCATTTATAAAAGCAGCGAGTATTTCAAAACGGCGATAGCCATAAGTTTTATGTTGATTTGCAACACGTTCACCGAATTTAAAAGCCATGAGTGCAATAAATAAAGAAATTGCATCACTAAGCATATGACCTGCATCTGATAATAAGGCTAAGCTATTTGTAACATATCCTCCAATTACTTCTACAATCATAAATAAAGTAATAATTATGAAAGAAATCAGTAATATTTTTTTATTATTTGTATGAACATGGTTGTGGTCATGTCCGTGATGTTCATGTCCCATATAAACACCTCTCAATTTAAATTAATGTTTAGCGTGTTCGATTGCTTGTTTTAAAAATAGAATAACGTGGTCATCATCAATTGAGTAGAATATGCTCTTTCCTTCTCTTTCAAATTTAACAAGTCGAAGATTCTTTAAAAATCTCAATTGATGGGAAACTGAAGATTGACTAAGTGAAAGTGTTTCTGCTATACATCCAACTGAGTGTCTGCCTGTACAAAGTAAATGTAAAATCTTTACTCGAGTTGGATCACTTAATGCTTTAAAGGTTTGTGACACTAGTAACAATGTTTCATCATCTAATATATTATAAGTACTCATTTTATTCTCCTAACATATGAATATATGTTCATATGTTAATTCTATAAAAAATCGTCATCTATGTCAAATGATTATAAATTGACAAAATAGATGCTATTGTGAGATGTTTTGTTTTATTAAAATGTTTGGAGGATATTATGGTAACTATATATGGACTAACAGTAGATGATGAATCTAGATGTGAGCATTATCAAACACCTCTAGATATCATTGCAATTAAATTTAAATGTTGTAACAAATTTTATCCTTGCTATAAATGTCATGAAGAATGTGAAAAACATGAACTTAAAAGATGGGATAAAAGTGAATTTGATGAACATGCTATATTGTGTGGTGTATGTAAACAAACAATTTCAATAAATGATTATATGCTAAAAGAAGTATGCCCACATTGTGCATCAAGGTTTAATCATCGATGTAAATATCATCACCATTTATATTTTAAAATTTAATTTGGTTTAATGTTTTAAAGGTAATTTATTACAAAACGTGTTATAATATTTTTAACTATAAAAATGAGCATACAGTGAATGTTGAAAAGAGAGAAGGAGGACATTAAATGAAAGATTTAATAAAAGGTCATATATTAAGTGGCGAATTTGATACTGCATATAGATTGATGTCCGAAGTGGATTTCTTAGAATTTGAAGAACACTTCATTTCAGCAGCTCACGAAGAAGAAAGTACAATGTTTTATACTTTTATATTAGATTCTATTAAGAAGGAAGAAACAAGTGAACTTCATGACTTAGCATTTTTGCTACATGTCTATCCATATAGTGAGCATGATGGTGCATTCTACTCAGCTTATTATCATGCTGAAAGATCGATGATATTAACAGAATATAAAGAAGTGAAGAGTTTATTGCAAATGCTTTTATTACATGCAATTCCAGAACCTTTGCTATCCGATAAGCAAGCATTTGACATTAGTAAACAAATACTTAAAATAGATCCCGATAATAAAGTTGCTAGAAATATAATGAAAGAAACTGCTAAGAGAATGGATAAAGTTGTAGTAGATTTTTCACAATTATCTAATTCTCAAAATGCATAAACCTAGTCGTTTGACTAGGTTTATTTTTTATGGGATTATAGGAAAGTTACAAAAACAAATATTAGGAGAAACAAATGGATAATCAAGTTAAAAGAAAAATCATCATGATTGTATTTTTGGTTGGTACATTCTTCATGATTTTAAACGAGACGCTTTTAAATATTGCATTAAAAGAATTGATGTCAGTATTTAATGTTGATGCGCCAACTGTTCAATGGATGGCGACTGGTTTTATGTTAGTAATGGGTGTACTGACGCCACTGTCTGCCGTTGTAAATCAATGGTTTACAACGAGAAGGTTATTTTTAGGGTTAGTAACAGTCTTCACAATCGGGACATTAACAGCAGGTTTAGCAATTAATTTCCCTATGTTATTAGTTGGTAGAATGATTCAAGCAGCAGGAACTGGACTTATGATTCCGACAGTTATGAATGCAATGCTTTTGTTATATAATGAGCATGAACGTGGGAAAATAATGGGGCAATTTGGTTTAGTGATTATGTTTGCACCAGCACTAGGACCCACATTATCAGGTGTTATTGTAGACTATATGGGTTGGAGATGGTTATTTTTAATTGTCATTCCATTCATGATGTTCACCTTTATTTTTGCCTATAGATATTTACAAAATGTAGGAGAAATAACGAGACCAAAAATTGATGTTTTCTCAATTATTTTATCTACAATAGGTATATCAACAATCATTTACAGTGTATCTTCAGTTAGTAGTACAGAAGGTGGATTCTCAAATCCATCAATCTTTATAACGTTAATTGTTGGTATAATTATGATGACTTTATTTGTATTTAGACAACTTAAATTAGACGAACCGCTACTGGACCTAAAAGTGTTTAAATACCATAACTATACTAAAGGTGTCATTATATTTGTTGTAGTTATTATGACAATGTTTGCATCTGAAATAGTTATGCCTATGTATTTACAAGGTCCTATGGGATTCAGTGCTAAAATAGCTGGTCTTATTTTATTACCTGGCGCTCTACTTAATGGTTTCTTATCACCATTTATGGGGGCAATATTTGATAAAATTGGACCGAGAAAACTCGTTGTACCAGGTTTGATTGTATTATTATGTGTTTCAATATTTTATTCAACAATTCACCCGGGTATATCCGTTTGGGTATTTGTCGTTGTGTATATTATTTTAATGATCAGTATTTCTGCAGTGTTAATGCCTGCAAATACAAATGCTTTAAATGCTATACCTAAAGAAATGTATCCACATGGAACAGCTGTTTCAAATATGTTACAACCAATTGGTGGTGCATTAGGTATCGCTGTATTTGTGAGTATTATGAATAGTGGTCAAACTACAGCACTTCAAGGTATTAAAAATCCAACAACAGAACAAATTAATAATGCTATGACAGTGGGTATACATCATTCTTATTGGTTTGGTATTGTGTTATTAGTTCTAGCAATAATTGTAGGATTTACAGTTACAAGAGCGAACTATAGCAAATCATTGGAAGAAAAATCGTAACTAAATTTGTGTTTTTATAAAACCACTTACTTTTGTAAGAGGTTTTTTTTAATTACTGGAATAGTTTTTATGATAGTGGGTATATGTCACTATATTGAACAAGTAAATGAGGAGGAAGATTTGTGTCAAATGTTAAAGAAGCAACAAAAATAGGGTTTGCTTATGTCGGAGTCGTAGTGGGAGCAGGATTTTCAACAGGACAAGAAGTAATGAAATTCTTTACACACTATGGTTTGTATGGCTATCTAGGTGTAATCATCTCAGGGATTATGCTAGCGTTCTTTGGCCGACAAGTAGCAAAAATTGGTACTGCGTTAGATGCTGATGATCACAGCTCTACTATCAACTATTTGTTCGGTAAAGCAGGTATTGTTATAGACTATGTATTAATATTCTTCTTATTTGGAATATCTGTCACGATGATAGCTGGTGCAGGTTCTGCATTTCAAGAAAGTTTTGGTGTGCCAACATGGCTAGGAGCTTTAATTATGTGTGTGGTTATTTATATCACACTATTATTAGATTTTGATAAAATTGTTAAAGCTTTAGGTGTAGTAACACCATTCTTAATAATTATTATTCTTATCATTGCAGGTTATTTCTTTATAAATGGACATGTTGGTATTTCTGAAATAAATAGTACAGTAGAAGAGCCAAGTCTATTTTGGGGTATTGCTCAAGGATTCATTTATGGAGGATTAGCTTTCTCTGTAGGATTTAGTACGTTAATTGCAATAGGTGGAGACGCTGATAAACGTCGTATTTCAGGTTTAGGTGGAATTATTGGCGGTGTTATTTATTTAGTATTATTAGCACTGATTAACTCAGGACTATTAGCAGAATATCCTAATATTAAAGATGTAGAAATCCCTACATTAGCATTGGCTAGAACTATATCACCAATAGTTGGTTTAGCACTGTCGGTTATTATGCTAATGGTAATGTACAATACAATTTTAGGGTTAATGTATTCATTTACCGCTAGATTTACGGTACCATTTTCAAAAAAATATGTATTGTTATTAACGATCGCAATGTTATTGGCATATGGATTAAGCTTTGTAGGTTTCTCTGCATTAATAGATAAACTTTATCCAGCAATGGGTGTAATTGGTTTAGTTATATGCGGTGCAATACTCGTTAAATATATATTGAGAAAAAAAGATAATAAAAAACATATCGCATAAAATAAATGAATATGTTAAACTGTCTTCTTACATGAGGAAGTGAACATATGAAAAGGAAAAAACGACGGTTGTTTATTTTGATTGTGGCGATCATCGTTGTTGTAAGTGGTTTTTATATTTTTAATAAATATCAAGAACATAAACAACAAGAAAAACAATTGCAAGCGCAAAGAGCAAATCAATTACTTCTTAATAATAAAAAAGTGAAATTGATTCGGGATGTAAGTTATGGACATTCTGCACCAAAAAGTCAAATGGATATTATTGTGCCTTCAAAAATGAAAAAAGGTGAAAAATTGCCTGTCATATTTTGGACGCATGGTGGTGGATTTATCGCAGGGGATAAAAGACAAAAAAATCCATATTTGGCTCAAATTGCTGAAAAAGGATATGTTATAGTGAATGTTAATTACGCTTTAGCACCAGATTCGCAATATCCTACACCTATACATCAATTAGATCAAGCAACTAAATATACATTGAAATATAAAAATAAATTTAATATTGACCATAAACAAATTCTTTATGGTGGTGATTCAGCGGGAGCTCAAATAGCTAGTCAATATGTCGCTATTCAAACAAATCCAAAGTTACAACAGCAAATGGATATGAAAGCTAGTATCAAACAAGAGTATTTAAGAGGCGCAATTCTATTTGGTGGCCTTTATAATATGCAAACCGTAAGAAGTACTGATTTTCCTAGAATTGATTTATTTATGACAAGTTATACAGGTTCGAAAAAATGGGAAAGAAACTTTGCCCAGATTAATCAATTATCTACTGTAGATCAAGTAACGAAGTATTATCCACCTACTTTTTTAACGGTTGGAGATGCTGACCCATTTGATCCACAAAATAGAGAATTTGATAAAGTGTTGAACGAACAAGGTATAGAAACAACAACTTCATTCTTTGATGGTACACATGGTTTGCGTCACCAATATCAATTTCACATGAATTTAAAAGAGTCTAAAACGACTTATAATAGTGTGATGATGTTTCTAGGTGCGAATACGAAACAGTCACCTTATGAGAATAATGCAACTCAAGAATCAGAAACGGTATTAAAGAAAGACAAATAAAAAAGACAAACTAAGCGAGCTTTTGCTTGATTAGTTTGTCTTTTTTTATAATAATTTAGCCATTACAAATTCATCATAAAATTTTTCATTAAAATATAACGTTTCTTCTTTTTTGCCTTCTACTTTGAAACCAAATTTCTCATATAAACGATAAGCAGGTTCATTCTCGGTAACAACGTTTAGTTCTAGTCGATGAAGTTGTCTTCTTACCGCCCATGCTTCTGTTTCTTGTAACAATTTATAGCCGATACCTTTGTTTCTAAAAGATGGAAGTAATCCCATAGCAATTTTAGCAGCGTGACTATTTCTTTTTGTTCTTCCACCTTGAAGTGTCACATAACCAATTAAAGCATCATTTAATTCGGCAACAATTATAGTAGAATTACTTGTTGTAATCATTTCTTCTAGAAATAAAGTTTGATTTTGTATTGAAATTTGATGTTCACCTGGATTAAATAATAGATATTCTGATTGATTAATCACGCTATCTAATAATTTATTAAAGTTTTCAACATCATTTATTCGAATTTCTCGTATGATTTCTTTCATAAAATATCTCCTATTTCTATTTATAAATTACAAACAATGTTATATTTATTGTAAATATGCAACAAGTTATAAATATTATAACACATATATAAAGTCCGAATGCAAAGGAGTGCTTAAAATGAAAGCGAATGTATTAATTTCCGGTGGTTCAGGATACATAGGTAAGCATTTAATAAGTACATTAAAAGATGTTGGTAATCTATATACGATTACAAAGTATGAAGCTGATATGATTGACATGGATATCACTTGGAGAAAATGTGATATTTATGTATTAAAGGATATGATTGATGCTTTGGAAGGTATAGACATTGCAATTTATTATTTAGATCCTAATAAAAAATCTGCAAAATTAACACAAAGTACAGCTCGGAATTTGAATTTACTTGCTAGTGATAATATGGCAAAAGCATGTAAAGAAAACAATGTGAAGAAAATCATCTATATTACCGGTTCTCCATTTGATCAAGAAACGATAGATACATTAAAATCAACAGGAATTGAAGTTCAAGCTACAGAGCAATCTATTAAACGACCAGCTGTTTCTATAGAATTACAAAAGTCTAAATTTGATGATGTAAGAAGTGTAGATAGAATGCCCATACCATATGAATGGGACATGGAACAAGTTGTGAAATATTACTTTGAATGGTTACAAGAAACAAGTGGTACCCTTGTCACTACAGAACTAATCGGTGATAAGTATAATGTGTACTTTAAACATAGAAGTAATCCGTTATTAAAATTACAACGAATTACCCCAAGTATTCACGAGGATCTCATTCAGTTTAAAGTTGTTGGAGGCGCACTGGCAGTCAATTTGTATGAGGACAATGGTGTATTGGAATTTAGAAAGCTAAGACTGACGAATGAATTCATCGTACATTTATATAACTATATACCAAGAATACCATGGAGTATTTATTATTTATCTCAAGCACCTATTCATAATGTTACGATGAAAGGCTTTGAAGTGGATTGTAGAATAAAAGACTTTCAGTTACGAACAACGGCTGGAGAAATAAAAAAATATACAAAGTAAGAGGGATAGTATATGAAACTATTAATTATTGAGGATGATGAAACTTTATTTAAAGCTATGAAAAGCCAATTAGAAAAATGGGATTGGTCCGTACATGGTATAAATGATTTTGGCTTAGTGTTTGAAGAATATAAAGCATTACAGCCTGATATGGTTATCATCGATATTCAATTGCCACAATATGATGGATTCTATTGGTGTCGAGCAATTAGAAAACAATCTAACATTCCTATCGTGTTTCTTTCTTCAAGAGATCACCCAATGGATCAAGTGATGAGTATGGAACTGGGTGCAGATGATTTTATTCAAAAACCATTTCATACAGAAGTACTTGTTGCTAAATTACAGGCAATTTATAGAAGAGTTTATCAATATAATAAAGAGGAACCTAGAATTAAATTATGGAATAAAGCACGAGTAGATTATGGCAAACATGTTATAGAGAAAGATGATAATGAAATCTCTCTAACTAAAAATGAAATGTTTATTTTAGAAATATTGCTTAATCATAAGAATGAAGTCGTTAGTAGAGATACAATTATTACAGCATTATGGGATGATGAACAATTTGTTAGTGATAATACTTTAACTGTTAATGTGAATCGTTTAAGGAAAAAACTAACAGACATTGGACTTAATGATTTGATAGAAACGAAAGTAGGCAAAGGTTATATAGCGCATGAGCTGGAGGGATAAAATGATAAAATGGTTTGTTAAGGAAAAATGGACTTGGATATTATTATTTATTCTTATGCAGCTTATTATAATTTTGACAAGTTGGTTAGATGTAGCATTTTCAACAAGAAGTGCATTGTATTTAATAGGTATCAATTTTATTATTTTTATTGTATTTCTATGGTTAATTTATACAAGAGAAACGCGATTTTATATGGCGTTAAAGCATGACATTCCTATAAAAGAAATTGAGCATAAAGCATTAAATCAATCGGCATATGAGAAAATAATTTTCGACTATATTCAAAGTTATGATGAAAGTGTACGACATACTATACATGACCAAAATAAAGAAATTCAGCTTACTAAAAATGACTTACTCGATTGGATACATGAAGTCAAAACGCCTATTACAGCAATGAAGTTATTATTAGATCAAATAGAGGAAATAAAATTAAAACAAGACTTATTATATGAGTGGAGTAGAATAGACTATTTGCTCGATCAACAGCTATATATTAGAAGATTATCTTCAAAGAGTAATGATTTTTATTTTGGACATTATTCATTAAAAGATATGATTATTAAAGAAATTCAACATGCGCGAAATATTAGTATTGCAAAAGGGATAGGATATGATATTCAAATAGATGACGAAAAAGTTTATACAGATGAAAAATGGTGTCGTACCATTATTAGACAACTGATTAGCAATGCGTTGAAATATACTAAAAATAGTGACATAACTATTTCTACTTATGAACAAAACAATCAATTGCATTTAAAAATCCAAGATAATGGTAGAGGAATAAAAACACGAGATTTGCCAAGAGTATTTGAAAGGGGATTTACTTCAACTACAAATCAAAGAGAGTCGACTGCTACAGGAATGGGACTTTATTTGGTTAGAGAAATTGCTGAAGGTTTAAGTATAAATGTAAATATAAAATCTACATATGGAGAAGGTACGACTGTGTTACTTATTTTCCCACATCCTAACTGTTTTACTGCTCTTGAACAATCAAGTGACAATAATGTCACTTCAAACCTCAAAATGTACGATGATTCAAAGGAGATTAATTAAAAAAGCCTTTAATATTGAATCATAGACAAATTTCAAAGGAGTTTTGAGGATGAGTATTTTAAAAACTGAACAATTAGTAAAAGTGTATGGTTCTAAAAAAAATCAACAAGAAGTATTAAAACAAATAGATATGACTGTAGAGAAAGGTGAATTCATTAGTATAATGGGGCCATCAGGTTCTGGTAAAACGACCCTTTTGAATGTTTTAAGTTCAATTGATTATGCTACGACAGGTCAAATTGAAATAAATGGCCATCTATTACAAAACATGAATAATAGACAAATGTCTAACTTCAGAAAAAAAGAATTAGGCTTTATATTTCAAGAGTATAATTTATTAAATACACTCACTGTACAAGAGAATATTATGTTGCCTTTAACGATTCAAAAAGTATCAAAAAAAGAGGCACAAATAAGATACGAAGAAATCAGTAAAGCGTTAGGTATATTAGATATCAAAGATAAATATCCAAGTGAAATTTCTGGTGGACAAAAACAAAGAACATCTGCAGCAAGAGCATTTATAGGACAACCATCGATTATATTTGCAGATGAGCCGACTGGTGCTTTAGATTCTAAATCTGCATCTGATTTATTGAATAAATTAAATCAAATGAATCAATCAACTCAATCTACAATCATTATGGTTACACATGATTCTGCAGCAGCTAGTTATTCAAATAGAGTTATTTTCTTGAAAGATGGAAAAGTATATTCTGAACTTTATAAAGGAGACGATGATAGAGAGACATTCTATAAAGAAATCATCAAAACACAAAGCGTGTTAGGTGGTGTTGTAAATGAGCTTTAATCAAATCGTTATTAAAAATTTAAGACGTAACATCCGTCATTATGGAATGTATCTCTTTTCAATAACGATGAGTGTAATGTTATTCTTTGGATTTGTTACGTTAAAGTATTCAGAAGATTTGAATGGTGTACAATCAGGTGTTAAGCCAGAAGCGGCTATAAAAGTTGGTATAACAATATTAACGGTGATTATCGTTATATTCCTACTTTATGCAAATAAATTATTTATTAAAAGAAGATCGAGAGAAATAGGCTTATATCAATTAATTGGTATGACAAAGCGTGAAGTTTTTAAAATATTTGCTTTAGAAAATTTTGTACTATATATGTTAACAGTCGTATTTGGTTCGTTTTTAGGTTTCTTCACTTCAAAAATATTATTAATGATTTTATATAAAATCATCGGCATTCAGCAAGAAGCACATTTAAACTTTAGTGGTGAAGCCTTTATCCAAACCATTATATTAATGTTTGTCATTTATTTAATAATTTCTCTTCAAAACATGATATTTATCAAAAGAAAAACAATTCTTAGCTTAATGAATGAATTTAATGCTACAGACACAAAAATTAAAAGAATTAAACTTTATGAATTAATTTTTGGAGCAATTGGTATTTTAATGATTATCGGAGGATATTATTTATCTAGCGTGATGTTTGATCAAATCGGAACAAAAGGTATGATGGGACTTTATGTGAACATGTTGGCGGTATTGTTCTTAACGATAGTAGGTGCTTACCTATTGTTTAGATGTTCAATATCACTCATATTCAATACAATACGCAAATATAAAAAAGGTATGCTCAGTGTTACAGATGTCGTTTCAACGTCATCAATCATGCATAAAATGAAAACAAATGCACTATCACTAACAATTATCGCAACGGTTTCAGCTATGGCGGTCGGACTATTAGCATTGAGCTATATCTCATATTACAATATTGAAGAAACAGCTAGAACTACAGCACCAGATGATTATATTTTTGTAAATAAAGATGCAAATAATCAATTTAAAAAAGCTCTAAATGAAAATAATATACAATTTAAAGAGAAAAATTATAATGTAACACGATATGTAATTGATGATACTAAAGTGTTTGCAGGTGCTAACGATACGACAGGTAAATCATCTGACTTTCCAGCAACGGTTGCAAAATCTTCAGAATTTAAAGATATAGATTTAAAAAATAATGAAGTAGCTGTAGTAGGTTATAGTGATATTCTCGATAAAGTGATTAAAGTTAATGATGATGAACATATGTCATATAAATTGAATAATAAAACTAAGCAACTTAAAGTGAAGTCCATAAGTAAAGAATCTTATCTAGCCTCTATCATCACATTTAATTCACCAATCTATGTAGTTTCAGATGATACATTTGATCAAATGAAACAAAATGAAGTGAAAAATGATGATTATAATGAGCAATATGGACTTAATTTGAGTAACGATAAAGATATCAAAAAAGCTGAACAAATATTTGATAAACAAACAAATGATAACGATACTGCACTTTCATATCAAAAAATATATAAAGATTCAAAAAGTGGAATTGGTGTGATGCTATTCATTTTAGGGTTCTTAGGTATAGCATTTCTACTTTCAACTGGTTGTATCATTTACATTAAGCAAATCGATGAAACAGAGGATGAAACTTCAAATTATATAATCTTAAGAAAATTAGGTTATACATCTCAAGATATGTCTAAAGGTATCGCGTTGAAAATAGGGTTTAACTTTGCATTACCATTAGTAATTGGCTTAAGTCATGGCTATTTTGCAGCTAAATCAGCATGGTTCTTTATGGGGCAATCATTCTATACACCAGTGCTTATAGTAATGTCTCTATATTCTTTAATTTATATTTTGTTTGCTATCTTAGGTTATGTACATTCTAAACGAGTTATACAACGTGTATTATAAATAAATCAGACTAATGCTTGCCATTAGTCTTTTTTTATGTTATAAAATACCAGTGTAAATAAACTGTTACAGAATGTTTACATATAAGATAAAAGATTAAAATTAAATTAATAAATAGTGGTCGAATTGATTTTGAAAGAGTACAATGAAAGAGTAATTACGTAAATTAAGATGTAAATTTTGGGAGGATTACTAATGTTTAATAAGAAAAAGGATAAGTTTGGTATTCAGTTAGAAGCTATAGCTGAGAATTTAAGCCGCGCATCAGTTGAATTTGGAGAAATGGATTTTGACTCAGAGTTCGACTTAAAAGCTTATTCAGATAAAATAAAAGCCTATGAGTCTAATGGTGATGATCTTATGCACCAAATGATCACTGATTTGAATCAGACATTCATTACACCGATAGAAAGAGAAGATATTTTAGAATTATGTGATGCATTAGATGATGTATTAGATGAAATGGAAGAAACTTCAGCGATGTTTGAAATGTACTCTATTAGTTATTCAGACGACTACATGGCAGAATTCGTTAAGAACATACAAGCCGCAATCAAAGAAATTGAAATAGCTGTAACTTTAGTAGCTGAAAAGAAATTCTCACATATTCGTGTTCATTCAATCAACATTAAAGAATATGAAACGAATTGTGATGTTATTTTAAGAGAATCTATCAAATACATTTTCAACAGTGAAACAGATCCAGTAACATTAATTAAAATTAAAGATATTTATGAATCATTAGAAGATGTAGCAGATAAATGTCAATTAGTAGCAAACAAATTAGAACAAATTATTATGAAAAATAGCTAAGGAGTTTTAAAAAATGGATAGTTTACTCATTATTACTGTAGCTATTGTTGTATGTGCATTACTTTTTGACTTTATTAATGGTTTTCATGACACAGCCAATGCAATCGCAACAGCAGTATCTACAAAAGCACTAAAGCCAAGACATGCAATTATATTAGCAGCGGTTATGAACTTTATCGGTGCGTTAGTCGCTACTGGTGTTGCTCAAACAATTGCCAAAGATATTGTAGATCCATTTAAATTAGAAAATGGTTCAATTGTGATATTAGCAGCTTTAATTTCGGCAATAGCATGGAATCTTATTACTTGGTACTTCGGGATCCCAAGTTCATCTTCACACGCATTAATAGGTTCAATTGCAGGGGCAGCTATTGCATCTGCAGGATTTGGAGTATTACATTACCAAGGATTTTCTAAAATTATACTAGCTTTAATCGCATCACCACTATTAGCATTTATAGTTGGTTTTACAGTATATTCTATATTCAAAGTAGTGTTTAAAAATAATAATTTGACTAAAACAAATAGAAACTTTAGATTTATACAAATTGGTACTGCAGCTTTACAAGCATTTTCTCATGGTACAAATGATGCTCAAAAAGCAATGGGTATTATTACAATGGCGCTTATTTCAGCAAATATGCAATCAACAACAGACATTGAGCTATGGGTTAAAGTAAGTTGTGCTACTGCAATGGGGCTTGGAACTGCAGTAGGTGGTTGGAAAATAATTAAAACTGTTGGTGGAAATATTATGAAAATACGTCCAGCTAACGGTGTAGCAGCAGATTTATCATCAGCATTTATTATATTTGGTGCTACTTTCATTCACTTACCAGTATCAACTACACATGTTGTATCTTCATCTATATTAGGTGTAGGTTCATCACAGCGCGTAAAAGGTGTGAAATGGACAACAGCACAAAGAATGATTATTACATGGATTATAACGTTACCAGTATCAATCTTACTTGCGTTTGTTATTTATCATATTTGTATGTTATTTGTATAAGAAATAAAACGATAAGAGGCTGGGACAATATATTTGTCTCAGCCTCATTTTGCTATTTTAATTCAGGTCAAATCCGGTAAAAACGCACGAAGACTTTTGAGATATCGTGCGATTCACCCATATGATAATGTACACTGTACCCTGTACATTTTATTAACCTACATACAAACAAAAAAAGCCAGTTCACAATGTGAACTGGCTTTTTAAATATTAATGAATATATGAATAGTTATAAACTTGAGAAGCTGGTATTGTTCTATAATCAGTAACACCAGGTGCTGTATTGTAGTTAGTTTCTGAAACTAGTAAACTACCATCTGAATTAATAGATTCAACGTATGACACGTGACCATATTGTCCAGTTGTAGATTGCATAATTGAACCAACTGCAGGTGTGCTATCTACACGGAACCCGTCAGCTTGTGCAGCGCCAGCCCAATATTTTGCATCTCCCCAGTAAGTGCTAATTGCACTACCAGCTTGTGATCTACGGTCAAATACGTAATATGTACATTGTCCCCAGTCATATAAGTTTTGGTCATTGAACGATTGGCTACCACCAGTTTGAGATGGTTGCGTATTGTTAGATGGGGCAGTTGCTGTATCGCTACCACTTCCACCAGCAATTTTTAAGTTTTGACCTGGATAGATAATATAACCTTTTAAATTATTTGATTTCATAAGTTGGTCAACTGAAACACCGTGTTGTTGAGCGATTACATCTAATGAATCACCATTTTTAACTGTGTATGTAGAACCTGAAGTTGCTGTACTTTCTTGAGAGCCACTTCCTCCAGCTGAACTACTTCCGTTTACAGTAATGACTTGTCCTGGGAAAATCATGTTTCCTGAAATATTGTTACTAGATTTCAGTTGATCAACAGACACACCATATTCGTCTGCAATAATCCATAAAGATTCACCATTTTTTACAGTGTGTTGAGTTGATGCTTCTGCATCGTTGTGAGCTGCTATAGCTGCAACACCTGAAACTGCTGTTACTGCGAATGCAAATTTTTTCAAAGGCTTATCCTCCTCGTTATCTAAAAAATATAAAAACAGAATACTAATATATATAAATCCTTCGATAGATTTAATGGTAACAAAAATAACATTACATGTACTGTCTGTAATCACTTTGTAATAAAAACACAATAATTAGAACACGCTTTTATAATAAAAATTTAACTCACTAAAACGTGTTGTGAGCGTATCCAAATGCAATATGGTAAATTATGTATGTGAACTAAATGTTACAATTATGTAGAGACCTCACAATTGATATATAGCGTTATAACATGTAAAATGTTGGTATTACTTATAAAAAAGGAATGATTATGGATGAGTTATGAACATAATTATGGATCATATCAAGCTGATGACACACATGGTTCAGCAATTAGAAAAACTTGGCTATATTTCTTATACTATTGGGTGATTTTTGGTATTGGAACTTATTTAGGTCAATTTGTACCACCGGCATTACATCTTCCAATAACGATAGGATTATTTGTACTTATAATGCTCACACTATTTGTAAAATCATCTAGAAAATTTAGCGGTCTTATATCAAATGTCTTTGCTTTCTTAATAGGTATTATTTCATATACTTCCTTTATGTATTATTTAGGCACATTAGGAACTCAAGCATTTTATGGAAATATTGCATTAGCTATTGGTGCATTCGCAGCATTCGGAATTTTAGGTTATTTTATGATTGATGATGCATCAGGTTTAGGTAAATATTTATTCGTTACATTAATTGCACTTATTTTTGCGAGTCTTTTAGGTTTATTTTTGAATAACCCAATTTTTCATACAGTATTATCAGTAATTGGTATAGGTTTATTCTTACTATATACTGTTTACGACTTTAACCGTATGAAGTTAGGCAATTTTTCTCCAAGGGAAATGGGATTCAATTTATTTATCAATCTTCTTAATATCATTATGCACATATTAAGACTCGCAAGTATTATTAAAGATTAAAATAGTTACTAAAGCGGCTGAAACAAATTAAATGTCTCAGTCGCTTATTATTTTTTGACCTGTAAACTTTGCCAGATTAGATCAATATTGTATAATAAGTATGTTAAATAACTCACTTTGAAAGAGAGATGGAATTATGGGACGTAAATGGAATAATATTAAAGATAAAAAAGCCCAAAAAGATAAAAATACAAGTAGAATTTATGCTAAATTTGGCCGTGAAATTTATGTAGCTGCTAAATCAGGTGAACCAGATCCTGAATCAAACCAAAATCTTAAATTTGTATTAGAAAAAGCTAAAACTTATTCTGTTCCAAAACATATTATTGATAAAGCCATAGAAAAAGCTAAAGGTGGATCAGAAGAAAATTATGATGAGCTAAGATATGAAGGTTTTGGGCCAAGTGGTTCAATGCTAATTGTTGATGCATTAACTAATAATGTAAACCGTACAGCTAGTGATGTTCGTGCAGCATTCGGTAAAAATGGCGGCAATATGGGTGTATCTGGATCAGTTGCATACATGTTTAATCATACTGCTGTATTTGCATTTAAAGGAAAATCTGTTGATGAAATTTTTGAACTTTTATTAGAAGAAGATTTAGATGTAAGAGATGTTGTTGAAGAAGAAGAGTTAACAATTGTTTATGCAGAACCTGATCAATTTTCACAAGTTCAAAATGTTCTTAAAGAAAATGGCGTAGAAGATTTTGAAGTTGCTGAACTATCAATGCTAGCTCAATCGGAAGTAACTTTATCAGAAGAAGATCAAGATACTTTTGAAAAGTTAGTAGATGCTATTGAAGATTTAGAAGATGTTCAACAAGTATTTCATAATGTAGATTTATAATAAGGAGTGCTTATGAATAAAGAAAAATGGATTAATATGCTTGATTTAATGCCTCATCCTGAAGGTGGATATTATAAAGAAGTCATTAAATCAGAACAAACACTAAGTGATCATAACGCTTTATATACAAGTATTTACTTCTTATTAGAAAAGAACAATATATCTCATTTTCACAGAATACAATCAGATGAAGTGTGGTATTATCATGCAGGTCAAACGTTGACAGTGCATATGATACATCCAGATGGAAAGTATGAACAAGTTAACGTCGGACCTCATGTTGATAAAGGTGATGTATTGCAAGCGTTAGTACCTAAAGGTGTTATATTCGCTTCAACAGTTGAAGGAGACAATGACTATGCACTAGTAGGGTGTATGTGTTCACCAGGCTTTCAGTTTGAGAAATTCGAACTTTTCACACAAGATGAATTGTTAGAACAGTATCCACAACATGAAGAAGCGATTAAAAAATATGCATTTGAATCTATTAAGTAATCTATTATTAATAAAATGAAAAACATCCAATTCGAATAATACGAATTGGACGTTTTTATGATTATTATAGTTCTCCATATACTTCTTTTGCAGTTTCAATAACGTAAGATAATTTTTTCCATTGATCTTCTTCAGAAAGGATATTACCTTCTTCTGTTGAAGCGAATCCACATTGTGGACTCAAACATAATTGTTCTTTTGAAACATATTTAGTAGCTTCATCTAATCTGTCTAAAATATTTTGCTTATTTTCTAATTCGCCTGTCTTAGAAGTGAAAAGACCTAAAACGATATAAGCATCATCTCTATTGAAATGTCTTAATGGTTCAAAGTCACCAGAGCGGTTATCGTCATATTCTAGGAAGAAACCTTGTAATTTCTCAGTGAATAAATCTTTAGCGATTGGCTCGTAACCACCTGTTATTGCCCACGATGATTGATAGTTACCACGACAAATATGAGTTGTGATAAGTAAATCTTCCGGCAAGTCTGCTAATGCATCATTGACTACTTTTGCTGCTAGTTTAATAGCTTCTTCTTTTTCTTCAGCAGTACGTTCTCTATTCTTAATTAGTTGTGTTGTTGCAGCTAACCCAGCCCAATATACATCGTCAATTTGTAAATAACGGCAGCCTAGGTCATAGAACTTAAGTATAGATTGGCGATAAGCTTCTGATACATCTTTAGCATATTCATAAATATCTGGATAAATTTCCTGATTTAAAATGTTTGGATGGAATAATTGATTAGGACTTGGAATAGAAACTTTGCTTGCAGCTCTACCATTTACTTTTTTGTGTAAATAATCAAAATGTTCAAAGTGTGGGTGCTCTGGATTAAATTTCACTTTACCTACAACTTTTACATCATGCTTTTTAGTTTCTACACCATTAAAAGTTAGCCCGATTTCTGGTTCGTAATCTTCAATACCTGTTAAATTCTCTAAGAAATCAAAATGCCAGTAAGAACGACGGAACTCTCCGTCAGTTATACTTTTTAATCCGACTTCTAATTGTTTTTCGATGATTTTATCAATTTCTTGGTCTTCAACTTTTTTTAATTCAGTTCCCGGAATTTCACCTTCTGAATATTGTTGACGTGCTTTTTTTAATGGTTCTGTTCTTAATAAACTGCCTACATGATCAGCACGGAAAGGTCTTAATGGTTCTGTCAATTTACTTCACTCCTATGTATATACTCTAAAAATTCTGAAAAATTTGATATTAATTAAAATTAACAAAGTAATACATCGGTGTCAATTGAATTTTGGTATAATCAAAGTAAAAGGGGTGAATTAAACACTTGGCTAATAAAATAAAGAAAAGTCAAAAGAAAAAAAGTAATTCAGTAAAAAGAAAAAAGAAAAATAATAAAAAGAAAAATAAATTTCAAAAAAAGCATTTATTATGGATTGTATGCTTATTAGTGGTGCTTGTTATTGTCGTAAGTATTTTTCATGTGTTTAAAAATTTACCTCACGGAGTTTCCAAAATAAGTTCTGAAACTAAAACGAATCATGTTGAATTATTAACAGATGTCACTTATAAATCTGGTAATAAAATGCATTATGAACATGAAATATTTGATAAAGTTAATGAAACAATAAATGAAGCTAATGACTTTATTATTATGGACATGTTTTTATTTAATAATTACAAAACTGGAGATAAAACATATCCAAATATAACGCATCGATTAACTCAATCACTCATTGCTAAAAAGAAAGAGAATCCAAATATTAGAATTATTGTCATTACGGATCCGATTAATTCATTCTATGGTTCTTATACACCGAGAAATATTAAGGCTTTAAAAGCAAACAACATAGATGTCCATTACACTGATCTAAGTAAATTGAGGGATTCTAATCCAATCTATTCAGGAACTTATAGAACGTTCTTTCAATGGTTTGGAAATAGTGAAAATGGTAAATTAAATAATCCTTTAAGCAGTGAAGGTCCTGATGTTACAGTAAGAGGCTATTTAAAAATACTAAATATGAAAGCAAACCATAGAAAGACACTTGTAACTGAAAAGCACGGTATGGTCTTATCAAGTAATCCACATGATCCGAGTGGATATCATCAAAATGTTGGTGTAAGAGTAACAGGACCCATTCAAAATGCAATCATTAAATCCGAAATAGCCGTAGCAAATATGAGCGGTGCACAATATTCAGCGAGTGACTTTAAGATTAACAATAATAGTTGGCGTGATGATGCAACATACTCAGTGCAACTAGCTACTGAAGGAAAAATTAAAGAACAAATTCTTAAAAATATAAAAAAATCACAATCTAAAGATCGAATTTCGATAGGCATGTTTTATTTATCCGATAGAGATGTAATCAACGAACTTATTAAAGCATCAAAAAGAAATGTGCAAATAAAGCTTATTTTAGATATTAATAAAGAAGCTTTTGGCAAAGAAAAACCAGGCGTACCAAATAAACCTGTAGCAAGTGAATTAGTAAATCGTTCAAAAGGGAATATTAAAGTAAAATGGGCATTAAGTAATGGCGAGCAATTTCATTCAAAATATTTATTGTTTGAACAACATGAAAACAAGAATGCTGCGATGATTTTAGGATCATCTAATCTAACACGTAGAAATATAGAAGATTATAACTTAGAAACAGACATCATAATTAAAGGTAAACAAGATGACGAAGCATTTACGAAACTATCTCAAAACTTTAATAAAGCATGGGATAATAAAAAATACACAATCACAGCACAATATGATGAATTTAAAGATGAATCATTGTGGAAGAGAGTATTGTATAGAATTCAAGAAAAAACTGGATTATCTAGTTTTTAATAGTTGGAAAGATAGAAGACATCTATATTTACAAAAGTTGAAAGAAGTGTGAGCAAGGACATCCATATTCACACAAGTGGGAAGAAGTGTAAATGATTTTATAACAAAAAAGAGCAGAAATTCAATTTTAACAATGAATTTCTACTCTTTTTTATTATCTATTGATTTTAATAATATTACGATACATAATATCGGCCATCTTTTCTGGTGTTTCTTCACAACCATTTTTCAACCAGCTATATATAGAAGCTATTTGTCCGCCGACTGTGTAATCAAGAAAGTAGTTTACCTCTTCTAGTGTACCAAGACTATGAATCAACTTAGCAAATCTAGTTTTTAAGAGTGAAATAAAACTAATAATTAGTTCTCGCTCAGGATGTGTAACAAATACACTTGTAAAAAATCTTTGATGTTTAGCAATATAATAAAATACATTTGTAAAATATTGTTTTACGTATTTTCTTCTGTCATCAGGATTGTCTATAATAGAGCGTTCTATATTATCCATTAAAGTTTCATAATTCATCATATGGAATCTTTTTATTTCTTCGTAAGTTTCATATTTATCTTTAAAATGTGCATAAAAAGTAGAACGGTTAATACCACATTCTGCACACAACATTTTTATTGTTATTTCTTCAAAATGATAATGTTCTAATAAGTAAACCATATTACTCGTGATTAATTGCCTTGCATGTTTTTTCATATTTCACCTCGAATAATTACATAACTTATATTTTAACAAAAAGAGACGAAAATATACATTAATATTCTTTTTAAATATGAATATATTATGAATATTTATCTAACTTTTCTGTCATTTTAACCCGACAAATTTTTGGAATTTGTTGGTTTAATTTATTTTCATAGAGACGTATAATAAACAAATCATTGAAATATGGAGGAAATAGAGTAATGAAAAAAATAGTGCTTGTAAATGTTATCACTATAGTAATTTTAGTAGCAATCGGACTAGTAGGATTCCATTATTATAGTGAAGCAACAGATTATGTAAAGACAGAAAATGCAAAAGTAGACGGTGAGCAAATTAAGATTGCTAGCCCAGTTTCAGGTAACTTGGACAGCTTCGATGCTGAAGAAGGTAAAGAGTACGGTAAAGGCGATAAACTAGGAGAAGTTTCTGGTAAAGGTGAAGATGGACAATCTCAAACTATGGACATTAAAGCACCTTCAAAAAGTACTATCGTCAAAACTTCTGCAACAGAAGATAGTTTAGTTCAAGCAGGATCACCAATTGCATATGCATATAATTTTGATGATTTATATGTTACAGCAAATATTGATGATACAGACGTTGAAGATGTAGAAAAAGGACAGGCTGTTGACGTTTATATTGATGGCCAAGAAGCTAGTGTTAAAGGTAAAGTGTCTCAAGTTGGATTAGCAACAGCATCAAGTTTCTCAATGATGCCTTCATCAAATAGTAATGGAAACTATACAAAGGTGACACAAGTTGTTCCAGTGAAAATCACATTTGATTCTAAGCCATCAACAAATGTTGTTCCAGGAATGAATGTTGAAGTTCGAATCCATAAGAATTAAGGAGGGTGTATTATGACATCAACCTTTACGGTGGCTTATATAATTATTGCAATCCTTTTATGGGTTGGAATTAATGCATTTGTAGTAAAACGAAAAAAAAGCAAATCAGTTGCTAAAGATGTTTCAGATAATTCAAAAGTGAATGATGAAACTCAATTGAAATCAAAAGATGAAGACAACATCGATAAAAACAAACACACTCATATTGAAAAGATGGAAGAAGATAATGAACCGGCTAAAACAGAGACGGAGAAAACGACTTCTAACGATATGAAAACTGATGAACAAAATGATTCTAATGAAGAACATGAAGATTTATCAGACCGTGGTATGGAATTAAAAGATGATGAACCAATTAATGAACAAATTAAGAAAAATCATGTTAACTTCGTATACGGTAAAGGCATTTCAAGAAATAAAATTTTAGTTGCGATGATGTTTGGTATGTTTATCGCAATACTAAACCAAACATTATTAAACGTAGCTTTGCCTGTAATTAATAATGAATTTAGTATTTCTGCATCTACTGGTCAATGGTTAATGACAGGGTTCATGCTTGTAAATGGTATTTTAATTCCTATAAGTGCATTCTTAATTAGTAAGTATTCATATAGAAAATTATTCCTTATCGCAATGGTTCTATTTACGATTGGGTCAATAGTATGTGCCATTTCATTTAACTTCCCAATGATGATGACAGGTCGTGTCGTTCAAGCAATTGGTGCTGGTATATTAATGCCATTAGGTTCAAATGTATTTATGACAATTTTCCCACCAGAAAAACGTGGTGCTGCAATGGGTACTTTAGGTATCGCGTTTATTTTAGCACCTGCAATTGGTCCAACGTTATCAGGTTGGATCGTTCAGAACTATCATTGGAACATAATGTTCTATGGTATGTTTGCTATCGGATTAGTATCTATAATCATTAGTTTCTTCTGGTTCAAGATTTATCAACAAACATCTAATCCTAAACCTGATGTGCCAGGTATTGTATTCAGTACACTCGGCTTTGGTTTACTATTATACGGATTTAGTGAAGCGGGTAACGATGGTTGGACTTCATTAACAGTTTCTTTATCATTAGTTATCGGTCTAATCTTTACAATATTATTTGTTGTTCGTGAAGTTAGAATGAAAAATCCAATGCTTGATATGTCTGCACTGAAATATTCAGGGTTTACATTGACAACATTAATCAATGTGATTGTAACGATGAGTTTATTTGGTGGTATGATTTTATTACCTATATACTTACAAAATTTACGTGGCTTTTCTCCTTTAGATTCAGGTCTATTATTATTACCAGGATCACTTATTATGGGATTCATGGGTCCAATTGCTGGTAAAATGTTAGACTCATTTGGTATTAAACCATTAGCTTTAATTGGTTTAACAATAATGACAATCGCAACTTGGGAACTGACACAATTAAATATGGATACACCATATACAACAATATTAGTTATATATATCGTACGTTCATTCGGTATGAGTTTTATAATGATGCCGATTATGACTGCAGGTATGAATTCATTGCCTCAAAGACTTATTCCGCATGGTAATGCAATAAGTAATACTGTTAGACAACTAGCAGGGTCAATTGGTACAGCAATACTTGTAACAGTTATGACTCAAAATACGACTTCTCATTTAGCTAACATGTCAGATAACTTAGACTCAACTAATCCTATGATTCAAGAACAAGTTAAAGCACTTTCTGATTCAGTTGGTGGAGATGATGCTGGTAAATCTGTACTTATCGAATATTTAAATAAATTAGCAACTGTACAAGGTATCAACGATGCTTTCTGGATTGCTACATTATTTAGTGTTATTGCATTAATCTTAAGTTTATTCTTAAAAGATAAATCTCATTATTTATCTAAGGAATAGCAATGATTTCTAGAATTAAAAATATAAATTGGCTTTGTATTTTTAAATTATATATTAAAAATTAATTGTTAAAATACTACAAGTAAACGTCATGTTTCTTGTAGTATTTTTTTATAAATAAAAATTTAATTTAGAAAACCTATCTTGAATGCTTTGAATCGGGGCGAGTTTTTTATATAATGTAAAAAAGGAGTTGGTAACTTGTGAAAGTTAAGTATATTGACAAACGTCATTGGCGACGTCTCCTTAATCGCGAATATAAAGAAGTTGTACTGGATACGAATCACTTTAAAGGACTTGTTGGCTTAGTTACAATGGTACAGGTGAAGGAACCTTTAAAGGTTAATGTTGTAGGGAAAGAAATTACAGCTGCGGATAATGGTTATAAATGGATGCAGATCTTGCCAGAGAAAAAGCCGTATAGTATAACTGTAATGTATGACAAACAAAACAGACCAGTACAATACTATTTTGATGTGAATTTGAGGAATATCACTCAACTCGGTAATGCTAGAACGCTAGATTTATGTTTGGATGTGTTAGTAATACCGAAGACAGGTGAATATGAACTTGTTGATGAAGATGATTTAGAAAGAATGCTAAAAGAGAAAAAAATATCTAAAGCTCAATTTCATAAAGCATATGTAACGGCACATGAGATTATGTTTAAATTAGAAACTGACTTCAAGGGAATTGAAAAGAGAATCAGATATTGTTTTCATGAAATTATGAACGTAAAGTAATGAAACAACTATTTAATTGGATATATCTATAAATAAAAACGAGGATGCCTTTTATTAATGGCAATCCCCGTTTTTTAATTTTTATAAGAATATTAATGCTAATATTATTGCAACTGGTCCGACAACGAAACAATATTTACTAAAGATGCCGAGTTGACCACGTTCCATAATACCTTGTAACCATTTCAATGAGAAATAACTCGCTACAAGTGAAGCTACAAATGCAAATGCATATGAAATCATTAGTGATGTATCTGGAGGTGTTTCAATAATATCTTTAACGCCAAGTAAAGCCGTCCCAAGACTTACAGGTATATAAAGTAAGAATGAGAATTTAAACGCTGTTTTTTGATTCATCCCAACACCTAAAGCACCAACGATAGTGGCACCACTACGACTAATTCCAGGTATTAAAGCAACAGCTTGGAATAAACCTACAATTATGGCATCTTTAAGCGTTAAATCACCTTCTAATTTTTGGCCACGTTTATTTTTAATAAACCATAAGGCAATACCTGTTACGATAAGCATAAATCCTACCATGATTACACTTTTAGTATCACCAATTATATCCTTAAAGATAATGCCTAATACACCAGCTGGTATAGTGGCAATTACTAAATACATAGCAAGTTGAAAATTCTTTTTAACAGTTTCAGTACGATTGCCTTTAATATATTTTAATGTGTCGACAATTAATTCGATAATGTCTTTGCGGAATAATATAAGTACAGCAATCAATGAAGCGGTATTAACTACAATTTCAAATGTTAATCCTTCAGTATGTAATCCTAAAAATTCTTGTGCCATTACTAAGTGTCCGCTTGAAGAAATGGGTATGGGTTCTGTTATTCCTTGAAGTAAGCCAAGGAATATATATTTTATAATTTCTAAAAAGTTCATGATTTTATCCTTCCTATTTTATGTACATTCTCAACTATAACGAATTATAATTAGAGTTTCAATTTTAGAATTAAAAAAATTAATATTTCGGTCTAAAGTTGTAGTCGTGGTGCTTGAATTAAATCATGGTATAATAAAATGAAAGTAAGGAGTGTGTCATTTGAAAGTAGATGATTATAAGTTATTAGTAACATTAGAAGATGTAAAGACTTTGCGAAAAGCTGCAGACATTCTCTACATATCGCAGCCAGCAGTCAGTCAGAGATTGAAATCTATAGAAACCTTTTTTGGTATAGACATTTTTATAAGAACAAAAAAGCAGCTTATTACAACTAATGAAGGATCCTTAGTCATAGAACATGCAAGAAAAATGTTGAAAGAAGAACGTTTACTATTAGATAAAATTAGTTCGAAATTAGGAGAAGTAAATGGAAGCATTTCAATAGGTGTTTCTTCGTTGATTGGGCAAACAATTCTTCCACAAGTTATGGGGGAATATACGCATTTATATCCAAATGTAGATATACAATTACAAATTGGCTCTAGTGAACATATAAAACAATATCAAAATGACTTTCACATCATGGTAGTTAGAGGAAACGAAGTGATGAATGTTCAAAATGACCTTTTACTAAATGAACAACATTATTTTATTTATCCTAAAAGTAAAAAACAGGATTTACATCTATTACCAATGATTGAGTTTCAAGCAGAACCAATTTACTTAAAACAAATTGAAGAGTGGTATTCCGATTATTTACAACAAGAATACCACGCACTAATTAAAGTAGACCAAATAGCTACATGCAAAGAACTCTTATTAAATGGAGTAGGCGTAACAGTATTGCCAGAATTGGTAATAGGTGACATAGATACAGATAAATTTGAAATCAAGAAGTTAAATGTTATGCGTAAACCACTTACACGATCAACTTATATTTGTTATGAACATAATGTCTTACAGTTACCACAAGTTAAATCATTCATTGAAGTACTGAAAAATTATATTAATCAACTTGAAATAGGTAAGAAATAACGGATTAAAGGTTTTTTTGAATTAATCGAAGAGATTGGTTAAGTTGTAGATTAAGTCGAAAGTTAATCGAAGAGATTGGTAAAGTTGTAGATTAAGTCAGAAGTTAATCGAAGAGATGGCGTAAATTGTAGATTAACTCAAAATCAACACTATACAAAGAAAGGCTGAGACAATTAATTTGTCTCAGCCTATTTATATCTGAAGCCTTCGTGTTTATGAAAGGCGCTTATGTAATTTATTGAAAATATCACGTGTTTCTTCATTGATACCTTTGTGATTTAATATATATTCTATGCGCTCACGATTGCTACTATCTTTATAACGTGTTTCATTAAGCTCATAAATGGAAAGTTGTGGTTTACATGTATTTAATAATTTCATGTTATCATTCTGGGATACATAGCCTTCTTTGATTACTCGAAAATAGCATCCTGTTTTTAAATTGTCTGCCATACGTTTGACTAAATCTTTTATTCCATATCTTAAAGCGATTGTAGCACAAGGTTGTCTTGGACAAGAAACTTGAATGATGGCTTCACCAAGTTGATAAGTATCTCCAATATTTAAATCTTTTTCGGTTAAGCCAGACACTGTAATATTTTCACCAAAAATCGCATATTTGGGTAGTCGATCTATAATGTCATTCCAATAGGCATAGTTATCTTTACTGTAAAAACAAATAGCTTTTTCTGGACCACCATGACCTTTATATTGTTGTTGATCTTCAACGAATCCTGTTTTTGAAAGATACATTTTACTTTCGAAGGGTTCTTTAAAAATAGCAGTTTTTTTAGTCTTTTGATTGTTAAAAGTCACATCTTCGACTTTTCCAATTGAAATATAGTTCACTTTGTATTCCACTACAATATCCCCTTTAATTATATTTAGTAATGATTTTACATGTTTGTGATAAATATATCAATTAAGCGTTGACGTAATAGGTGTTTAGCATTAAAGTACAAACATATAATAAAAATATAGGAAGTTGTGAATTCATGTTTTTGAAATTATTTCAAATAAAAAATTATAAGCTCTTTACAGTTAATATGGGCTTATTAGGAATGGCTATTGCTATAACGGTTCCTTTTTTAGTATTGTATGCGACTCAGCAATTAGGGATGTCTAAAGGACAGTACGGTTTATTAATGGCGCTTGCAGCTAGTGCATCATTTACTGTGAACTCTATTGTTGCAAGATTCTCTGATAGTGGAAAAATTAATCGTAAATATCTCATCATCACCGCTTTAATAATGGGGGCGTTATGTTTCTCGATTTATTTCTACATACATACTATATGGCTGTTCATCGCTTTATATGCGATGTTTCAAGGGCTTGCTGCACCTGCAATGCCTCAAATGTATGCCTCAGCACGTGAATCTATAAATGAATCTGCTTATAAAGATAGAAGTATATTTGCCAATACTGTTCTACGTTCTACATTTTCATTAGGGTTTTTATTTGGTCCATTAATCGGAACATTATTACTTAGCATATTTGGGTATGATGGTTTATTTGGTGGAACGATGACATTATTTTTAACAGTTTTAGTTTTATTAATTATTTTTTATAAAGAACCTAAGAAAATTATCAATAATGCAATTGGAAACTTTCCTGAAAAGAAAGCTCCAAACTTAGTAAAAGAACCAACATTATTGATACCATTTTTAGCATTTATTTTATTACATGTTGGACAATGGATGTATACTTTAAATATGCCTTTATATGTAACGGAATATTTGAAAGATGATGAGTCGCATGTAGGGTATTTAGCAAGTCTATGTGCAGGTTTAGAAGTACCTTTCATGATTATATTAGGTATTATAGCAAGTAAATTTAAAACTAAGACACTACTTATGGTCGGAGCAATATTCGGATTCGGTTATTACTTTAGTATAGGTGTGTTTGATAGTTTCCAAGCAATGTTAATTGGTCAATTAGCATTAGCATTTTTCTTAGCAATTTTACTTGGATTAGGAATCAGTTATTTCCAAGACATTTTACCAGAGTTTCCTGGATATGCATCAACATTGTTTGCTAACGCTATGGTAATAGGTCAGCTAGGCGGAAATTTACTCGGTGGTGTGATGAGTGATATAGTAGGTCTAGGAAATGTGTTCTTCGTTTCAAGTTTATCAATAGGATTAGCATTTATATTATTAATTTTTACAGTAGAACATGTAACACATAATAACGTTAAAACAAGTTAGGAGTAAAATAATGACAGCAATAAGTTGGATATTAATTATACTAATGTTTGTAATTGCCTTTGTTGGTTTAATCAAACCAATTATTCCATCAGTACTATTTTTATGGGTAGGCTATTTTATATATCATTTTGCAATTGATTCAAGTAAATTATCGTGGATCTTCTGGACTGTAATGGTAGTACTTACTATATTTATGATACTTTCAGATATCATAATGAATAGCTATTTCGTTAAGAAATTCGGTGGATCTAAACTAGGAGAAACAATGGCAGCAGTCGGTGTAATAATAGGTTGTTTCGTGTTTCCACCATTTGGTATCATCATCGTACCTTTCGTATTAGTATTTGTTACTGAGATGATTCAAAAAAATGATATTTCAGCAGCTACGAATGCAAGTATCGGTTCATTACTTGGTTTCTTAACCAGTTCTATAGCCAAAGCCTTAATCATGCTCGTTATGGTTGTATGGTTCTTTATTGATATAATCTTTTAAAGAGAATCCCCCGATTCGTTGGAATGCCAACAAATCGGGGGATTTTTAATAGTTATATTTAAGTTGAAGGATTATTTTTTAGGGACAAAATTCAGAGAAATGTCCGTAAGAGGTAGTGTAAGGGACATAATACCGAGAAATGTCCGTAAGAATTAGTCGCTAAGGAGCACAATTCAGAATTATGCCAGTAAGAACACTCTAAGGAGCACAATTCAGAATTATGCCAGTAAGCACAATCTAAGGAGCATAATTCGTAATTCTGCCAGTAAGCGCAGTCTAAGGAGCATAATTCGTAATTCTGCCAGTTAGCGCAATCTAAGGAACACAACCTAAGAATCATACATAAAGAACAGAGCAAACACCAGGATGCCAGGTGTTTGCTCTGTTCTTACTATTTACTATTTTTCCATATCATGTTCTATTTCTTCTTTAGTTTCTCCGCTTTCTTCTAGTACCATTTTGCGATCGTACATTTTAAAGAATGGGAAATAAATTATTACGGATACTGTTATATTAATTAGGACGAGTACGATTGCTCGCCAGTCTCCTCCTGTTGCTAAGTATGCACCGATTGGAGCTGGCAGTGTCCATGGTGCCATTACGCTTGTTGCATTGACGAGTCCGAGTAATGTTGCGAAATAAGTTATGATGGTTAAAACGATAGGGATTATGATAAATGGAATAACCATTATTGGGTTTAGTACTATTGGCAATCCAAATATTACGGGTTCGTTTATATTAAATAAAGATGGTATAGAAACGGCTTTACCAAATTTTTTCAAGAACTGAGATTTCGCAAATAATAATATACATATAACAAGTCCTAATGTTGCTCCTGCTCCTCCAATCCATACAAACCACTGGAAGAATGTTTCTGGTGCTATATGTGGTAATGGTTCTCCTGCTGCATGTGCTTCTGCGTTTTTAGCTAAATATACTTCCCACAACGGACGTTCAATCGTACCTACAATTGACATACCGTGAATACCAAATGCCCAAAAGAATGTTGTTAAGAATACTGGTACTAATACACCAGGTAATGTATCACCTGCAAATACGAGAGGCCCTACAATTTTATCTACAAGTGTATGTAAATCGAGTTGAAATACAACTGTAATCACACTCATTGCACCGAGTACGATGACTACTGGTATTAACGACTCAAAAGAGCGACTAACGGATGGCGGTACTTGAGGTGGCATTTTAATGGTGATGTTTTTATTTTTACACAATCTGTATGTTTCTACTGAAAAAATTGCTACAAACATCGCGACGAATAATCCATGGCCACCTAAGTTGGTCATTGGTAAGACGAATCCTAATTCTTTATCCATTGTTGGCGCAATAGTTAATAAAAATGCTGCTGTAGAAAGCTGTGCTGCTGACAATGGATCTAAATCATAGGACTTTGCGAGATTGTAACCTATCCCAAAGACAATGTATAAACTCATAATGAACATGGTCATTCTATAAGGAATTAAAATTTGTTCTGCATGTTCAGTTGCCCACTGAGTTACTGCCCATGATTCAGGTAACGGTGGAGTTGCAAATATTAAAAAGAATGAACCGAAAATAATGAATGGGAGTGCCGAAATAACCCCGTCACGTATAGCGAGTAAATGACGTTGATTTGAAAGCTTTGTCATTGGACCAGAAAGTTTTCCTTCTATCCAAGTAGCAAAGTTATTCATAAAATTCCCCCTTTGTTTGTAAGCGCTTCGATTTTGTTATAGTATAAACTAAATAGATTAAATATTCAAAATAATATAAAAATAAATATATTACGAATGGAAGTGATTTCTATGAGGCGTTTAGGTATATCTTTGTATCCTGGAAAATCTAAAGAATCTGAGGATTTAAATTATATTGATAAAGCACATGAGCATGGTTTTACACGAATTTTTACGAATTTATTGCAATTAACTGATGATAATAAATCGACTTTATTACCTATCATTGAAAAAACGATTCGTTATGCTAAAAGTTTAGACTTTGAAATATTTATAGATGTAGCACCAAGAACTTTTAAAGTCCTCGGTATTGAACCTAATGACTTATCTTTTTTTAATGATCTAGGTGTTGATGGAATAAGGCTTGATGAAGGTGTAGGCGCAAAATTAACAAGTGATATGACGTATAATCCATATGACATAATGATTGAATTGAACATGAGTGTCATGAATCACTATATAGATAATGTAATGGACTTTGAACCAAATCGAGCTCATTTAGTAGGATGCCATAATTTTTATCCTCATCGATATGCTGGTATATCTGAAGCATTCTTTTTAGAAGGTAGTAAAAAATTCAAAAAATATGGTCTTAGAACAGCAGCATTCGTTTCAAGTGAAGAAGCTGACTTTGGACCATGGCCAGTTACAGAAGGATTGCCAACTTTAGAAGAACATAGAGGAATCCCCGTTTCTACACAAGCACAATACTTATGGGCAACTGATCTCATTGATGATGTGATTATAAGTAATTGTTATCCATCAGAAGAAGAATTAAAAAGACTGAGTTATTTAAAAAACGAAGCAATCACGTTTGATGTAAAGTTATTTGATGATATTACAGAATTAGAAAGAAAAATAGTTATCGAAGAACCACATTTTTATAGAGGTGATGTAAGTGACTATATGATTCGTTCAACTCAAAGTCGTGTGAAATATAAAGCAGAATCATTTCCCGTTCATCATACAACCGCTATTAAAAGAGGTGACATCTTAATAGATAACGAAGAATATGGACAATATAAAGGGGAGCTACAAATTGCTTTAAAGCCTATGATAAATACAGGTAAAGTAAATGTAATTGGGAGAATTGCACCTCATGATTTACAATTGCTCAATTATTTGAAACCATGGGCGTTTTTTAAATTTAATATTCAGGAGATGAAATAAATGAAAAAAATATTATTAGTTTGTTCAGCAGGTATGTCGACAAGTATGTTAGTGAAAAAGATGCAAGAGGCAGCAGAAAATGAAGGTAAAGATTATGAAGTCGAAGCTTTAGCCTTATCAGAAGCGGAAACAAAGGTTGATGATGTAGATGTTATTCTACTTGGACCACAAGTGAGATTTCAAAAGGCACAAGTTGAAAAAGTAGCTAATGGCAAAGTGCCGGTAGACGTTATAGATATGCAACAATATGGCATGATGGATGGAGAACGTGTCTTAAAACATGCTGAAAGCTTAATGAAGTAAGGTGATATTATGGAAAAATACGAACAAATTGCTTTTCAAATCATAACTAATGTTGGTATGGCAAAGAGTAGTTATATGCAAGCAATTAATGAAGCTAAATCTGAAAAATTTAAAGAATCCGAAGATTTAATTAGTGAAGGTAATCAATTTTTAATTGATGGTCATAAAGTGCATAAAGATTTAATACAAGCAGAAGCTAGTGGTGAAACAGTACCGATGACGCTCTTATTAATGCATGCTGAAGATCAGCTTATTTCAACTGAAATTATTAAAGAAATGGCAAAAGAATTAATATATGTACATCAAAATTATGTAAAAAAATAAATGTCATAGTTAAAATATATATTTCAGGGTAAAAGAACGGTAATAAATTAAAGGAGTATATACAATGGCGAATAGAATACTAGCAATTACAGGTCCAACATCAGGAATAGGTGAATCAACAGTTAAAGAGTTAGCCAATGACTATGACATTATTATTTTATTGTGTAGAAATATAGACAAAGGTGAACATTTAAAATCACTTTTAATAGCAGAACATAAAAAATTAAATGTAGAAGTCATAAAATTTGACTTATCTAATTTAGCCAATGTAATGAAAGCCGCTACTCAAATACTAGATCAATATCCATACATTGATTGTTTAATTAATAATGCAGGTGTCGTTTCATTAACAAGACAAAAAACTGTAGATGGTTTTGAATTAATGTTTGGTACAAATTATTTAGGTCACTTTTTATTAACACATATTTTATTTGAATCTATAATGAGAAGCCATGATAAACAAATTATAATTGTATCTTCTGGGGCATATAAATATGCTCATATAGGACATCATAATTTCAAATATCCATTGAGATTTAATCCGATTAAATCTTATAGTAGATCTAAGCTAGCTACATTGTATTTCATGCAAGAATTATACGAGCAGTTTCATCATCGTGGATTGAATGTAACAGCTGTACATCCAGGCGCTGTCTCCACTAACTTAGGAAAAACTAAATATAATCATAGATTTGGGGATTTAATTTATAAAATGTTTGACTCTATGTTTATTTCACCTAGAGAAGGTGCAATGTCTACAATTAAAGTAACGAAAGATAAATTTTTATTTAATGGAGCATATGTATATGAAGGGAAAGTCACTGAATTAGAAAATCAAGGGCTTAATTATTATGACCGTAAAAGATTGATTAGAGAGACTTTAGAAGCATTGCAATTAGACCAATTTATGTATTTGAGCACAAATTAATAGTGAATGCGTTTACAATGAATATATGCTACTCAATTCATTGTTTTATTGCAAATTAAATTTTATAATAGTTGTTATTGTTAGAATATTTCCAATATTAATAAAGGGATGAGATACATGAGTAAGCATTATATTTTATTAGCGGATTGCAAAGATGAAATTGGTATTACATCACTAATATCAACAATTATAAAAGAAACAAATTCAAATATATTTCATTTAGATCATTATACTGATGTTCAAGAAAATGAGAATCACTTATATCTACGCATTGAATTTGATAAAAATGATGAAGTGAAATCAATTTTAGAAAAAGAACTAACAACAAGAAATATTAATTTTCAAATTTTTGACGCTGAAGAAAAAGTAAAAACGGCGGTATTAGTTTCTAAAGAAGATCACGCGTTAAGTGAAATTATATTACGCGCAAATCGTCAAGAATTCCCAATAGAAATAAGCTGTGTTATTAGTAATCATGAAAATAACCGTAAATTTGTTGAAGATATGGGAATACCTTTCCACCATGTAAAAGTGACTAAAGAAACAAAACGTGAAAGTGAAGATGAAATTTCGAGAATAAGTGATAGTTACGGAGTGGATTTACTCGTACTAGCTAAGTATATGCAGATTTTATCAGAAGTCTTTGTTGAAAGGCATCATCTAAAAATTATTAATATTCACCATTCATTCTTGCCATCATTTATTGGTGCAAATCCTTATAAACAGGCTTATACAAGAGGTGTCAAATTAATAGGAGCTACAAGTCATTATGTTACAGAAGATTTAGATGCTGGTCCAATCATTGAACAAGATGTTGTAAGAGTTAATCATCGATATTCAGCACAAGATATGAAAAATACTGGTAGACATGTGGAGTCTCAAGTATTAGCAAGAGCAGTACAGTGGCATTGTGAACACAAAGTGATTGTAAACGGAAATAAAACAGTCGTATTTACCTAAATACTTGTTAGCAGTGAGTATATTTGCTCACTGCTTTTTAAATTGTATAATATAGATAAAGTAAAATGAAAATTGGTGTGAATATAATGATTAAAACTTATTATTGTAATTCAAATAATGAACTAAAAGAAACGACATCACCAAAAGATATTGCAGAAGACAAAAAATGGTTATGGGTTGATTTAAACGAACCTACAGAAGAAGAGGCAAAAGTATTAGTAGATTATTTTGATTTTCATGAATTATCTATTGAAGATGCGACGCTTGTTCAACAAAGACCCAAATTCAAACAATATGATGATTATCAGTTTGTTGTGTTCCATGCGTTAGATTTAAAAACACTTGAAGCTGAAGAAGTTGATATTTTTATTGGCGATGATTTTATTGTGACTTATCATAAAGAACGCTTTGAAGAAATAGATACTGTTAAAAGAAAGTTGTTTAATCAAACAATCAATTTGGAAGAGCCAAAAGATATTTTGTTAAATTTGCTAGATGATATAGTAGATAATTATTTCCCATTTATTTACGATATTGAAGATAAAGTATTTAATTTTGAGGATCGTCATAATATAGATATTTCAACGAAGTCTTTAATAGATGATACTTTTGATTTAAGGCAAGAGTTGTTAATTATTAAACGAACTGTTCAACCAATGAGAGATTTGGTATATCGAATGAGAGAAGGTAAAGTATTACATCTAAATGAACAGCAATTTCTATATATTACACATATTAATGATCATCTTATCAAGCAAATGGAAATGGTTGATTCTTCGAGAGAAATGACAAGTGACATACGTGATAATTACATTTCTCTAAACTCATTTAAAATGAACAATATTATGAAAATCTTAACGATATATTCAGTAGTGTTTATGCCTTTAACTTTGATTGCAGGGATATACGGAATGAACTTTACAAATATGCCTGAGCTTAGTTGGCACGACGGATATTATATCGTTCTAATTATTATGGTCATCATTGCGTTTATAATGTTAACTGTTTTTAAAAGAAAGAAATGGTTTTAGGTATAGTAGTTATGTTGTGTAAAAAAATATAATCATAGAAAGTGAGTGGGATTATTGAAACTTTATGGAGCGATTGAAGCAGGAGGAACAAAATTTGTATGTGCAGTAGGTGATGATAACTTAACTGTTATAGAAAGTGTTTCGATACCAACTACGGAACCAACTGAAACGATGCCAAAAGTTATAGAATTCTTTAAAGAGCATGACATTATAAGTATTGGTATTGGTTCATTTGGTCCAATAGATATTAATAAAGAATCTGATACATATGGTTATATAACTTCCACACCAAAGACAGCATGGAAAAATTTTGATTTCATTGGGGCTATTAAAGAGCATTTTGATATTCCGGTCGCTTTTACAACTGATGTAAACACTTCATTATATGGTGAGTTTAAAAAAGGTATCGCAAAAGATATTAATTCAGCAGTATATTATACAGTTGGTACAGGTATCGGTGGAGGAGCTATGGTCGGTGGTAAATTTGTTCAAGGATATAGTCATCCAGAGATGGGACATATGACAGTAAAGATACATGAAGATGACCAAAGCTTTGAAGGTAAATGTCCATTTCATGGTAACTGTTTAGAAGGGGTTGCATCAGGACCTGCTATTGAAAAAAGAGCTGGTATATCAGCGAAAGAGATTAAAGAAGATTCGAAAGATTGGGATATAGTAGCTTATTATATTGCTCAGGCAGCATTGAATACAACGTTAATGTTATCACCAGAAAAAATCATTTTTGGTGGAGGCGTAATGCATCAAAATCATTTGTTGAGTAAAATTCATAAGCAATTTGAGTTATTAAATAATGACTATATTGCACTTCCACCGGTAGAAGAGTACATCGTTTCTCCAAGTTTGAATGATGAACAAGGAATAATTGGCTGTTTAGCTTTAGCACAAAATGAAAATAAAGCATAAGAAGGTGTGAATTATGGAATTATTAGTAACATTAGGTGAGAATCAAACATTAGAAACAGACAGACTTATATTGAGACCTGTAAGTTTAGATGATACAGAATCACTTTATGAATATTCATCTAATATAGAAAATACTTCTCATGTATTTCCAACACATTTGTCAAAAGAAGAAACAAAAGAAGTCATCGCAAATTACTATTTGAAATCACCATTAGGCAAATATGGAATAGTCTTAAAAGAAGAACATAAATTAATTGGCACAATAGATTTAAGAGTAGATACAGAACATAAAAGAGGCGAGATAGGATATGTGCTCAATTTAAATTATTCTAAAAATGGCTATATGACAGAAGCGGGATTAGAGATATTGTCATTGGCGTTTGATAAGTTAAAATTAAACCAAGTAAATGCAATGCATAGCACTATTAATCCTAAATCTGGACAAGTTATGGAAAGATTAGGAATGAAAAAAATTGGTGTTATGCCAAAAAATAGAATTCATAAAGAAAAAATTGTAGATGATGCTATTTATGTTATAACGAATGATGAATATAAAGAAATGAAAAAAGCAGCTAATTAAGCTGCTTTTTTCATTTTAGTTAGTGCCTTTAGCCCATATGCAAATATACCATAACCAATTAAAGAGCTAGGTAACCATCTCTTTGTTAAAGAGATGTCCTTATTCTTATTGATAAATATATAAGGTACTAACGTTGATATTAAGTAAAGTACTAGAACTTTTTGATAACGTTTGTTCATCTTAAACACCTCACTTCATTACCTATATTATAATCTTTTTTTGAGGTGTAGTATTATCATATTATTACAAAATTAGTACATTCTTTATTCAAATTTTGCAAATGATGAAGCTGGTAAGCGTGATGCTCTATCATTTGTCATTTCACCTTTACCAATTGAAATAAGCATAGCGGGTACTAAGTTATCGTCAATATTAAATGCGTCAATTACAGATTGTTTGTCAAAGCCAATCATAGGGCAAGTTGCATAACCAGCATCCTCACTGACTAACATTAAACTCATCGCAAATAATGATGCGCCACGTACAGCTTCGTCTCTTTTATTGAGATCACTTTCAAAGAATCGATTCACACTTTCGATTAAGCCTTCTCTTTTATTAGCTGGAATATGTTCGTGTTCAATCCAGTCATCAGCTATATCTCCAATTGTTTCATGTGCATTTAAATCACCTAAAATGATAAATGTTGCACTTGCTTCTTTTATTTTAACTTGTTTGTTAGCTGCGTTATATAACTTTTCTTTAGCTTCATCAGTGTCAGCTACTATTACTTTCCACTGTTGTAAATTCCAAGCAGATGGTGATAGTGCTGCTTTGTCTAATAAATCATAAATTGTTTCTCTATCTAAATCATATTGCTCATAAGATTTTACTGAGCGTCTTCTTTCAAGTGCTTTGGTTAATTCCATTATCTTTCCACTCCTTATATTTCGCTATTTTTATGTTCATATAAAGAAGGAATAATTACAAACTTTCTGCTTATTTGAAATATAAAATTGAAGGCTTATTAATATAATTTATAAACAGATATTTGTTACAATATAAGTAATAAGAAAACTTATTGATATTTGATAGTTCAATGACTAAAGGAGCGATGCACATGATTGATATTCATAATCATTTATTATATGGATTAGATGATGGTCCAATAGATGCAGAAAGCATGCTTGAATTAGCAAGAGAAGCCGAAAAAATTGGGATTACAGATATTGTAGCAACACCTCATTATATAGAACATCGTTTTAAAAATAGTGCGGACATAGTTAAAGCAAGAACTGAAGAAGTACAATCGTTATTAAAAGAACATCATATTAATATAAAAGTGTATCCTAGCCAAGAAATTCATATGTTTGGAAATGAGTTAGCAGGATTGGAATCAGGAGAATTGTTACCTATAACTGAAGGCTCAAGATATGTATTAATTGAATTTCCATTCTTTACAGTTCCAGACTTTGCGAATAACACGTTTGACCAATTATTCGATGCAGGGTATCGTCCTTTATTAGCTCATCCAGAACGTATCATTCCTATACAAGATAAACCTCAAATTTTATTTGATTTAATTAAAAGGGGTGCTCTTTGTCAAGTAACTGCTGGTTCATTAGTAGGTAAATATGGTGAAGATGCAAAAAGAGTTGCTGATTATTTATTGGATCAAGAAAGTATTCATATCGTTGGAAGTGACGCACATAATACACCTAACAGAAATTTTCATATAAAAGAAGCATATGATTATATTGAAGAAACTAAAGGAATTGACACAGTTAATCAAATGAAAGATAATGCTCAAAAAATACTAAATAATGATGAAATATAAAAGAAGAAGGATGGGACAAATTAATTGTCTCATCCTTCTTCTTATTATTAACACGTTGTTTGCAGTGGTTCCGAAGTTTCATTTCTATTAACGGCAAACATTAATAAGCTTGCCATAATAACCATGATAAAACCAAAATATGGTGTGAACGATAATGATATATGATTTAATATAAATCCACCAATAACTGATCCAAGTGTTATACCAATATTAAAAGCAGATATATTTAGACTAGATGCAAAGTTGACTGTTTCTTTACTATTTCTCTCTGCGAATAATACGACGATAAGTTGGAGACCAGGTACATTCATAAATGCAAATAGGCCCATTAATAAAATACTTACTAATCCTACTACATGAAAATGTAACGTAAGTCCTACCAGTAATAAAGTTAAAGCTTGTAGTAAGAAAATGATCGTTAATGATTTTGTAGGAGCGTGATTTGTAAGTTTTCCTCCTAAAGTATTACCAATCGCAACCATTACACCATATAATATCAAAATCGTAACGATACTGTTTGATTCATAGCCTAAAATATGAGTAAGAATCTCAGTTAAATATGTGTAGACTACAAACGTACCTCCATAACCGAGGGCAGTTATTAAATATATTGTCATAAGGGGTTTGTTTTTTAAGACTGCAAGTTGTTTAACAATTGGTGCTTGTTTGTATTCAGTTAAATTTTTAGGAACAAATGCTATATTGGCAATAAGACTAATAATACCTATTATAGCAATTGTGTAAAATGACATTTCATATCCGAAATGTTGACCAACCCATGTACCAAAGGGAACGCCTGTTATAGTAGCAACTGTTAAACCAGTGAACATAAGTGCGATTGCGCTAGAACGTTTATGTGGTGGCACTAAATCTGCAGCAATAGTTGTGGCAATTGACATAAACACACCATGAGAAAAAGCACTGAGCACTCTCATTAATAATAATAAAGTGAATGAAGTAGCCATTCCTGCGAATATGTTAGCAATTATAAAGATGACCATTATAAGAATAAGCACAGTCTTTCTTTTCATGTTATTTGTTAAAGGTGTCAAAATAGGTGCACCTACCGTAACACCAATTGCATATAAAGATACAGTTAATCCTGCTAGAGGAATTGTGATATTAAAAGCATCTTTGATTAATGGTAATAAGCCAACGCTGATGAATTCTGTTGAACCGATGGCGAAAGCAGATATAGCTAGTGAAATAAGTGCAAGTTGATTAGAAAATTTATTTTTCAATTTGATAGTTCCTTCCTTTGTTATAAGATATGTGTTATTTTAAAACGTAACAATACAAATAGGAAGTACGCACTTTAAAGTCATATAGGTACCAAAAAGTACCTTAAGGAGGAAATGTAATGGAAGTAACAGAATATAATATAGGTGTAGAAGCAACAATAGACGTGATTGGTGGTAAATGGAAACCTGTTATCCTTTGTCATTTAAAGCATGGAACAATGAGAACATCAGAACTAAAAAAAGCTATTCCACACATTACACAAAAAATGTTAACTCAACAATTAAGAGAATTAGAGAAAGACGGAATTATTAATCGAATTGTATATCAACAAGTACCTCCGAAAGTAGAATATGAAATATCTGATTACGGTAGTTCATTAAATGAACTATTAGAAAACCTATGTAAGTGGGGAGAATTTCACATTAAAAAAAGACAAGAAGATGGTGAGTTAATACAGCTTGAAACAGCAGAATTTGTTGATTAAGCTTAATACTTCTAAATTTAGACAGCTGTTTAAAGAGAAAATACAGTCTTCGTATAAGGATAAAATAATTGTATTTTCACACAATGAGCCTTAAAATAAAGAAGAGAATTATAACATGACATGAATTATTTCTAATACAAGTTAATATGTGCCCTTAGATGCTTAAATGATATATTTGGTGGGACAAATATATCATTTAATGACGACACTTGAAGATATAGATGTATTAGATAATATAAATATGTTAATTCGATTAAAGAATTTGGGGAGCGCTATATATGAAATTAGGAGAACGTGTAAAACAAAGGAGAATAGATTTAAAGCTTTCTCAACAAGCATTAGCTAAGGGAATCGCTACACAAAGTCAAATTTCTAAAATTGAAAAGAATGAATTGCAACCGGGATCGCAACTCCTTTTTAATATTTCTAGAAGACTAAATTGTAGTATGGATTTCTTGTATATAGGTGATGAATTAGATACACAACTAGAACAAAAATTAAAAGTCATAGAAAGATTGTTAGAAGATCGTGATTACGATGCTTTAATTCCTATTATTGATGGTAATTATTTATCTAATGGATCTGTTGATGAAATTGCAGCGTCTAAGTGGGTAAGATCAATTATAGGTTACTATAAATATGGCGAAGTAGAACAATCACTTCAGATGATTGAAGAAGCATATCAATTAATAGATAGTAATATGTATGTCAAATTACAAGTGTCTATCTGTAATACAAGAGCAGTCTTTTATTATAGTCAAAATGAAAATGAAAAAGCGAAATCTTCATTAGAACAAGGATTAGAAATTGCTAAACGTTTAAATGTAGATGATAGTTATCAAATTAAACTACTATATACATTATCAAATATTTATGCTAGCGAAAGAGCATATGACAGATGTTTAGCATATGCACAAACTGCCTTAGATATTACAATTAATTCAAGTAGATATAAGTTATATAGTGAGCTAATATATAACATCGTGCATTCAAAAATAGAAATGAAGATCAGTAATGACAGTGATAAAAAACAATTAGAAGTCGCACTATTTTTAAGTGAACAGTCTAAAAAACATAACATTACAATATTAATTAGAGATTTAATGAAATTACTATAATTAATTAAGAGGTTGGGGCAAATTAATTGTCTCAACCTCTTATTATTATATTGTCAGTAATAATACCGATAGATTTGAGCAAATATTGAAAGTATTGTCCATATAGCTCTATTTATGAATATCTTTTTAGTATTTCTGAATGTTCGTTTTCAGTAAATAATTTAATTATAGAGTCAGTTTGTAATTGCTCATTTAGTTTGGTTTCTAAATTTTGAATAGCCTTGTATTTATTATTATTTGTATATGGATATGTATAGTTTAATTTGTTCATGATATGTGAGGTAACTGTCTCTTCTAAAATAGAATTTTCAGATGTTGAATTTAATTGCCTTAAAAGTAACTTTGTAAAATAGTATGCGATTATGTCATATAGATCATCATAATGTTCGCACAATGACTCTATGAAAAAGTATATATGGGGTGTGTCTTCAATTTTAAGAAAACCGTCTTTTCTGTAAGCACCAATTAAAAAATATATATCGGGTC
This sequence comes from Mammaliicoccus sp. K-M42, assembly GCF_022386375.1. NCBI lineage: Bacteria > Bacillati > Bacillota > Bacilli > Caryophanales > Staphylococcaceae > Mammaliicoccus > Mammaliicoccus sp. K-M42. Next base: position 117,097 of record NZ_JAJNIS010000003.1, on the reverse strand, counting down.
TTAAATAAGTATTAAATTGTTTGAGCATTTGTAGTCTAACTTCAAAAATAATATGAACTAATTTGGTGTTTACTTTCAAAATTTGAGCAGTATCTGTTTCTAACTTGGATAAAGTTGTTGATATGTCATCCTCTAAAAATATTGAATTTTCTTCGGCATGTTGAAATTCAGAGCGATATTTTGCGTAATATGTTTTAAGTGAAGTATCGGTTAAATGAAAGTTATTAAAAAAATCATTTATTGTATTACTAATAATCATAATATTACCCCTTAATTTCTTCTTTTTCTTATTATACGTTATATTACCTAATTTTTATTATTTAATTATTCAAGGATTGATAAATGCTTATTACGAAATTTATATTTGACGAGAACAAAATTGTCCTGTACCCTTTTAAAGTATTCAAGATATAAATAAGGAGATAACAATGGAACAAATAGATAAAAAAGGGTCTTTCATAGCTTTATTACCGTTAATCGTGTTTGTGACACTTTTCATTGGTACAGGATTAATTAAGCATGACTTTAATTTCTTACCACTAAATGTAGCTATACTTATTGCGGCAGTGTTTGCATGTGCAATGTATCCAAAGACACCTTTAGCAAAAAAACTAGATATTTTTACAAAAGGTGCTGGACATCCTAATATTTTATTAATGGTGTTTGTATTCTTAATGGCAGGTGCTTTCAGTGAAACTGCTAAAAGTATGGGTGCTGTTAGTTCAACAGTTAATTTAGGATTATCATTAATACCTGGTCAGTTTTTATTAGCAGGATTATTTATAGTAGGTGCTTTTATTTCTGTAGCAATGGGTACTTCAATGGGTACTGTAGCTGCACTAGCCCCTGTGGGAGTTGGCATATCTGAAGCAACTGATATTTCACTAGCTTTAACAATAGCAACTGTAGTAGGTGGGGCAATGTTTGGTGATAACTTGTCTATGATTTCTGACACTACAATAGCTTCTGTAAGAACACAAAAAACAAAAATGAGCGATAAATTTAAGATGAACTTCTTAATTGTATTACCTGGTGCAATTTTGACAGTGGTTATTTTATGGTTTATGACTAAAGATGCAGGGATGGCGGATGCTAGTCAAGGCAGTTACAATTTAGTAAAAGTTATACCATATTTATTTGTACTAATTAGTGCATTGTGTGGAATGAATGTTCTCTTGGTATTAGTGCTAGGTGTAATCGTTGCAAGTTTAATTGGTCTAATTGATGGATCGTTTACTTTAGGCGATAACTTAAAAGCAATATCTGATGGATTAATTGGTATGCAAGATATCTCAATGATCGCACTTCTAATTGGTGGTATGATTGGTTTGATTGAATACCATGGTGGTATAAAATGGTTGTTAAATGTTGTTACAAAACGAGTGAATTCTAAACGAGGTGCAGAGTTTGGAATAGCTGGTTTAGTAAGTGTTACAAATTTAGCAACAGCTAATAACACAATATCTATCATTACTACTGGTCCATTAGCAAAAGAAATAGCAGACGATTTTCAAATTGATCGAAGAAAGTCTGCAAGTATTCTAGATATATTTGCAAGTACGATACAAGGTATTATTCCATATGGAGCACAAGTATTAGCTGCTACTAGTGTAGCTGGTATTTCGACAGTATCATTATTACCATATTCATTTTACCCATATTTACTAGGGATATGTGGTATCGTATCTATATTGATAGGATATCCAAGAAATAAAAAGCTCAAAGCAGATCATTAGAACGCAAGTTGAATATATAAAAACAATACGCCCCTAATCCAAAATAATTGGATTAGGGGCGTATTGTTTAGGCTCTTTTTTCTTTAAGTTCATATCGATAAGCAGTTTCACCATGGAAAGCTACATCTAAGCCTTCTAGTTCTGCTTTTTCATCTGTTCTTAAAGTTGTAAAGATACTTATTGCTTTAGCTATAATATATGTGACAACTCCACTGAATGCAATCGTTACAATTACTGCTACGATTTGCACTATTACTGGCATAAATCCGCCACCGAAGAAAACACCGTCAGAGATACTTGAATTTACATTTGAATTTTGGAATAATCCAGTTCCTATTGCACCGACAATTCCACCAAAACCGTGTAATCCAAATGCATCTAATGCATCATCGTAATTAAGTAATACTTTTAAATGTGTTATAACGTAGTAACATACAAATCCACCTAATATCCCTAGTATCATTGAACTACCATATCCAACAAAGCCAGCTGCTGGTGTGATTGTGACAAGCCCTGCTAACATTCCTGATAAAGTACCAATTAAAGTCACTTTTTTCTTTTGCATATATTCCAAAATAGACCAACCGGCTATACCAGCACAAGAAGCTAAAATCGTATTTACAAAGGCTAACATAGCAACGGAATCAAATGTTAGCGCGGAACCCGTATTAAAACCGAACCACCCAAACCATACTAGTATACCGCCGATTAGCGTGATAACTAAATTATGTGGAGGCTTTTTGTTACTAGGTTTTCTAGAACCAAGTAATAGGGCAAGAACAAGGCCAGATACACCAGATGAAATATGGACGACTGTACCGCCAGCAAAATCTATCGCACCTAATTTATGAATCCAGCCGCCTCCCCAAACCCAGTGTGCTACAGGACTGTAGACTAATAATACCCATAAAGCCATGAATATTAAAAAAGGACCAAATTTCATTCTTTCTGCAACTGATCCTGTAAGAATGGATACCGCAATCGTGCAAAATGTTAATTGGAAAAGCATAAATAAGGCAAATGGTATGGTTTCACTAAAATTACCGTTTGGTTCAAAACCTACACCATTTAGGAATACATGGGAGAAATCACCTATAAATAAGTTGTTTCCTCCGAAACTCATTGAAAATCCAATTAATACCCAAGTGAATGTAACAACTACAATTGCTGAAATACTATGCATCGACGTATTTAATACATTTTTTGATTGAACTAATCCTCCATAGAATAGTGCTAAACCAGGTGTCATTAACCAAACTAATAAAGTACATCCAAATAATAAAAGTGTATCTGTCTGACTCATCTTCCATCATCTCCTTATTTTTTTAAAGTATAAAATATAAAATAAGAAAAAAGAAATATGAGTCAGGTAAATTTACACTATGTGTAATGTTAGTTAACACACTTTTGTAGTTGAACTATTTTACACCTAAATAATCGAATGTAACTGCAGCGACTGACTTAGCTGCAATTAGTAAAGAACCTTCATCAATATCAAATTTAGGATGATGATGTGGGTAAGTTTTTTTGTCTTTAGGACTTGCACCTACATAGAAGAAAGTACTAGGTAATTCTTTAGCATAATATGCAAAGTCTTCTGAAGGTGGTTGTGGTTCACAACGTTCAACACTTTTAACTTCAGAAATATTTGCTTCCTCAATCGCTTTAGCGACTTGCTTCGTTAATTCTGGATCATTATATAGTACAGGATAATCTCTAGTATATTCTAAGTCACATTGAACACCATACGTTGATTCTAAACCTTTAGATAGACGTTTAACTTCATCTTCTATTAGATGTAAAGTTTCTTCGTTCATACCTCTAACGTCGCCTTCAAGCGTAACTTCATTTTTAATAATATTAAATTGTCCTTTTCCATCGAATGAACCGATTGAAACGACGCCCATATCAAACGGATTAAGTCTTCGTGAAACAATCGTTTGTAGAGACATGACAAAGCTACTCGCTGCAACGATTGGATCGTTTGCTAAATGAGGAGATGATCCGTGTCCACCGCTACCTGTTACTTTTAATTTAAATATATTTCGACCAGATTGAACATTGCCTTCTCTGTAATAAACATGATCACTTTCTAAAGCGCTCATTACATGAACGCCGATTACATTATCGACACCATCAAGAATACCGTCTTTAATTAAATATTGTGAGCCACCAGGAGGTTTTTCTTCAGCAGGTTGGTGGATAATGACAATTTTTCCTTTAAGTTGATCTTTAACTTCTATTAAAGTTTCTGCAAGAACTAATAAATAAGCTGTATGAGCATCGTGACCACATGTGTGCATAACACCTTCATTTTTAGAACTGAATTCCAAACCTGTATCTTCTTTAATTGGTAAAGCATCAAAGTCAGCTCTTAGTGCCAAAGTCTTACCTGGCTTTCCTGAGTCAATTGTTACTTTGATACCATAAATTCCTTCTCCGCCAATATGTGTTTGGAGTGAAACATCTTTATCCTTATAAAAATCTTCAATATATTGTGCTGTTTCTTTTTCTTCAAAAGATAGTTCAGGATGTTCATGTAAATATCTTCTAATCTCAATCATTTTGTCTTCTTTTTTTGATAATTTTTCATAGAAATCATTTAACATATTACGTTCCTCCTTAATAATACTTAACTTAATTATAATAGAAAAAGTCAAAAATATCTTGTTTCAAGAATAAATTTGATATTGACACTACATATAAACGAGAGTAGAATGGTCAAGTATTAGTTAGCAAAGCTAACTTTATTTCATGAGAAAAGGTGACAAAAAATGGAGAGCTTTTTATTTACATATACTAATTTGTATAGACCGTATATTCATCATATTAATGCCATATTAGAGCCCTATGATTTATATGCTGCTCAGTATAAAGTGTTACATGATATTGCAAACAACGAGCCTACAACACTTGTGCAAGTGTCTAAACGTTCTTTTATTGAAAAACCTACTGCTCGTAAAATTATCAAAAAATTGATTGATCTTGAACTTGTTCAAGCTGTTAATAGTAAAGAAGATAAAAGAGAAAAGTTTCTTACATTAACAGAAAAAGGCCAACAGCAATTTAATGAAATACATGAATCCATTGTAATATTTCAAAATAATTGTCTTCAAGCTGTTGAAGCAGATGATGCAGAGCTTGAAAAAGCACAGAAATTATTAGAAAAACTTAGAAATCATTTAATAGAGGAGGTAATAAATAATGGCTGATCAATTAAAAAAGCCAATTTGGACAAAAGACTTTATATTTAACTTTGTCATTAGCTTTTTCATATTTTTATCTATGTACTTATTATTAGTAACAGTAGGTGGATATAGTAAAGAAACATTTGGTGTTTCTGATAGTCTGGCTGGTTTAGCTTCAGGACTTTTCATCGTAGGATCTTTAGTCGGAAGATTTTTAACAGGTAAATATATCAATATAGTAGGGACTAAGAAAGTGTTAATTATTGGTGGAATCTTACTTGTAATTACGAATGGATTATATCTAGTATCAGCATCATCATTTGCATTATTACTTATCGTACGAATTTTAAATGGGGTAGCAAGTGGGGTAGCAAGTACAGCTACAGGAACAATTGCTGCATTTATAACGCCAGCACAACGCCGTAGCGAAGGAATAAGTATGTATAGTTTAAGTATGGTTCTAGGGACTGCTATCGGACCATTTATCGGCTTATTATTATATCAACATATTCCAATGACTGGACTATTTACAATTTGTACGTTATTAATCGTTATCGCATTTGTAATGTCACTATTTATGAAAGTTGAAACACCAGTAATGCCAAGTGCACAAACTGAAGAGAAAAAAGGATTTAGATTATCTGACTTTTACTCAGTACAAGCTTTACCAATTGCAATTGTAGTAGTGATTGTAAGTATTGCATATTCATCAGTATTGTCATTTATACAATTCTTTGCTCAAGAAAATCATTTAGTTGATGCAGCAAGTTTCTTCTTTGTTGTATACGCAATTGCAGTATTGCTAACAAGACCATTTACAGGAAGAATCATGGATCAACGTGGAGAAAATATTGTTACAATACCAGCATTTATTTGTTTAGTAATAGGTTTGTTCTTAATTAGTATAGCAAGTAATGGAGTAGTATTACTTATAGCAGGTGCATTTGTAGGACTAGGATTTGGTAACTTACAATCTATCTTCCAAGCACTCGTAGTTAAAGTATCACCAGTAGAAGCCATGGGATTAGCAACATCTACTTATTTCATAGGTTTAGACTTTGGATTAGGATTTGGACCATATGTATTAGGTAATTTCACAAATTCTATCGGCTATTCTGGGTTATACATGGCAATGGCAGTAGTTGCATTATTAGGTTTAGTCGCATTCTACTTCTTGCATATGTTTAAAGCTAAAAAAGAAGCAAACTATAATTCATAAAATAAAGTGCTAATAAGAGATAAAGTAAAATGCAAAAAATGAATTAAGTTGTAGATTAACTCGGCAGTTAATCGAAGAGATTGATTAAGTTGTAGATTAACTCGGCAGTTAATCGAAGAGATTGGTTAAGTTGTAGATTAAGTCGAAAGTTAATCTAAGAGATTGGCTAAGTTGTAGATTAAGTCGAAAGTTAATCGAAGAGATAGACCAAGTTGTAGATTAACTCGAAAGTTAATCTAAGACAAATTCACAATAAACACCATAAAGAAAAGATCCTAGGACATTTATGTCCTAGGATCTTTTCTTTATATATTATCCTTCTAAATCAACTGAATTAATGTCGATGCCTAATGCGTCTGCTACACCTTTACCATAATCTGGGTCAGCTTTGTAACAGTTACGGATATGACGGTGTTTTACTTCATCAGTAGTTCCTTGCATTTCGTTAGCAGTATTTTGGAATATACGTTGTTGTCCTTCTGGTGATTGTAGACGGAATAATTTACCTGGTTGTTCATAGTAATTATCGTCATCTTCACGGTAGTCGTGTTCGTATAATTCACCTTCTACTGGTAAACCTGGCTTCTTATATTCTGGTTGAGATTCATGTGCTTCGTAACTATTTGGATAATAGTTAATACCTCCACCTAAGTTGCCATCAACTCTCATTTGACCATCTCTAGAGAATGGACAAACTTCTGCAGCACCTTTAGCTGAGTTTACTGGAATTTGCCAATGGTTTACGCCTAAACGATAACGTTGAGCATCTCCATAAGAGAATAAACGTCCTTGTAACATTTTATCTGGTGAGAAGTCTATACCAGGAATGATGTTTGTAGGTGCGAATGCAGCTTGTTCAACATCTTGGAAATAGTTCTCTGGGTTACGGTTTAATTCGAATTCACCAACTGGAATTAATGGATAATCACCTTTGAACCAAACTTTAGTTAAGTCAAATGGGTTATCTTTATGATTTCTTGCTTGTTCTTCAGTCATCACTTGAATGTACATCTTCCATTTAGGGAAGTTGCCTTCTTCAATAGCATTGAATAAGTCTCTTTGACTTGATTCACGGTCTTTAGCTATTACTTGTTCAGCTTCTTCAGCACTAAAGTTCTCAATTCCTTGTTGAGTTCTGAAATGGAATTTCACCCATACACGTTCACCAGCATCATTATACATAGAATAAGTGTGTGAACCGAAACCATGCATGTTACGGAAACCTTTTGGAATACCTCTGTCAGTCATTAATATTGTGACTTGGTGTAATGCTTCAGGTAAAAGTGTCCAGAAGTCCCAGTTAGATTGAGGGTTATGCATATTCGTTTTAGGGTCACGTTTAACGACGTGATTTAAACTTGCGAATAATTTAGGATCACGGAAGAAGAATACAGGTGTGTTGTTACCAACTAAGTCCCAGTTACCTTCTTCAGTGTAGAATTTAAGTGCGAAACCACGAATATCACGTTCAGCTTCAGCAGCACCACGTTCACCAGCTACTGTAGAGAAACGAGCAAACATTTCTGTTTGTTTACCAATTTCAGAAAATATTTTAGCATTTGTATATTGTGTAATATCATGCGTTACTGTAAAAGTACCGAATGCACCAGAACCTTTAGCGTGCATACGTCGTTCAGGAATAACTTCTCTATCGAAATGTGCCATTTGTTCTAAGAAATATACGTCTTGCATTGATACAGGACCACGTTTGCCAGCAGTCATTGTATTTTCACGATCAGATACAGGAGCACCAAATAGTCCTGTAAGTTTTGATTTATTACTCATATCATAATCCTCCTCAAGAATTCTTAATTATAATAATTCTAATTTCATACTTATTATAATTTAAAGTGAGCAAAGTGACAAGTAAAAGAACAATCAATCATCAAAGATTATTTTTAATACTTCGCGCTATATTTAAACTAAATATCCGAAAAGTGTAATTTATAAACATATAATAGCTAATTTATTATACTTTAACCATTATACATGCTGAAAAATCTCGAGGATTTATTTTAATTATTTTACTGTAAAATGAGAATTTAAGTGATTAATTGATTATAAGAACTATAATTAACAAAAAAAGAACGCTAAAATATGCGTTCTTTTTTTGTTAATTTTATTTCGGATTATCTCTATTTATAAATAAGGGTTGGACATCAATTTTCTTTAAAATAATTTCTTTTGCTTTTCTAGGATGAAGATTAATTTCTGGAATATTTGAAATCCCGACTGAAACGTAATCTATTTTTGGGTTGTTTGGAATGTTTAAATCATTTAAAGATTCTTTTAATGTGACATGATAAATAAATAAAATTTCATGGTATGACGTACTTTCATATTCAAAAAAGTTTTGTATAGTTGATACAAAATAAATATCATCACATTCTATGCCTAATTCTTCTTTGATTTCACGTTTAATAGCAGAATCTGAGCTTTCATAATATTTCACTCTGCCACCAATTAATGTGTAGTATTCATGTTTTTTATCATAGTGAAAACAGTAACCGTGCTTATCTTTAATAATAGCACCAACGCGTATGTTCAGCATGCCGTCTCCAGATTTTATTGAAAGATCCATTCAGAGTCCTCCTTTATAAATAGATTAGAATAACTTAAGTATTACAATACCTATGAAAACTAATGTCGCACCTATTAGTCTTCTTGCTGTAATTTTAAACTTAGGTGTATTGAATAAACCGAAGTGGTCAATCAATAATCCCATTAACATTTGTCCGAAAATAACAACCATTAGTGTTAAAGCTGCACCAAGCTCAGGCATTAAAAGAATATTAGTTGTAACAAATACTACTCCTAATACGCCTCCTATAAAGTAAAGAGGCTTAATTGTCCCTTGATCAGGGTGATGAAAGCTAAAACGAATTCTTCTAACAAGTAATAATGAAAGTATGAATAAAGCGATAGTCCCTATAGCAAATGAAATTAATGCAGAAAAATAGAATGACTGAACTTCATATCTGAGTGCACTATTGATTGCAGTTTGAATAGGGGGAAGACAACCAGTAAAGATACCTAATACCATCCAATAATTTGTATGTTGTGATTTAGTCGTAATAATTCGGTCAGATGATTTTTTGTAATTCATTAATAATATACCCAGTAACATAATAATTACGCCAGCAATTCTTTCTAAATTTATTGGATGTATATCAGCATTAAATAAGCCGAATTGGTCAATGAATATTCCCATAATAATTTGACCTGATACAGTCATGACAACTGTTAAAGCTGCACCAATTCTAGGTAACAATAGTAAATTACCTGTTAAGAATACAACACCAAGTAATCCTCCAGTAAACCATACATAAGAAAAATCTTGATTCATCATAAATGATGGTGATAACTTTTGTGGATTCATTATTAAATTGACTATTATTAGAACGATGGTTCCAATTAGAAATGAATAAAAAGATGAAAGGATTGGTGATTTAGTATAGCTGCCTAATTTAGTGTTTATCGATGTTTGTAACGGTACACATAATCCAGCTACAACACCTAATATAATAAGTAGTATCAATATTAATAACTCCTTCTTTCTATATCAATTGCTTGTTGATAGTAAATAGATTGTTCTTTATCTGGAACCATATTTCCTCCTGTAGACCAGACGATATGTGTAGCATGTTGTGAATCATAATTTAAATCATGAATATATTTCAAGCCATGAAATCCGGAAGTAGCTGAAGGTTCGATAAATATATTTTCAGTATCTTTTAAAGCTTTTAAGTAACGGTATAATTGATTATCTTCGACTGTACAAGAGCCAAATAAAAGTGTGGACATTATAGTACCTACTAATTTTGAAGGACGGCTAACTGCTAACCCATCAGCAATAGTTTTACCAGATAATCCGACATCTTGAACGGATATACCGTCATGTAACTTTGTAATCATACCTAATGCCATACAAGGCGCTTCTGTAGGTTCTATAAAGACAGGGTGTACATTATCACCAAAGATTAACTTCAAACCGAATGCAACACCGCCAGGACCTCCGCCGACACCACATGGTAAATATACGAATAGAGGATGGTCTTGATCAACTTTAATATTTGCTTCTTTAAGTTGTTTTTCCAACCTTAAAGCACTCACTGAATAACCTAAAAACAAATCTTTAGAAGCTTCGTCATCAACAAAGTGGCAGTATGGATCATTCATAGCGATTTTTCTGCCTTCTTTTACAGCATAACCATAATCTTGAATGTGTTCTACAACTTCAACACCTTTTGATTTTAAGAGGTCCTTTTTCCATTCTTTTGCGTCTTGTGACATATGTACTGTAACTTTGAAACCTAATTGTGCACTCATAATACCAATACTTAAACCTAAGTTACCAGTAGATCCAACAGCAATACGGTATTTAGAAAATATATCTTGATAGTAATCTGTTGCTAAAAGGCTATAATCACTATTTACAGTGAAATCAGTTTCTTTAATGGCAGTTTCTTCAGCAAATTTCAACACTTCATAAATACCACCACGTGCTTTAATAGAACCTGAAATAGGTAACGCATGGTCACCTTTTAATAAAAGATTGCCCTTTAAATGTGGAAATTGAGTCTTTTTAAAATGGTTTAATTGAAAAATTTGGGATTCAATTTCCCCTTGGTTATTTTGAGTTTCAGGAAAGACTTTTGCAATATATGGTGCAAAACGAGTCAATCTTTGTTCAGCATCAATCACATCGTCCAATGTAAATGGAAAAGACTGTTTGTTTAGATAGTCTGGATTTTTCCAAAACATTTCTTCGCCACGAGCAATATTTGAAATAATAGGGGATATATTTTTTAATGATTGAACATCTATAGTCATAAGTATCTCTCCTTATTTAAAAGTGCTTTACTTTATAATAGTACAATTGTTTTGATTTTATTGATAGATTAATGACTGGAAAGGCTATACTAATAAGCTTTATAACCAGATAAGAGGCTGGGACGAATTAATTGTCTCAGCCTCTTATCTATTTATGATGTATATAAGTCGCTAGTTGGTGAAGGGATTGTACTTGGATTTGTTTGTTTTAAAATAGCTCTAACATATAATGATGCGATGACTAAGAATACAATTGCTCCGCCTATTATTGAAGTTTGGTAAGGAAGTGAAAGTCCTTCTGGAGCATATAATACATATACACTTATGGCACCAGTCATAAATAAGGCGGGTATTCCTGCTACTAAATGATTTTTACTGTATCTCAACAAGTAACTAACACTAACCCAGAGCATCACGGTAGCTACTATTTGATTAGTAAATCCTACATATCTCCATAAGAATGAATAATCAATAGTTGAGAGGAAGAATGCGGGTATACCTACTGCAAAGCTTGCTGAAATCATGAGTACTTTTGGTTTGATAGTTACTTTATCTTTCACAAAATCTTCTATAATCATTCTTGAGCTTCTAAGTGCTGTGTCACCAGTAGTAATTGGGAGTATAATGATACCTAAAAGTGCAAGTATACTACCGAATGGTCCTAATAGTTCTACTGAAATCTGATCGACTACTCCAGCTGGTCCGACTGATTGTAATTTTGCAGCTAATCCTTCTGTGCCACCAAAGAAAGTCATCCCTGCAGCAGCCCAGATCAATGCAATTACACCTTCAGAAATCATAGCACCATAAAAAACTTTTCTACCTTCTGACTCATTTTTAATTGTTCTAGAAATAATTGGACTTTGAGTACAATGGAATCCAGATATAGCACCACATGATATAGTCACCATAAGTAATGGCCATACAGGAATACCACTTGGATGTAAATTATGAACTGTAATTTCTGGTATATGTTTTCCACTGAATATTAAGGCAACAACTACACTTACAGCCATTACTATTAAAATAACTCCAAAAATAGGATAAATTCTACCTATAATTTTATTTATAGGCAAAATTGCAGCAAGTATAAAGTATGTAAATATAATAATTAAAGCTACCAAAAATGATATTGGTGTTTTACTAGCTAAAAGTTGTGCTGGTCCAGCAACGAATGCTGCAGCAACTAATACCATCAATACTACTGAAACGACATCAGTAAATGCTCTTGTAACTTTTCCTAAATAATGTTGCACAAGCATTGGGAATTGTGCACCGCCATGACGTAAACTTAGCATACCTGAGAAGTAATCATGTACACCTCCAGCGACGATACATCCTACTACAATCCATATGAATGCTACAGGTCCATATAAAGCGCCTGCAACAGCTCCAAAGATTGGACCTAGGCCAGCAATATTAAGTAATTGAATCATCCATCCTTTCCAAGCTGGCAATGGAGTGAAGTCCATATTATCTTGCTTACTATATGCAGGTGTTTCTTTTTGAGGATATATTTCGAATACACGTTCTATGTATTTTCCATAAAAAACATAACCTAAAATCAGTATGATGATGCTCGTGATTAAAGTAATCATATGTAAACCTTCTTTCAAGATGAGAATATTGATAGATTATCAAAAAACGGGGAATCAATCAATAAGAATTTAGAAATTTCTGATAATTTAAAAAAATGATAACCCTTAGTATTATTTGCAATTGTAAAATTACAAAATTATAATCAAAGATAAGTCGTATGAATATGACTTTTATGGGCAGAATTAAATAAAGGGGGAAATCAATATGCAAGAGCATCAAATAGTAACTATTGATGGTAAAGATTTTCTTATAGAAGAAGGGATGCGACTTTTAGATTTTATAAAAGCAGAGAAACTATCTTTTGTTCCTTCTATTTGTTATAACGAGTCACTTGGACCAGTAGAAACTTGTGATTCTTGTATTGTTGAAGTGAATGGGCAGCTTCAACGTGCATGTAGTACTATGATTGAAAATGGTATGGTTGTGAATACACAAATTGAGAAAGTGAAATCGGCTCAAAAGCAAGCATTGGACAGAGTGCTTGAAAACCATGAATTATATTGTACAGTTTGTGATTATAATAATGGTGATTGTGAAATTCATAATACTATGGGTGAATTTGGTTTAGAACATCAATCTACGCCTTTTACTTCAAAAGGCTACGAAAAGGACTATGGTGCATTTTATAGATATGATCCTGATCAATGTATTTTATGTGGTAGATGTGTTGAAGTATGCCAAGATGTGCAAGTCAATGAAACTTTAACAATTGATTGGAAGAGAAATGAGCCAAGAGTAATTTGGGATAACGATAAAGCGATTGATGAATCAAGTTGTGTGAATTGTGGTCAATGTGTAACAGTATGTCCTTGTAATGCTTTAATGGAAAATAACATGTTAGGTAAAACTGGTTATATGACCGACCAAAAACCTGGACTGCTAAGATCTATGATTGAACTCACTAAAAAAGCTGAAACGGGTTATGGACCATTGTTTGCTATATCTGATTCTGAAGCGGCAATGAGAGAAGAAACGATTAAGAAAACTAAAACAGTATGTACATATTGTGGTGTAGGATGTTCGTTTGATGTTTGGACGAAAGATAGAGAGATTTTAAGAGTTTTACCTCATGAAGATTCACCTGCAAATCATATTTCAACATGTGTTAAAGGGAAATTTGCATGGGACTATGTGAATTCTGAAGAAAGATTAAAAAAACCACTCGTAAGAAAAGAAGGATATTTCCAAGAAGTTGAATGGGATGAGGCATTAAGCGTAATTAGCAATAGATTTTCTCAAATAAAAAATCAACATGGTAAAGATGCTTTAGCATTTATATCTTCATCTAAATGTACAAATGAAGAATCGTATTTAATGCAAAAGTTATCTAGACAAGTTATAGGTACGCATAATGTAGATAATTGTTCTAGATATTGCCAATCACCTGCAACACAAGGTTTATTTAGAACAGTAGGCTATGGTGGAGATTCTGGATCAATAGAAGATTTAGAAAAAGCAGAGATGGTTATTACAGTAGGTACGAATACTGCAGAGGCACATCCAGTAATAGCAAGTAAAATTAAGCGTGCACATAAACTATTAGGTCAAAAGCTCTATGTATTTGATATTAGAAAGCATGAAATGGCTGAACGTGCAGATAAATTTTACAAGCCTACACCAGGTACAGACTTAATATGGCTTTCAGCAGTGACGAAATATATAATCGACCAAGGTTGGCATAATAAAGCATTTATTTCAAAATGGGTAAATGACTTTGAATCATATTATGAAAGTTTAGATTCATTTACTTTAGAATATGCTGAAAATAAAACGGGTATTAGCCAAGATGAATTAAAACATATTGCCAAACAAATTACTGACGTTAATTCGGTAGCGATATGTTGGGCAATGGGTGTGACTCAACATCGTGTTGGAAGTGATACAAGTACAGCTATTTCTAATCTATTGTTAATTACAGGAAATTACATGAGACCAGGTACAGGTGCGTATCCATTGAGAGGACATAATAATGTTCAAGGATGTAGTGATATGGGAAGTATGCCAAATACATTCCCTGGATATCAAGATGTATCAGATGATGAAATTAGACATAAATTTGAAGAGGCTTGGAATGTTTCCTTAGACTCTGAAAGAGGATTAGATAACCATCAAATGATAGATAGTATTCATGAAGGAAAGCTGCACTCACTGTATATTAAAGGTGAAGATACAGGCGTAGTCGATGCAAATATCAATTACGTAAGATCTGCTTTTGAAAAAATTGATTTCTTAGTCGTTCAAGATTTATTTTTATCAAAAACTGCAGAATTTGCTGATGTTGTATTACCAGCCTCTCCATCATTAGAAAAAGATGGTACTTTTACGAATACAGAACGTCGTATTCAAAGAATTAACAAAGCATTAGAACCGCTTGGGGATTCTAAACCTGACTGGGAGATTATACAATTAATTGCTCAATCACTTGGTGCAGATTGGAATTATAAGCATCCAAGTGAAATATGGAATGAAGCACAAGAATTAATGCCATTAGTTAAAGGTGTAACTTATGATCGATTAGAAGGCTTTGATAGTTTACAATGGCCAATGAATGATGATGGTACAGATACACCATTGTTATATACAGAAAGATTTAATTTCCCAGATGGAAAAGCAAGACTTTATCCATTAGAATTTAATGTTGAATCTAAACAAACAGAAGAAATGTCATTACATGTGAATAATGGACGAGTGCTTGAACACTTCCACGAAGGCAATATGACTTACCAAGTACCAGGATTAAAATATAAATTACCAAGAAACTTCTGTGAAATTTCGAAAGAACTGGCTGAAGAACATGGTATAGAAAATGGTGCAAGAGTAAAAATAACTTCTAAAGTAGGTACTACTGAAGTGAATGTTCAAGTAACGGATAGAGTGACAGGAAATTACATTTATATTCCATTAAATGACCAAAATGAAGGTGCTCCAAACTTTGTAACAGACAGTGATGTAGATAAAGATACGAATACACCAGCATACAAAGATAATTACGCTAAACTAGAAGTCATTACTAAAAAAGGGGAATCACCAATTCCTAAGCATAATTCACGATTTGGTCATAGACAACCACAAATTAGTGTAAGAGTCCAAGATAAATGGGAACAATCAAGATACACTTTCCCAGGTAAAGGTGGCGATAAATAATGGGTGAAAGAGTAAAAGTCATAAAACGTATGAATAAGCGTAAAGAATATATAATAGAAGAAAATATGAATGAACTAAAAGAACGATTAGCTGATCGTAAATTAGCAATCGAAAAAGGGATAGATATCCTTGATGCACTTGAAGAAGCTCAAGCACTAGATGCATTTCATGCCGCAATTGTACAAAGAAAAGTTATAACAGGTAACTTAGTAAGTGAACTAAATAAAGAACAATACGAAGGAATTGTAGGTAATCTCGGGCAAATGTTATTTTTACTAGGAGAATTAGATATAGAAGAGACTTCTACATTCGTAAAAAAAATTAATAATGGCATGAAAGTAGCCAACAGAGCAAATCCAAATAAGAAAACATCTATAACTGATTTACTTGGTGCATTAAAAGATCCTGAAATTAATCAAAGTGTAACATTACTACTTAACTTCTTAAGAGGTATGAGTAGAAGTGAATAATTAGTAGGCTGAGACAATTAATTGTTTCAGCCTCTTTTTATCTTAAATATTATTTGATTGAAATTTGAGAAAATATAAGATAAGTTTAAACAGTAACATTGCTTATATAAATAGAAAAGGTGTGAGTATCATTAACTTTTTGAAAGATAGGTTCTCTTTAATATTAGGGCTCATTATTATTATTATATTTATTGTTTTACTATTTATTTTTGAGTCTCCTTTTTTTAAAGATCACCAAACACATACTTATGAAGAAGCGCTTGAAATTCAAGTACAGAGTGACGCGCCTGCTGTAACGCAAGAAGATAATAAATTTGTGTATGCTGATGAAAAAGAGATAGATAAATATATGGATGTTGAAAAAAGTAAAACTGATTTTCAATTCATTGATATTTCAGAGAAAGTCGATATATCTGAAAAACAAGTTAAAGATATTTTGAAAGATAAGGGTGTACTTAAAGGTAAAGAAAAAGCTTTTATGAATGCTCAAGAAAAATATGATGTGAATATAATTTATTTACTTAGCCATGCTTTTATAGAAACTGGTAACGGTAATTCAGAATTAGCAAGTGGCGTTAAAATGTCTAACGGAAAGAAATTTTATAACTTTTATGGTATTGGTGCTTTTGACCAAGATGCAGTTGAAACAGGTAGTAGTTATGCTCGTAAAAAAGGATGGACTTCACCTGAGAAAGCAATACTTGGTGGAGCTGAATTTGTGAAGAAAGACTATATCAGTAATGGTCAGAATACATTATATAAAATGAGATGGAACCCATATAATCCAGGGCAACATCTATATGCAACTGATGTAAGCTGGGCAACTAGTATAGGTAAAATTATGGAAAGTTATTATGATGACCATAATTTAAAAAAATCAAAAGTATATAAAGATTACTACAAATAACATTAGGGTTGGGACAAATTTATGTCTCAGCCTTTATTTTGTATTCAAATCTACTTTTATGACTATTCTTATAAGCAATTTTGCTGAAAATTGCTTATACTGCATTACTTAAAAGCACACTTGGGTAAAGCATGTGCATAACAATTAAAGTGACAGGAAAAAGCTTGATATAATCAAACTTTCAATCCAGTTATCTACTGCTAATATAATGATCAGAGGCTGGGATAAATTTATGTCTTAGCCTCATTTATATACTTGTTCATGTTAAAATGTAGTTATATAATTAATTTTTATTTCAAAGAAAGTAGTGAACAAAATGAAAATTGCTGTAATTGGAGCAGGTATTGGTGGACTGACTGCTGCTGGATTACTTTGCCAAACTGGGCATGATGTTTCAGTATATGAAAAACGAAATAGTTTAGATCAAGTAGGTGCAGGTTTAGGAATTGGAAGCAATGTACTAAAAGCACTGAAACAATACAAAATGGCTTATGCTATTGAACAAGAAGGCGCATCTTTAAGAAAAATAGAAATTAGATCTGACTTAGATGTGTTTTTAAATTCATTAATAATGAATCAAGATGAGCATGAAAATATAACGATTCATAGAAATGTACTCCATGAAATTTTAAAAACTTATGTACCATCAGATCGTATATATTTAAATCATGAATTAAAAGAATTTAAACAAACAGCAGACACGGTTCGTCTATATTTTGAGAATGGCGTTGAAGAAAAGTTCGATTTAGTCGTTGCTGCTGATGGTATTCACTCGAAAGTTAGAACGAATATTTATCCGAAAGCAATACCTAAATATGCTGGATACACTTGCTTTAGAGGTGTTGTAAATGAAAATTTAGATATTGAGCAAGAAGTAGCATTAGAATATTGGGGTCATAAAGGGAGATTTGGAATTGTTCCTCTAAAAGATAATGAACTTTATTGGTTCTGTACAATGAATGCTAAAGAAAATGACTTGAAATTTAAATCATTTGAAAAACCACACTTACAAGCTTACTTTAACCAATTCCCTAATGAAGTAAGGAAAGTATTAGATGCTCAAGAAGAATTAGGTATATTGCAACATGATATGTATGATTTAGCACCATTAAAATCATTTATATCAGGAAGAGTTGTTCTAATAGGTGATGCTGCACATGCTACTACACCTAACATGGGACAAGGGGCAGGACAATCTATAGAAGATGCAGTGACATTAACTAATTTAATAAATGATAGAGATATTGAATCAGCACTGAAACGTTACGATAAATTAAGAACGAAGCATACTAAAAAGGTGATTTTAAAATCAAGAAAGATTGGTAAATCAGCACAAACTTCAAGTACATTGAAGATTAAAATAAGAAATAATATGCTAAAAAGATTATCATCAAAATCATTAAGTAAAAAAGTGAAATTTCTGCAGAAAGCTAAATTAGAATAAAATCTGCTCTGAAGCTATTTGTTTAAATATAGTTATAGAGAGAACACTTCGATATAGAACTGTAATTAAAACAGACGATTTTGGGACATAAATTCTAACTCAAAATAAATAAGCATATCACTTAACTGATTTTTTAAAAGTTTATAGTGATATGCTTATTTTTTATAATACTTTACGATTTTGTACGTGCATGCTTGCCTAGGGGTATGGTTCGAGCCTGTAGTCTCTCACGCATACGATTCCCTCAGGCGTCCGCACTACAAAATCGTTACTAATGATCTATTTTTATATGCATTTTTTCTACGATTATACTTATAAGTGATGCGTTAAAAGCAGATTTAGGTAAAATTGCTGATAAGAAGTCCATTAAAAGCAATTCTAGGTAAAATAGCTGATAAGGGTGTGTTAAAAGCAATTCTCAGTAAAATAGCTGATAAGAGGTCCATTAAAAGCAATACTAGGTAAAATAGCTGATAAGGGGTGCGTTAAAAGCAGATTTAGGTAAAATTGCTGATAAGAAGTCCATTAAAAGCAATTCTAGGTAAAATTGCTGATAAGAGATACAGTAAAAGCGGATTTGACTACAAAATGGAGGCTGAGACAATTTAATTGTCCCAGCCTCGTCTGTTTTTTGATAAAAATCATTTCTATCTTAATGTGAAATATCTGAAGTAGATATACCTGTAGCTGCCTTAACTTGTACTTCTCTGAATTTATCATGAGATTCAGTCTTGCCTAAGAAGGTACCTAGGAATGCTCCTAAGAAACCTGCTGGTACTGAAATAATAGCAGGATTAGATAACGGGAAGATAGGTGACATTGTAATAAATGCTGTTCCATCAGGATTCATGACATTAGGGCTTAGTATAACAAGTACTAATGAAACAATTAGACCTACAGCTATACCGACAATTGCACCTTGAGTATTAAATCTCTTCCAGAATATTGTAAATACGATTACTGGTAAGTTTGCACTAGCTGCAACACAGAATGCTAGTGATACTAAAAATGCAACGTTTAAGTTTTGAGCAAATAGTGCTAATACAATTGATATTACTGAAACAGCTAAAGAAGCTAATTTAGCGGCTTTCATTTGTTCACGTTCTGTTATTTTCCCTTTTTTAATAACTTGCCCATAAATATCATGTGCAAATGCAGATGCCCCAGTCAGTACAAGACCTGCAACTACAGCTAAGATAGTGGCAAATGCAACTGCTGAAACAAATGACATTAAGAAATCTCCACCTAATTTAGCAGCTAATAACGGTGCGGCCATATTACCTGCAGGGTTAGCAGCAATGATTTCTTCACGAGTTAATAAAGCTGCAGCACCGAACCCTAAGAATATAGTTAATATATAAAAAATACCGATAATCCAAGTTGCCCACATTACAGAGGATCTAGCTGTTTTTGCATCTTTAACTGTAAAGAAACGCATAAGAATATGTGGTAAGCCTGCTGTACCAAATAATAAAGCTATAATTAGCGATATATTATCTAATGGAGGTTTACCTTGTGAACCTGGATTAATAAAATCTCCTTTAAAGTCGGCGGATTTGATGTTTTGCATCTCTCCGAACATTGTAGATATGTTGAAATTAAAATGAAGTAAAACTAAAAACGTGATAATAACTGTACCAATCATCAATAACACAGCTTTAACCATTTGTACCCAACTTGTTGCAGTCATACCTCCAAAAAGTACATATATAGTCATCATAATTCCAACTAATATGACAGCTAGTATATAAGGAATACCAAACAGTAATTGAATAAGCGCGCCAGCACCAACTAACTGTGCCAACATATAAAAAATAACGATTGTGATTGATGAAACTGCAGCCATTGCTCTAACTTTCTTAAGTTCAAACCTTGCTGCGATCATATCAGCTAATGTATATTTACCTAAGTTTCTTAATGGTTCAGCAACAATATACAATACGATTAGATAAGCTGTTAAATAACCGATACTATAGAAGAAACCATCAAAGCCCCATAATGCAATTGCACCTGCGATACCTAGAAATGATGCTGCTGATAAGTAATCACCAGCAATAGCTAAACCGTTTTGCCATCCTGTAAGGCCTCCACCTGCTGTATAAAAGTCATTAGTCGATTGAGTTCTTTTAGATGCAAAATATGTAATAAATAATGTAATGCTGACAAATATTAAAAACATTATAACTACTATTGGATTCATCTTTGTTGCTCCTCTCTATATGTCTTTAATAATGCTTCAGCATCTTTATCAAAAGATTTAGCTTTACGCATATATAAAGTTACAAGTGTCCAAACCATAATAAAAAGCAATAGTGCATAAATCCATGCCCATGAAATATTCCAAAATGCGATGTTATTTAAGAATGTTGTATAACCGGTTAATACTGGGAAAAGAAGTGTAGCAATAATAAAGAAGATAGAAATAGGAAAAATAAAAGCATTTCTTTTTTTAACAAGTTCTTTAAATTTCGGATCATTCGCTAAAAGTTTATAATCATGCTCTGCCATTAAAATAACCCCCTTTTATTTAAATGTAAAAATACATCTTAGGTTTCATTTTATTAATATGTCACAAAATTGTCAATAAAATATTGTTAACGCTTACATTAATTAAAAAGTATATAGTAATTGGATTTCAATAAATTATGAGTAAAAATACTATCTTAAAATAAGAATATTTAGAAAAATTTGAAATTTAGTGTTGACGACAATGATAAACATCAATATAATTCTTATCATATTAATAAGAATTCGAAGGGATAATTGCATATGATAGAGTTTAAAAATGTTAATAAGGTTTTCCAACAAAAGAATTCTAAAATACAAGCATTAGAAGATGTAAGTTTTAAAGTTGAAGAACAAGATATATTTGGTGTTATAGGGTATAGTGGCGCCGGTAAAAGTACTTTAGTAAGGCTTGTAAACGTGTTAGAAGAAAAAACATCAGGAGAAGTTATTGTAAATGGGCATGACATCAATCAATATTCAAAAAAAGAATTGCAAAGTGTAAAAAAGAATATTGGTATGATATTTCAGCATTTTAACTTATTAAATTCTAAAACTGTATTTAATAATGTTGCGATGCCATTAGTTTTACAAGGAACAAATAAAAGCAAAATTAAAGAAAAAGTTGATGAGTTATTAAAATTTGTTGGATTAGAGGATAAAGGAAAGCAGTATCCAAATGAATTATCAGGAGGACAAAAACAAAGAGTAGCAATTGCTAGAGCACTGGTAACGGATCCAAAAATACTATTATGTGATGAGGCAACTAGTGCGCTTGATCCAGCAACTACGGATTCCATTTTGAAATTGTTAAAAAGAGTCAATGAACAATTTGGCGTTACGATACTATTAATCACTCACGAAATGAGTGTTATTCAAAAAATATGTAATAAAGTTGCAGTAATGGAAAATGGGAAAGTGATAGAAATAGGACCGGTATTAGACGTCTTCAGTCATCCTCAGACACTAACTGCAAAGAACTTTGTCTCGACAGTAATTACAACAGATATTTCGCCGAATTTACGTAAATTAATTCCAGAGAATCAGAATGCAACAGACATTAAGTTATATATAGATGGAGAGCAAGTCACACAATCTATAATTAATGATTTAATTACTAAGTATCACGTTCAAATTAATGTCTTATTTGCCTCAATGTCTGATATTCAAGGTATTCCAGTTGGGTATTTAACATTACGCTTAAATGGAGAGCAAAAAGCAATTCAAAATAGTTTTCAATATTTAAATGAATTAAATATTGAGTTTGAGGAGGTTGAAGCATAATGTTTGGCTCATCATTAGATTCATCCCAATTATTAGATTCGATATATCAAACGTTATATATGGTAACAGTATCTTTAGTGATTGGTGCTTTGATAGGTATTCCATTAGGTATATTACTCGTTATAACAAGAAAGAATGGTATTTGGGAGAACAGTATTATCTATTATGTTCTCAATCCAATTATAAATATTTTTAGATCTTTACCTTTTATTATTTTATTAATTGCAATCGTACCATTCACAAAATTAATTGTAGGTACATCCATAGGTACATCGGCTGCGATTGTACCATTAACAATATATGTAGCACCATACATAGCTAGACTAGTGGAGAATTCATTATTAGAAGTAAATGCTGGTGTTATTGAAGCGGCTCATTCTATGGGGGCATCACCAATTCAAATAATTAGATATTTTTTATTACCAGAAGCTTTAGGTTCATTGATTTTAGCATTAACAACATCAATTATAGGATTGATTGGTGCTACAGCAATGGCAGGAGCTGTTGGAGGTGGCGGTATAGGTGATTTAGCACTTGCATACGGCTATCAAAGGTTTGATACGATCGTTATCATAATTACAGTTATCATACTAGTTATTATGGTACAGCTCATCCAATCTTTAGGTAATGTGTTATCTAGACTTGTTAGAAGAAGTTAAGTTATTAATTATTCATAAATTTAAAGGAGTGCTTTGAATGAAAAAGGTTTTAACATTGATAGTGGCATTAGTATTGATATTGGCAGCTTGTGGAGACAAAAAAGACGATAAAAAAGTAACAATTGGCATTGCCTCAAATGATACAGCAGTGTGGGATAAAGTGAAGGAACTTGCTAAAGAAGATGGAATAGATATAGAAATCAAACAATTCTCCGATTACAATGTTCCAAATAAAGCTTTATCTGATGGAGATATTGATTTAAACTCATTCCAGCACTTTGCCTTTTTAGATCAATTTGAAAAAGCAAATAAAGGAACGGATATTACACCGATTAGAACCACAGTCTTTGCGCCATTAGGGATTTATTCTAAAGAAATTAAAGACATCAAGAAGTTGAAGAACGGAGCTAAAGTCGTTATTCCAAATGACGTATCAAACCAAGCTAGAGCTTTAAAGCTACTCGAAAAAGCAGGGTACATTAAACTTGATAAGAATTTTGGTTTAGATGGAGGTCCTAAAGATATTGTTGAAAATAAAAAGAACTTAGATATTAAAGCTGTAGATGCTCAACAAACAGCAAGAGCAATAGACGAAGTAGATATATCTATCATTAATAATGGTGTTGCTTCAAAAGCAGGGCTAGATCCTAAGAAAGATCCAATATACTTAGAAGATCCTGATGCAAATGCAGCTAAACCATACATTAACTTTATTGCAGCAAATACGAAAGATAAAGACAACAAAACTTACAAAAAAATAGCGGACTTATATCATTCTGAAGAAGCTAAAGTTGCTTTAAAAGAAGATACTAAGGATGGAGAAATTATTGTAGATTTAAAACAAGATGAAATTAAAAAAATTCAAGATTCATTAAAATAAAACAAAATAAAAAAGATTCGGCTCCCCTTAGCCGAATCTTTTTTTTAAGCTTTTTTAAATGTTTTAAGATATTCTTGTCCTTTTTTAGCGTCATATTTATTTTCCCATTTAGAGATAACGACTGTTGAAAGTGCATTGCCGACAACATTAACACATGTTCTCATCATATCTAATAATCTGTCTATACCTATAATTAATGCTAAACCTTCAGGATTAAGGCCCATAGATCCTAAAGTTGTGATTAAAACAACTATTGAAGTACCAGGAACTGCTGCCATCCCTTTAGAAGTAATCATTAAAGTAAACATTAATATCAATTGTTCTACAAGTGTTAAATGCACACCATACATCTGTGCAACAAACAATGCTGCTATTGATTGGTATAATGCAGAACCATCTAAATTAAACGTGTATCCAGTTGGTACAACAAATGATACAACATCTTTTGGTGCACCGAACTTTTCCATTTTTTCCATAACAGATGGAAGTACTGTCTCTGAACTTGAAGTAGAGAATGCTAATAATAAATCATCTTTTAATATACGAATAATAGAGAATATATTAATTCCACAAATTTTTGCTACTATTCCTAATACGACAATAATAAAGAAAGCCATAGCTCCAACTACAACTGCCATTAATTTTATAAGTGGAATTAACGCAGATAAACCGAATGTCATGATAGTTACACAAATAAAAGCAAAGACACCATAAGGCGCTAATCTTAAAATTCTATGTATCATCCAGAACACTGCTTCTAAAGTACCACTTAAAACATCTTTGACAGGTTGACCTTTTTCTCCTATAGCTGCTATTGCTAATCCAAAGAATACAGCAAAGAAAATAATAGGAAGTAATTCTCCTGCAGTTAACGCTTCGAATATATTTGTAGGGATAATTCCAACAATAGTATCAATCATATGATTCCCATAAGTAGATTTCTCTGCTGCATCAGCAGTTTGTTCATATTTAGAAATATCACCTTTAGGAAGTTTGTTTGCGTCTATTCCTAAACCAGGTTTAAACAGGTTTCCAAACAGGATACCTAATCCAATTGCGATAGTAGTGATAATTTCGAAATACAAAATCGTCTTCCAACCATATCTACCAACTGTATGCATGTCACCAACATTAGATATTGATAATGCCAGTGAACAGAATACGATAGGTATCACAATCATTTTAATAAGGTTTAAAAATATATCACCAACAGGTTGTATAAATTTAATTAATTGATCTTGTCCATTTAAAAAATAACCTACAACAACACCTAATATTAAAGCAATTAATATTTGTGTAGGTAAGCTTATATATCTTCTTCTTGGTTTTTTCAATTTTTGATCCAAAAAAACTCCTCCTTTAAAGCACTGTAGTTAAAATGCAAAAAAAATTATGCCTTCCTTCTATGGAAGTGCACAAAGAACGTTTGAAAAGGGGATTTACAAATTTAGTACTCTCTTTTGAGTATAAGAGTATACGTAATTTTATCATCATTAGTTATTATAGTAATTAATCAGTTTTTCTCTAAAAAAGAAAAAGAACACTTTTGTGGGTAAAAGTGTTCTTAAAAATATTACTTTATGATTCTAATTGAAAACGGTGGTAAATAAGTTTCACCGTTATAAGACTTCATAGCACCTATAATCGTAAATACGAATAGTAAAACAGTTAAAATAGGTATTAAAATAAAGCCAATTAAAATTAAGCATAATAATCCAGCAACAATACTCCAAATAGTATATGAAATAAAGAAGTTTAAGAAATCTTTACCAACTCTATCGACAAAAGGTGAACCATCTCTTTTAATTAACCATATGATAAGTGGTCCAAATAGAGATGTAAAGAAACTTGTAAGATATATCAACATACCGAATAATCTATCATCATCAGTAGTATTTGTATTTTGATGCAATTGAGCATTATCGTCATTTAAAGTTGACTGTTGAAATGGATTTTGTTCATTATTATTCATAACTTTTCCCTCCTTGATTAATTTAAGTATACAATTTTCAAAGCAAATAGCCAATTATAAAAAATGGTGGTAAGAGTGGTGCTTAGGTACAAAATTCCGAGAAATGTCCGTAAGAAGTACTATCTAAGGAGCACAATTCAGAATTTTGCCAGTAAGAAGAGTCTAAGGAGCATAATTCAGAATTCTGCCAGTAAGAAGAGTCTAAGGAGCATAATTCAGAATTCTGCCAGTAAGAAGAGTCTAAGGAGCATAATTCAGAATTCTGCCAGTAAGAACAATCTAAGAAGCACAATTCGGAATTCTGCCAGTAAGAACAATCTAAGGAGCATAATTCAGAATTCTGCCAGTAAGCGCAGTCTAAGAAGCATAATCCAGAATTCTGCCACTAACCATAACCGAAATCTACATTATAAAAACGCACATAAAAAAACTCTCCCTATCCTAAATTATATCTAAAGGATTGGTAGAGTTTATAATATTATAATTCATTATTTTTTAGTGAATGTAGTTGTAAGATCCAGCTTCTGATGCTGAGATTGTACGAGATGATACTACGCCTTCACCTTGGTAGTTCATTTCTGAAACTTCGATACTACCGTCTGAGTTTACATTTTCAACGTAAGCTACGTGACCGAATGCTCCAGCTGATGATTGTAAGATTGAACCTTCTTTAGGTGTATTGTTTACTGTATGGCCGTCAGCTGCTGCATTTGAAGCCCATTGGTTAGCGTTACCCCAAGTTGCACTGATTGGGTCTCCGTCAGCTTGTTTTTTGTCAAATACATAATAAGTACATTGTCCAGCTGTGTATAAGTTAGCTGATGAACCTGATGTTTGAGTTGCAGTTTGAGTTACTGATGAAGAAAATGACTGACTCATGTTTGAAGTGTTGTAATTTTGGCTATAGTTATTAGTATAGTTAGAACTAAAGTTTTGAGTTTGTTGAGAAGCTTGAGTGTTATTATAAGTATCTGCTGAAGCTTCTTCTCCACTTCCTATAACTGTTGTTGCTAATCCCGTAGTTAGTACTGCTAATGTTGTTAATTTTTTCATTTTAAATATTCCTCCGTGAATTTCGTATATGTTTTAATTTATAATTTGAGTTTTAGTTATGTCGTTTTCCGACGACAAATATTACTTTAACAGATGAATTTAGCTTTGTGTTGATTTTCATACAGTTGTTACTTAATCATAATGCTATTCAATCTTTTAGTAATATTCTTGAGAAATTATGACAACTAGTAATATGGGGTTAGCATTATCATTATAGGGTTTTGGTTAAATTGTGAGAAAACGACTGTCATTTTCTTGTAATATTATATTTACGTTATTAATAATTTGATGATGAGTAGTTAGCATAAATTGCAACTGCTTTTTTACTATATAAAATGAAGTTTTTGTCTATTTTTATAAGTAGAGGAGGAATTATATGAAGAGACTACCTACTTTGTTTGAAGCGATTTCCAGTATTGTAGTAATGGGACTAGTAGTATTGGTTGGTTTTGGTATATTGCATTATCCAATTCAACCATTATTAATTATTGCAGCGGTATACGCGAGTTTTATAGCATTTAGAGTAGGTTTATCATGGGAAGATTTACAAGATGGCATTACAAAAAGACTCGCTACAGCTATGCCAGCTATATACATAATTTTTTCAGTAGGTATTTTAATAGGGACATGGATGTTTTCCGGCACTGTTCCAGCATTAATTTATTATGGATTAGAATTGATTAATCCGACATATTTTTTAGTAACAGCATTTATTATTACAGCAGTTACATCTGTAGCAACAGGAACTGCATGGGGATCGGTTGGAACTGCAGGGATTGCTTTAATTGCAATTGCTAGTGAAATGAATATTCCAACAGGTATGGTTGCAGGTGTTGTAATAGCTGGTGGTGTTTTTGGAGATAAAATGTCACCACTTTCTGATACAACTAATTTAGCAGCCTTAGTAACTAAAGTTAATATATTTAAACATATTCAACATATGATGTGGACAACAATACCTGCATCAATAATTGGATTAATTGTATGGTTTATTGCAGGATTGCAATTTAGCTCTGAAAATATTGAAAATAAACGTATGAATATTTTATTAAATAATATAGGTGAGGCTTTTAATTTAAATTTTTGGGTATGGTTACCAGTAATCGTTATTGTTGCCGGTATTAGTATTGGAAAACCAACAGTACCAATGATGTTGTTATCAAGTTTAGTAGCCATGTTTGTAGGTGTTATAAACAATGGATTTGAAATAGTTGATGCGTTTAATGTGACAATGAACGGATTCGATATAGGTATGACGAGTTTATCAAGTAATGAAGTATCGAATTCAATGCTAGATCTCGTTAAACGTGGTGGCATTATGAGTATGACTGAAATAGTTGTTACTATTTTTTGTGGTTATGCATTTGCAGGGATAGTTGAAGCTTCTGGTAGTTTGAAGGTTATATTAACAACTATATCTAGCAAAGTTTCAAAAGATTCACATCTTATATTAGTGACAATAGCTGGAAGTTTAATACTTGTATTTGCTGCCGGTGTTGCATCAGTTGTGATTATTATGATTGGTGTATTATTGATGGATATGTACAATGAGAGAAAGTTGGATCGTGTAAATCTATCTCGAACATTAGAAGATTGTGGAACGATGGTATTACCATTTATTCCGTGGGGGACATCAGGTATTTATTACCGTGATTTATTACATGTTTCGTTAGGAGATTTCTTCTGGTGGGCAGTGCCATGCTATTTATGTGTATTCTTCGCAGCATTTTATGGTATCACAGGTATAGGTATTAAAAAAATAAAAGCATAAAAAAAGAGCAATCATATGATTGCTCTTTTTTATATATTATTCTTAGTGAATGTAGTTGTAAGAACCAGCTGCTGAAGCTGAGATAGTACGACTTGAAACAACACCAACACCTTGGTAGTTCATTTCAGAAACTTGGATAGAACCGTCAGAGTTTACTTTATCAACGTAAGCTACGTGACCATATCCACCAGCTGTAGATTGTAAAACTGAACCTGAAGCTGGTTTGTTGTTTACAGTGTAACCTGATTGAGCTGCTGCGCTAGCCCAGTTATTTGCGTTACCCCAAGTGCTACCTAAGTCAGGACGTTTGCTGAATGCATAATAAGTACATTGACCTGAAGTGTATAAGTTAGCTCCTCCGCCAGTTGATGGGCGTGAAGTTGATGTAGATGTAGTGCTAACGTTTGAACTTGAGTTTGATGTAGTAGTTGCATTGTTACTTGATGATGGTGCTTGTGTAGTAGTAACATGTACGTTATTTTGGTTTGAAGAAGAATTATTTGAATCTCCTAAACCACCACCATTTGGTGCAGCATTGAATGCTGGTTGTGAATAATTTGTATTTGAAGCTGCTTCGTTATTTGAAGAAGCTGTATTGTTTGATGATGTAGTGTTAGCTACTTGTTGTTGAGCTTGGTTACCATATTGAGATGAAGGATTCCAGTTACCTTCCCAAGTGTAATGGTAGTTACCTTGTTGGTCGATTGTATAATTGTAAGAATAAGAATAAGGATCGTTTGGGTTATATCCTTGGTTGTTTTCTGCTGCGTCTGCGTCATGTGCCATAAATGTTGCGATTCCCGCTGTTGCGATTGCTGCTGTTGCTAATTTTTTCATAATTTGTAAATCCTCCTAGATAATTTAAAAATATTTTTTTCGTATATGTTTTATGTTTTTTTCTAATAAGTTTTTTTCTCTGCTGTTTATCAACAAAATCTACTTTATCAGAAATGAATTACTTTGTGTTGAATGTTAAAGCTTTGTAATTTAATTTAAATATCTAATGATTTCATGTAATAATTCCGAACATTTCGCAATGATTAAGAAATGCTGTAGCAACGGTGTTTCTAGGTGTAAAATCGAAGAAAGTCTATTTCTTTGTTACACGTTTGTAATATTTAAGACATAATAAAATATTTGACTTTGCTAATTAATAATATTATTTATATTTGATTTATATAAAAGTTATAGCTTTTAAGGAAATAAAATAAGTACAAAATTTCATAATAAAAAGTCAAGAATAAAGTATTTTTAATATTATTTGTTGAATTATAATTATCCTTACTTATAAATAAAGATGTTTCAAGTTGAATAGAGGTGTTTAAAATGCTGATTGATTGTAATTTGAAATTTTATCAAACCTTAAATGTTCAATCAGAATTTAATATAGGTTTACTAATACTATATATAATAGAAGGAAGTAGTAATATTTCTATAAATGGTAAAACTAAAAAATATAAATCGAAAGACTTCATTATTATAAATGACTTAGATCATTACCGTATTTTATCGGCTAAGAAAAATGTCATTGCAAGTTTGTGTTTATCAAGAGTAGAACTTGATTATTTCTTTCAATTTAATAAAAGGTACTACATTAACAAAGATAAACTTGATTCGAGTATGCTCAGATTCTATATGAATAAGTTGATTGTAAATTACTTAAATAATAAACGTAAAAAAGAAAAGAGAAATAAAGTATTTGAACATCTTAACCAGTTAGTTATGACACTACGTTTATATAGAGAGTTAGATGAAACAGTTGAATATAGCATGACTAATGACATAAATAAAGCTATAGATTATATGTATCATAATTATAAAAATAAGTTGTATATTGGGGAAGTAGCGACAAAATCATTATTATCTGTAAGGTGGTTTTCTGACAGGCTTGTAGAAGTAACGAGTATGCGTTATTGGGATTTAATAAGTGCTATTCGTTTATCTTACAGTACATTTGATTTAATGTATTCTAAAAAATTAATATCTGAAATAGCGAATGATAATGGATTTACAAATGAATCAGGATTTATTGGCCATTTTAAAAATAAATATGGAATTACCCCAGGGAAATTTAGAAAACAACTTGAAAATGATCAATACTATCCATTTCATAATAAAAACACGACACTATTTCAAAATTTTGAGCAGTTAAATGAACAGATCAAATATTTAACAGATAGTGATATTGACTATGTCAATATGGATATAAATTTTAAAAATAAACTAAGTTCAAAAATTACAACTCCAAACTTACTAATTTATATTAGAAATATAGAATCACTTACTAATAATTTTCAACAATCAAAGTTGTTATCTATGAGAAGGGAAATTGGTTTATATGGATTGTTATTTTCAAATCAGCTATTTTATGAGCTATTTCAGTCGAATTTTGAAAATAATAAACTTGTACATCAAATGTTTTCTTTTTCATTAGAACACCAATTTGATATTTCATTCGAGGTAAACTTAACAAGAAACGAAAATTTAGAAGAAATTATAATGTTTTTTAAGAGATTATTAAATTATTTAACAGATTGCACATATTTTTATGGACAACGCAGTTTTCAATTCTATATCGATGCATCGTATCACCAATATAATCGTATTTCTAAAATCATAAAAGAATACTTAAAAGAATCTAATGTGATATTGATACTTAACAAACAAAACAACTATTTAGCAAAGCGAATGTCTCATAAAATGGGTGACAAAAACCAAATAGCATGTAAAGTACATCATGAAATAGACTCCGACAAAGATATAACATCTATATTGAAAAATAATCCCTCGTTAAATATCTTCTATCAACCTAAAATCCCTAATCGAATTGAGTCACTAATATCAATATTTAAATGGAGTATCGAATTTAATCAAAATATTTCAATGATTATTGATGATACATGGATAGATAGTATGATTCCTTCACAAAGCAGCCATCTCATGATTAAAGAATTACAATTAAATAAGGAAAGTCAGTATCAACTATTTGAATTGATACTAACTTTAAAACGTTTGCGAGGAGATATTGTTTACTTCAATGGTTTGATACTGATGACACATTATCTTAATGAATATCAAATTATTATTTTCCCAAATATGAAAGTTTTTAATAGATTGCATCAAAGGCTAAATATCAATGGTTTTAAGTTAGGTGAAATTGAATATAGACATCATGACATCTTTATCAAAAATAATCGAATTTTAATTAATCAAAATAGCGAAAGTGAAGGTAACAATAAGGATACCGAAGTAAGTTTTAAAAAAGAAACTGGGAAGTTAATTGTTCAGTTTTATACTTCTCCAGATGTTATTAAGCATATTTATATAAAACAAAAAATAAACTAAGGTGGTATTACAATGGAAAAACAAATTAAAAATTTACTAAACTTACATTATTTAAATATTCAAGCGAAGAAAATTTTAAAAAAAGAATATGCATTAAATATTTACCATTTAAAAGTTTTGAAATATATAGATGATAACAAAAAGAAAACTGAGTTTAACTCATCAGAAATCAAGTAAGTACTTGCTATTAATCAAACAATGTTAACTCATGTTCTTTCATATCTACATAACTTGGACTATTTTAAAAAAGAGAGATCAAAGATCGATGAGAGAAAAGTCCTTATAATAGTAGAAACTCGTCACAAAAACAAAATTAATCAATTAATTCACCATATAGAAATGAGTATGCATAATGATTTAAGGACAATCGATTTTAACATTACAGAAAATAATTTGTTAGATTATATTTTGAGATTAAATGCGTGTATGGCATTAATGCATAATACCATTAGTAATAAATACAAAATAAATATAGATCACTTTATGATTTTGTTATTTATTCAACAAAGAAATCAACGAACATGTACATTAAAAGATATAAAAAATAAATTTGGATGGGACTTAGTTAAAATTAACAAATCTATAAAGACACTTGTTCAATTAAAATATGTCAGTAAAAAAAGAAATGAAAAAGATGAAAGGGTTGTATTAGTGGATATTTATAAAAATGTTGAATTAGAAGTAAACAAAATTATTGAGGAAGTGCTAGCAGAGTATATCAATAATTATGGTGAACAAAATTTAGCTATGGTAAAATGAAGTTATTAAATAAGTGTAATTTTGGAGGCTATTATGACTCATTTTCATTTTAAGGAAAATTTTTGGGGAGCATCAACAAAGCCAATTGAAATTTACGACGAACAAAATAATCCAGCTTTTGTTTTGAGTTTGTACTATACATCTAGTAGACAAGAAACATTTGCATTACTAGGACGAAAAAAGCATAATTTCAAAATCGAATTTGACGGTGGATCGTATAAAGTTTTGCAAGAGCGATCATTAGAAGGTAAGTTTAAGACGCCTTTTAAAAACGTATGGGAAGTTTTTAAAAATGATACTAAGATAGGTACGTTTGAAACGCGATTTGGATTTAAGCCAAAAATCATTTTTAATGGAACAAAAAATGATTCTTTAATATTTGAGTCTGGATTTATCTCTCGCTCAGTTAAAGTTACGGATCAAGATGGTAAAGATGTTATGGAAACAAAGTCTGAAAGGTTTAAAGTGGCTTCTAATCATGGTATTAATGTTATAAGTAACCAATACCATCCTGCAATGTTGATTATGTTGTTCCAAGTATTCTTTGAATATCAAGAATATCAAAGAAGTAAATCAAATTAAATTTCTGTGATAGGGGATATTGGCGATGTTTAAATTTTTTAAAAAAGAACATCATTTAAAAAATATTAATAAAAATGAACCTATTAATATAGATGGTATGACCATTGTAGATGCATATTATATTCAAGATAGCCAAGTAGAAGCATATAAAAGAGATAGAGAACGATATAGTGATGCATTAATTTATATTTTGGGTCAGTTCTTTTCAGATGTAGATAGAATGTTTGAAGGTACAGATGATGGTGAAGCCATAGTTGCTTTTAATAATGATGAACCAGTTAAATATATTTATTTAAATCCTGAAACAATTGATCAGATTAGAATATATGAACAAGAAATGCCATTAAAATCTGCAATCATGAGGTTTTGTGAATTAGAAAATGATATTTAATATGTAGCAGTGATAAAAGCTAAAGACAATAGCTTTTACCACTGCTACTTTTTTAGAATTTAAATGTTGACATTTTTTATTTTAGTACTATAATTATACCTAGTATAATAATTATATCGAGGTGAGAATATGAAATTCGAATTAGGATTATCCTCTTTTGCTGAAATATCACCTATTGATGGTGTGAAAGAACCATTTTCTGCACATGAAAGAATAAATCAAGTAGTTGAAGAAATTAAACTAGCAGATAAAGTTGGTCTTGATATATATGGGTTAGGCGAGCACCATAGAGAAGATTATGCGGTCTCTGATCCAGTTACTGTACTAGCTGCAGCAGCAAGTCAGACAAGTAATATTAGATTATCTTCGGCAGTAACCGTATTATCTTCTGATGATCCTGTAAGAGTATATCAAAGATTTGCTACATTAGATGCTATAAGTAATGGTAGAGCAGAAATAATGGCTGGTAGAGGATCGTTCATAGAATCGTTTCCGTTATTTGGTTACGACTTAAAAGATTACGATTTACTTTATAAAGAAAAACTGGACTTATTACTAGAAATCAATGAAAATGAAACAGTGAACTGGCAAGGTCAAACTAGAGCTGCAATTGATAATTTACAAGTGTTTCCTAGAGCTGTACAAGATAAATTACCAATTTGGTTAGCTACAGGTGGCAATCCAGAATCATCGATGAGAGCAGGAAAATTGGGATTGCCAATTACTTATGCTATTATTGGGGGTGCGCCAAGTCGCTTTAAGCGTAATGTAGCAATGTATAAAGCTGTAGCAGAGTCTAATGGCTTTGATACATCACAATTACCTATCGCGACTCACTCATGGGGTTATGTTTCCGATACTGATGAATTAGCTAAAGAAGAATATTATCCATCTAGTTCATATGTTATTAATCAATTAGGTAAAGAACGTGGATGGCCACCTTATTCAATGGAGAAATTCGAACAAGAAATTGTCCACGGTGCATTGTTTGTAGGTAGTCCTGAAACAGTTGCAGCAAAAATTATTAAACTGCATGAAGATCTTGGTGTTAATCGATTTATGTTACATTTACCAGTAGGTTCAATGTCACATGAAAAAGTATTAAAGTCTATTCAACTATTAGGAGAAAAGGTAAAACCGATAGTAGATGAATATATGAAAAATAAGGAGGAAATTAAGTAATGTTAAGATATTTATTAAATGTATATGTAGGTAAACAAATTTTTGATGCAAGTAAACCAAAAGTAAAAGATGATGACGGTATGGCTCAACAATTTGAAGAAGGATTTGGTCTTTCAAGAAACTCAATGAAAATAGCAGGTGGACTTGAATTAGTAGGATCAATTTTCTTATTCTTAAGTACATGCAGCAAATCATTATCTAGATTAGGTTCAGTTATTGTAGGTTCAGTTATGGGCGTAGCTGCATACAAACATTATGAAGCTGGTCATGGCTTTAAAGGTGCTAAACATGCATTAACACTATTAGGTTTATCAGCATTAAGTTTTGTTGATACACTTGGTAAGAAAAAATAATAGCAATATAAAAAGAGCGTACATTTAGATCTTAAATGTACGCTCTTTTTATATTTGGAAAGTAATAAACTTTTAAAATATAATAAAAACCAATATTGAACATAGGTAATCATTTTAAAGATTGAACGCTTTAACCTTTGATACTAAAGCATTTATTCTAAAAATATGAATGTTGAAAAGTCAATTATTGAAAATTTATTGAATATTTTTATAACTCATTATAAAATAATAAATATTATTAATTCATTGTGTTGAAAAGGAAAAATATGCTATAGACTCTAAAGATTGCACAATATACCAATTCAACAACTAGCTATTTTAACTTGAGGAGTTGCTTGCAATGGAAACAGTATCAGTATCAATCAGAAATATTGTTGAGTTAGTACTTATTAGTAAAAAGGCGAAAGACCACCTTTCTAAAATTAAGAGTGAGTTTGTATTGTCTTTTGAAGAAATATATATACTTGTGTATATATATAAAGGAGAGAAAGATTGTTATAATGTAAAAGACATTATTAAACAATCTAAATTCAAGCCTTATTATATTTCAAAAGCAGTACAAAATTTAAAAGAAAAAGGTCTTATCTCTAAAAAAAGAAATGATAAAAATGAGCGAACAGTAGCCATCCAAGTATCAAAAATACAACATAAAAAGATAAAGAATTTATTGATGGAAATCGAAGCCGAAATATTATAAATTTATTGTGTAAAGTGCATCATTATGGTGCACTTTAATTTTATTTATACTATATAGTTATTTATAAATAAGGAGTCCTGTTATGAAAGTACTATTAAATGTAAAACCTAAAAGTCAGTTGTTTCCTATTCCGATGATGATGGGATGTGAAGGTACTTCTTGTTCAATGTTGTTAAATTACTATAATAAAAAGGTTGATGCGACGACCATTATGAGAGATTGGCCAACTCATCCTTATGATCCAAAGAAAGGATATGTAGGGAATCATTTTTTTATTAAGTTTGGTCACCATCAAACGATATTTCCTAATGTATTAGCCTCATTTTTAAATAGATATGATACTGATATAGTAGATGGCACTGGAACAGAACTTAAAGATTTAGAGAAAATAATTAAAAGTGGTAACCCTGTTGTTATTTATCATACAACTTTAGGACAGACTCCGATAAATAAAACATTCAAGTTAGGAAATAAAGAAAAAGAGTTTGTGACGAATATACATGTTACATTGTTAATAGGCTTTGACGATAATCATTATTACTATATAGATCCATTATGGAAAAGTATCAAAAATAAAATGGTCGTTCCAGCATTGTGGCCATCAAAATTACAAATTATCAAAATAAATAAAAATAAAATGATTGAAAGTTATAATAAACCAGGAAAAATGTGTATTTTCAAAAAAATATAAATATTTAAAAATTATTATGCCATATAGTTGTAATATTTGTTATGATATTATTATAAATATAAAAAAAAAGAGGTGTTTATATGTCTACTAAAATAAAGTTACTCATAGTAGGAATTGTAGTAGCATTTATTGCAATAGTGGGAATTGGTGGAGCAGCAACATATTACTTTTTAACAAATACGCCGAAGAATACATACTTATTAAGTGAACAAGAATCTGCAAAATCATGGAAAGAATATTTCAATGATAGATTTGAAAATGAAGCTGAATTTCAAGAAAAAATGCAAGATGAGTCATATGAAACTTCATTAAAATTTGGAGCGGAACTACCTGAATCGTTAATTTCACAGTTAGGTGTTCCAAAATCAGTAGTTGATTCTACTAATTTAGTGTTAAATGTAGGGCATGATCCTAAAAAAGAAAATTCAAAATTAGGTATTGAACCAACAATTGCAGATAATAAAATTGGAAACTTCCAATGGAGTGCTGATAAAAATAATCAATATGTAGAATCACCATTATTTAACGATGTTTACAAAGTGAAAAATAATGAAATTAAAAAAGGTGTTGAAAAAGCATCAGGTCAACCTTTAGAAACTACTGAAGGACAAAAGATCACAAATGATTCTTTAAATTTAAATACAATCTTATCTGGTTCACAAATATCTCAAGATGATATTGATAAAATATCTAAACGTTATAGCGATTTGTTCGTTGATCAGTTAGATGATGATAACTTTAAAAAAGATAAAGAAAAAGTTAAAATTTTCGATGATGAAAAAGAATTGAAAAAATTAACAATGAAATTAAGTTCTAAAGATACTAAAAAAATCACTGTAGCAATGCTTGAAGAAGCTAAAAAAGATGAAGACATCAAAAATATTGCTGAAAAACAAGGTAACATCAAAGATTACGACAAAGAAATTAATGATTTACTAAAAGACGCTAAGGATGAAAAGGAATCAAAATATCCTAAAGTCAATTCTATTATTTATGTAGATGGTAAAGAAATATTAAAACGTGATTTAACAATTACAAATCAAGATAATAAAAAAGTTAATATCAAAGGTACAAACGTTATTGATGATGGTGTTCAAGTAGATTACAAAATTTCAATGCCAGGAGAAGATGGTGGACTTTCATTAAAAGGTAAATCAACTGATGGTGATGAAATTAAAGATAAATATGATTTAGTAATTGAAGAAAATTCATACAGTAAGACAACTGCAAAATTAGATAACACATCTAAAGTAGATGGAGATAAACGTACTGACAAAGGTAAATTAACGTTCAGTGATGCAACTAGTCAACCGTTTGATCTTAACTACGACCATAATTTGACAACTGACACTAAAAATAATCAGCAAAAGCAAAAATTAAATGTCGATTTCGATGTTAATGGAGAGAATATCAAGTTAATTATGGATGGTAATACTGAACTGAAAAAAGACATTAAATTCAAAAAAGATGGCGCAATTGATTTTAATAGTTTATCAGATTCAGAAGTTGAGGATTTAACAAAAGAAATGCAAGATAAAACTGAAAAAATTGGTGAAGATCTTGCTAAAGAACTTCAATAGTTAAGAGAGGAGTGGTAATATGTCGACAATCAAATTGTTCAACATATACCACTCTTTTTTAATTAAAAAGTGGTATTTAATTGTCTATATTTTATTGTTATTTATAGCTGTGTTAGCGATTATGATTGGTGTTAACCAGATGAATCAAAAAGATGACAACTTTACAATTGGAATAGTTGATAAAGATCAGTCTAAAGAAACAAAATTGATTTTAAATGCTATTGGAGATGGTCAGTCATTAGGTAATGATCTTTCAATAAAGCATTTTAATGAGAAAAGAGCACATAATTTATTAGAAAAAAAGAAAATTGATGGGTATTTTATATTTAAGGACGGAATGACAAAAGCTTTTTATCAAAATGGAGAGTTACCAATTGTAGTTAATACTTTTGATACACAATCAGTGGAAAGTATTATCATATTACAGCTAACAGATTCTGTTTACAGTCGGTTAATGTTATCTATGGGTGGGGCAATGTCTTATGCTTCACTTTATCCAAATGCTACAGAGAATGAATTATTAACAATGATGACGGATATGTTATTTACAGGGCTAAATAGAAGTGGTTCTTTTGATGAAGAACCGGTAAAAGTATTTGATACATTAAGTTATTATACGATTTCAATTTATTTTGTATCTATATTTTTATTCTTCTTTTCTATTTTTAGTATTTTAAAAATGAATCAAAAGGATGCATTGAAAGAAAGATTAAGCATGTTCCATTTCTCGTATGAAAAGCTCACAATCGTAAGAGGTATATTTAGTTTAGGTTATACAATTTTATGGAGTGTAGTGGGTTTATGGATAATAATTAAATTCCTTAAACCGGAGTTTGAAATGTATAATTTAAATGCACTTATTATGAGCTTGTCATATTATTTATTCTTTTTAACTTGTTCATTTATCTTTATAGATATTGCTTTTAGAAATGCAATCAACTATATATTGAAGATAGGATTAACGTTAGTAATTTTGCTTTTTTCAGGTGCGATCATTCCTATTATTTATTTAAAAGGTTTAAGTGGGGGTTTGATTGAAAGTTTACCTTTTACAATTGTGTATAATCAATTGCTTGAGCTATTTTTAAATAATTACATTATTGATCTGCACCCAATGTTTTATTGGAATATTTTAATTATGATAGGCTTACTGACAACCTCGATATATTGGAGGTATCGCCAATGAAACCAATGTTCAATCTAGTTGTTTTGAAACAATGGAAACAATATGTGGTATTACTGTTAATATTGGTTCTGACAATTTCTGTAGTTTTAATGGCTCAAACAACATCAAACAAATTATTCAAAATGCCTATTGCTGTTCAAGATATGGATCAATCTGCATCTTCCAAAGAGTTGATTCATAATTTAGAACAAACAAAGTATTTAGAAGTGATCCATATTTCGAAAGATGAAGCATATATTGAAGATTTTATTGAAAAGAAAGAAGCAATTGTAAGTTTACAAATTCCAAAAGATTTCAATGATAGATTAAAAGAAAATCGATTAAAAGATGCCTTATTGCTATATTATAAAGATGATTTTATTGGTGAAATTGCTTTAGAAGTTACTAGTAAATCTTTGTATAAACAACAGATACCCGTTATTATTCAAGATCACTTAAAAAAAGCTGACCATAAAGTAAGCATGGATAAAATTAAACAAGAATATAAAAAAGATACACCTCACTCGAAAATGGAGCACCATGCTGTTAAAAAGAATGCGGATGTTTCTATTAGTGCTGGCGCAATAATTGCACTTTTATTAATAGTGAGTTGTAGCCAAGTGGTATTGCATCAACGTCTTAAGCAAAATGCAGCATTAGACAGATTAATGATGTTTAATGGCACAAAATTAAAGCTATATACTTTTTATGTCATGACACATGTTATTTTGTTATTTTTAATCATTTTGTCTGTAAGTTTAATACTGTCATGGTCACTTAGTATTTTATTTTATGTAACAACACTATGTATCCTTATAGCATATGAGTTTGGCTTAAGTATATTGTTATTTAAAATTAATACACTTAGCCACAAGTTATTTATGGCTATTATGTGGTCAATTGCGATTAGTTGTCTGTATTTATATATCCAAATATAGGAGGTGTCTTGATGATTACAATAGAAAATTTATCAAAAAGCTATAAGGAT
Source organism: Mammaliicoccus sp. K-M42 (assembly GCF_022386375.1). Classification (NCBI taxonomy): domain Bacteria; kingdom Bacillati; phylum Bacillota; class Bacilli; order Caryophanales; family Staphylococcaceae; genus Mammaliicoccus; species Mammaliicoccus sp. K-M42. The sequence goes on along the minus strand of NZ_JAJNIS010000003.1, from coordinate 76,700 downwards.
AAACAAATCTTTCAAAATTTTAATACGACTTTTAAAGACAAGACACTAACTGTATTACTCGGTGAAAATGGTGCTGGTAAATCAACACTTTTAAGAATCGTAACTGCTCTAGAAAAAGCAAATGGTGGTACAGTTAAGTACTTTGGAGAACGATTAAGTAATAGAGAAATTAAAGAAAAAATTGGATATATTCCTCAAGACATAGCTTTGTTTGAGCATCTGACTGTAAATGAAAATATTGAATTTTTTAAAGCGCTTAGTAAACAATCAATTTCTTCTAATCTTATAGAAGACTATTGTGAAAAACTTAATTTATTTGAAAGAAAAGCTAAAATTTCTGCACTATCTGGTGGGACGAAAAGGAAGGTCAATTTATTAATTGGATTATTAAGTAATCCTAGTATATTAATTTTAGATGAACCAACAGTAGGGATAGATTTAAAATCTAGGTATGACATTCACCAATTATTAAATAGTTTAAAAGAATCGAGACTTATTATTTTGACTACGCATCATTTGGATGAAGTTGAAAGTTTAGCAGATGAAATTAAACTAATAGGAAAAGATTCTTTTTATCGAAATATTTTATCTGAAAAAGGATGGGAATTTGAAGATAGTTTGCATAATTGAATATGATATACTCACGTTCTGAAAAGTACTCCTAAGCCGTAATTCATAATTACGAATTGGGAGTATTTTATTTTTTGTATTTTAAAATTGTATGCTTAAATTTGATTTATTATTTCAGTTCAGATTTAAGGATAAGAAATCGTGAGTCTTTAATGAATTATCTAAAAATTTAGAAATATAAAAACGTATTGCAAATAAAATTTTTAACGTGTATTCTTATTTAATGTATCGGAATTAAAAGGATTGGGAGGTCAAGTAATGGAAACGTTTTGGATTGTTATAAATATTATTGTTTTCTTACTATTTATAGGTTTATTAGGTTATTTAACAAAGAAACATGTGAAGTTCTCTAAACGTGTACTTATCGGTTTAGGAATCGGTATTGTATTTGGTTTAGCATTACACTTGATATATGGTGTGGATTCTAAAATTACTGAAACAACAGCGTCTTGGTTTGATATTGTTGGTACTGGTTACGTGAAACTATTACAAATGATTGTAATGCCACTTATATTTATTTCAATAGTATCTGCGTTTACAAAGATAACGATTGGACAAAATTTTGCTAAAGTTGGAGCTTGGATATTTACTTTCTTAATAGGAACAGTAGCTATTGCTGCTTTAGTAGGTATTATATACGCAATGCTATTCAATTTGGATGCTTCACAAATTGATTTAGGCGATGTAGAAAATAGTCGTGGACAAGAAATCGAACAAACGTCTAAAGATATGGAAGCAAATAATTTACCAAGCCAAATTATAGAATTATTACCAGCAAATCCATTTTTAGATTTCACTGGAGCTAGAGGCACTTCAACGATAGCTGTAGTGATATTCGCAGGATTTGTAGGATTTAGTTTCTTACGTGTAATGAGAAAAGAACCTGAAAAAGGTAGCTTGCTTAAAAGAGGGATTGATGCGATTTATGCATTAGTTATGGGTATTGTTACTTTTGTATTAAGATTAACGCCTTATGGTATTTTAGCGATTATGACTAAAACTGTAATGACAAGTAACTTTGAAGCAGTATGGACATTAGGTAAGTTCGTTCTTGCTTCTTATGCCGCATTAATTACAATGTATATTATTCATTTAATATTAGTGTCAGTTGTTGGGTTGAACCCTGTGACATACGTTAAAAAGACAAGTGAAGCATTGTTGTTTGCATTTACATCTAGATCAAGTGCAGGAACTTTACCAATAAATGTACAAACTCAAACGACTCGTTTAGGTGTTCCAGAAGGCGTAGCAAACTTTGCCGGCTCATTTGGTTTATCTATAGGGCAAAATGGATGTGCAGGTATTTATCCAGCTATGTTAGCAATGATGATTGCACCAAGTGTTGGTATAGATATAGATTTACCATTTATCCTATCAGTTATAGGTGTAGTTGTAATTAGTTCATTTGGTGTAGCCGGTGTAGGTGGTGGCGCGACATTTGCTGCTATACTTGTCCTATCTACATTGAATTTACCTATTGCATTAGCAGGTGTGTTAATATCTGTTGAACCACTTATAGATATGGGTAGAACAGCATTGAATGTCAATGATTCCATGTTAGCTGGTACAGCAACTGCTAAAATGACAGGTCAATTAGATGAAGATGTATATAATGATCAAGACTTTAATGAATTAGGGGAGTCTTATTAATATTTAATCACTTAAAATAAAACGCAAAGTCTGATAATCACATGAATCATCAGCTTTGTTTTAAACTGTCGACAAAGTCTCCGATTTAGTTGGCAGTTTTTCTTTTGTTAAAAACTTATCAATATAGTCGGATTAATATTGAAAGCAATTAAGTACAATGATAAAGTGTTATTAAGGAGTGTGGACACAATGAGTAGAGATTTATTTATTAAAAATGAATTCCAGAAAAAATGGATAGATAAAATAGAAGATCATAAAGAATCATTGCAAAAGTATGCAGAGAAAAATGATTTAAATTCAGAATTTCCATATGAAAATATTAATTGGTTAATTGAAGAAGGATATACTAAAATTGTACTTCCAAAATCTTACGGCGGAGAAGGTGCAACTCCAGAAGATGTCGTATTATTTCAAGAAACATTAGGTAAAATAGACGGTGCAACAGCTTTAGCAATTGGATGGCATATGGGAGTAGTTGGCCAAATCTATCAAGAAAAATTATGGACTAAAGAATTATTAGACGAATTTGCAAAAGAAGTTGTGAATGGTGCGATTGTAAATAGAGCCGTAAGTGAAGCGGAGACAGGTAGCCCTACAAGAGGTGCGAGACCAAGTACAAACGCTGAACATAAAGGAGACCATTATATTATAAATGGTGTTAAAACTTTTACTACAATGAGTCAAAGATTAACACACTTTTTAGTAGGAGCATATGTCCCAGAAAAAGAAGCGCTTGGATTTTTCTTGATTCCTAGAGATACAGAAGGCTTATCTATTGCTGAAAATTGGAATATGGTAGGTATGCGTGCTACTGAAAGCCATGATTTAGTGTTAGACGATGTTAAAATTTATGAAAAATATTTAGTAGAAGTTGCTAATGGACCGAGAGGAAATAATATAAATCCGTGGAATCTTCATATTCCTGCAGTTTATTTAGGTATCGGTCAAGCGGCGCGTGATTATGCAATCGATTTTGCAAATGAATATAGCCCTGGAAGTATTGAAGGTGTTATAGCTGATATTCCAGCAGTACAACAAAATATCGGAAATATGGAATTAGAGCTTACTACAGCAAGACATTATATTTATAGTGTGATAGATAAGTATTTAAATCCTTCAATAACTGATGCGCAAATAGATGTTGAACTCGGTGTAGCTAAACATGTTGTCGTAAATCATTCAATCAAAATTATAGATATTGCAATGAGAATCGTTGGTGCGAAAAGCTTACAAATGGAAAGACCATTACAAAGATATTATAGAGATATTCGTGCTGGATTACATAATCCGCCAATGGATGATGTCACTATTACAAAATTAGCTAAGAAAGCACGAGAAGAAAGAAATAACATTCAATAATAAAAAAGACGAAAAATTAACATTAGATAATTTTTCGTCTTTTTTATTATTAAAAGTCACTATTTTGTTGTGCTTTTATCCTTTTTTTACGTCTAGGTTTCATTCCAATTGACATATAAAGAACGACAGCGAGAATTACAATCATACCGGCAAGTTGATATATCCCGAATGGAACCTTTAACCAAAGAACAGAAGAAATAACAGCTGTTACAGGTTCAAGTACACCAAATAATGCAGTAGTTTGAGGGCTTATATACTTTACACTTTCTAAATACATCCAAAATGCAAACATCGTTCCGAAAGTAATTACAAAAGCAAAGTAAATAGCACCTCTCAAATCTAGTAAATGCCATGGAAAAGAAAAATCTAAGTTGATTAAAGATAACGCAATTCCACCTATAAACATTGACCAGCCAATAACAACAAGTGATGGCCAATTTAAAAATAATTTCACTGCGTAAACAGTGTAAAAAGCAGCAGCACAAGCTGTTAACAATCCCCACACAATTGCATTTGGTGGAACAGATAATGTAGAATAATCACCATTCGTTAAAAGTAAGCTAGTACCGAATAAAGAACATACAATTATAATAATATCTGCCCATCTAAATTTACTTTTTCTAGTTATTAGTAAATAAAGTAATATAACAACTGGCGCTAAAAACTGTAATAGTGTGGCAATAGCAACATTTCCCTTATCAATCGTAGCCATGAATGTGTATTGTACCCCTAACATGCCAAATAATGCATATATGATGAGTTGTAATAATGAATGTTTAACTTTAAAAATATGTGTTAAATGCTGTTTTTGAATAAATTTAGCAATTAATAATAAGAAAAAGCCACTCAAAATTAAACGCTCTGCTACAAATAAAGAAATAGGTAAGCCATATTCAGTAAATAGTTTCTCTGTAACAGTGCCACCTAACCCCCAAAATGTAGCACCAAACATAACGAGCATGGTACCTTTTAACTGATTATTTTGCAATTATGGTCCCTCAATTCTGAATGATGTTAATTAACTAATTTTAGCATTTGGGATATTAATAAACAATAAGTTGCGATTTTTTTACTTGCAATTATAGATACCACATTCTTATAATGAAGGTATCAGTTTGAAGAGAGGTTACCACATGAAGTACGTGTTAATATCGGTAGGTACAATTGCAACAGTTTTAGGTTTTATAGGTGCAGTTATGCCTTTATTACCAACAACACCATTCATATTATTGGCAGTATTTTGCTTTGCAAAAAGTTCAGATAGATTCCATAAATGGCTTGTAAGTACGAAAGTATATAAAGAATATGTAGAAGATTTTCAAAAATATAAAGGGTATACATTAAAGAAAAAATTCGAACTACTAATAAGTGTATATATCGTAGTAGGCTTTTCAATTTGGATGATTGATCATTTATATATAAGAATTGGTTTGTGCATTATGCTGTTTTTCCAAACAGTTGTATTATTTACATTTGTTAAAACATTGCCAGCTAAAAATAAATAATTTTTATTATCTGTCGTTGAAGCGGTGTAACTTAACTTTACGATAGATTTTTTTTTGAAAATTTTTAGTAAATAAGTTTTATAAAAATTGAAAAATGTTATTGCTATAACATAATAACAGTTATATAATAAACAAAGATGCGAATGATATTCATTATCAATTGGAGGACAATTATGAGAAAACTTTTAACGTTAGTTATGGCTTTAGCATTGATAGTTGCTGCTTGTGGTAACAAATCAGATGATAAAGAAAGCAATAGCAAAACTAAATCAAGTAAAGAAACAGTAAGTTATAAATTAGACGACGGGAAAAAAATAGATATACCGAAAGAACCTAAACGTATTGTAGTTTTGGCACCATCATATGTAGGTGGATTATTACATTTAGGAGTTAAACCAGTAGGCGTACCGGCTTCAACAGATCAAACACCAATTCTTAAAGATAGAATCAAAGGCATTAAGAAAGTTAGTGAAGACAATGTTGAGCAAGTAGCAGAATTGAAACCAGATTTAATCATTACATACAATTCAGATAAGAACTTGAAGAAATACGAAAAAATAGCACCAACAATTCCATACGATTACGTAAAACATAATTACCTAGATATGCAAGTAGAACTTGGTAAATTAGTAGGTAAAGAAGACAAGGCTAAAGAATGGGTAGAAAAATGGAAAAAAGAAACAGCAAAAGATGGAAAAGAAATTAGAGAAAAAATCGGTGAAGATACAACAGTTTCAGTTATAGAAGCATTTGAAAAAGATATATATACTTATGGTGAAAACTGGGGTAGAGGAACTGAAGTATTATACCAAGCATTTGATTTAAAAATGCCTGAAAGTGTAGATAAAGATGTTAAGAAAGACGGATGGAAAAAAATATCTCAAGAAGAAATTGAAAAATATTCAGGAGATTATCTATTCTTACCTTTATCAAAAGAACAACCTAAACCAGAATTCACAAAAACAGAAGCTTGGAAATCTATACCAGCAGTTAAAAATGATAAAGTAATTGAAATAGATGCAGAAACATTCTGGTATAACGATCCATATTCATTAGAAATGCAACGTAAATACTTGAAAGAACAGTTACTTAAAAAAGCTGATAAATAAAAAATATAAGTTAGAATTGAGATGCTTATAAATAAATTAACGCGCATTCATTAGTTAAGCCTAATGAATGCGCGTTTTTGTATTATGTAAGGGACATAATTCCGAGAAATGTCCGTAAGACGTAGTGTCTAAGGAGCAAAATCCAGAATTCTGCTAGTAAGAACAATCTAAGGAGCACAATTCAGAATTCTGCTAGTAAGAGCTTTCTAAGGAGCACAATTCAGAATTCTGCTAGTAAGAACTTTCTAAGGAGCACAATTCAGAATTCTGCTAGTAAGAGCTTTCTAAGGAGCACAATTCAGAATTCTGCCAGTAAGAACTTTCTAAGGAGCACAATTCAGAATTCTGCCAGTAAGAACTTTCTAAGGAGCACAATTCAGAATTCTGCTAGTAAGAACTTTCTAAGGAGCACAATTCAGAATTCTGCCAGTAAGAGCACTCTAAGGAGCACAATTCAGAATTCTGCTAGTAAGAGCTTTCTAAGGAGCACAATTCTTCTTACTCCCAATATTAGAAAATAACAAAACAGAGAAAACCCTAGGATTTTCTCTGTTTTGTTCTATTTATTAATAAAAATTTATTTAGTGTCTTTTACATACTGATCGTTAATTGTATAGATTGTTAAACCTACGATATTCTTATTATGTTTTGAGAATGGTAAGCTTGCTAAATATCCTACGATAAATGCTATGAAGAAACCAATAACTGATACTGTAAATGGTGTGATTTCTGTTTTACCGATAAAGTAAGATACGATTGCTGCTACGATTAATCCGATAATAACGCCATACGAATTTGCTCTTTTAGTAAAGATACCTACTGCAAACACACCGGCAATCGGTACACCGAATAATCCTGTTACAAGCAAGAATAAGTCCCATGTTTCATTTGTTTCTTGATTGATTAAATATAATGAAGCTATTGTACCAAAAATACCTGCAATGATAATAACGATTCTTGCAAATAATACATCATGTTCAGAGTTATTATTTTTAGAAAAACGTTGTTTTAAATCGACAATGACACACGCTGAAATTGAATTCAAACTTGATGAAATTGTTGATTGTGCTGCTGCAAATATTGCTGCTATTAATAATCCACCAACAAATGGAGGGATTTGTGTAAGTATGAAATATGGTACGATTGCTGATGTGTTAAACCCTTCTGGTAATGTTGATACATTATTATAGAAGGAATACAATACTGTTCCCATTCCATAGAAAATAGGAATTGTTATAAATGCTAATATCCCATTTGTCCATAATGATTTATTTGTTGATGATACTGAACCTGTTGTTTGATAACGTTGAACGATATCTTGACTGGCAGTATATTGATGTAAGTTATTAAATATAGAACCAATGAATATAATTGGAATTGCAGCCGCTGCTGTTCCGAATTTCCAGTTGTCTACAGAAATTAATTTTTTGTCTTGCATCGCTTCTTGAGCTACAGTTGCAAAGTTTCCATCGATTTGAAATGCACCAAGGAAGATAACAGCAACTGCACCACCAATTAAAATAATACCTTGTATAACATCGCTCCAGATAACCCCTTCGATACCACCCAAAAATGTATAGACCATACATAATAATCCTACTAATGCAGCGATTAAATATGGGTTAATATCTGAAACAGATGTAATGGCTAGTGTTGGCAAATAAATAACGATTGCAACACGACCAATGTGAAATAAAGTAAATGCTAATGATCCAATGACACGTAATACTATACCAAATCTTGCTTCTAAATATTCATAAGCTGTTGTAACATCAAGCTTTCTGAAAAATGGAATATAGAAATATATAAGCAAAGGTATGATAGCGATAATAGCTATGTTCCCAGCTGCGTAAGACCAATCCGTATTGAATGCTCTTTCAGGTGTTCCCATATATGTTATAGCACTTAAAGTAGTGGCATATATTGAGAAACCTACAGCCCAAGCAGGGATCCTTCCTTTAGCTTTAAAGAATGATTCTGTATCTTGTCCGGCTCTCTTTGTGAAGTATACGCCGACTAATAATGTTGCTAATAAATAAATGATTAATGCTATCCAGTTTCCAGTACCAAAACCTACTTCATTCATAGTATGACATCCCCTTTGTTCATCAATAAATTATAAGTTGTATTTTGAAACGAGTTCTTTAACTTTTTCTAATGAAGCATCATCTAGAGGTGCTAATGGACGTTTAACAGCTCCAGCTTCAATTCCTTTAGTTGAAAGAACAGCTTTTAATGTTGGATAGATACCTAATGCAAGTACTTGTTCTATAATGTCGTTTGTTTCATGTTGAATTTTGTATGCTTCTTGGATTTTGCCTTCTTTTGCCAAATTAAAAATTTGTCTCGCGCGTTGACCGTTAATATTGTATGTAGATCCAATTGCACCATCAACACCTGAAACAGCTGCTTGGATAAGCATTTCATCAAATCCAGAAAGTATCAGTTTATCAGGGAAAGCTTTTCTAATTCTTTCTAATAAGAAGAAATCAGCTGCAGTGTATTTGATTCCAATAACTTTTTCATTTTCGAATAACTCTTCAAATTGTTGAATGGATAAGTTAACACCTGTTAAAGCAGGTATTGAATAAATAATCATATCGTTTCCAGTAGCTTCAATTATTGCATTGTAATAGTATTTAATTTCTTCAAAGCTAAATGGATAATAGAACGGTGTCACTGCAGATAAAGCATCATAACCAAGTTCAGTTGCATATTTACCTAACTCAATTGATTCATTTAAATCTATTGCACCAACTTGAGCAATAAGTGTTATTTCATTGCCAACTTCATCTTTAACGATTTCAAAGACTTTCTTTTTTTGAGTAGTATTCATTAAGAAATTCTCTCCAGAACTACCATTAACGTATAATCCATCAATTTTTTGTTCTTCAATATTTTGACGGATGATTTGTCTTAAACCAGATTCTAAAATATTTCCCTCTTCATCAAACGGTACTAGTAAAGCAGAATATAAACCTTTCATTTTAAAAACTCCTTTTTATTTATATATTGATAATATTGTCAGACCAATTTATAATCATATTGTAAGCGAATACAATTACGTATGTCAATCGTTTTTATTATTTGTAGAGTTAATTATGATAAAATAAATTATTAAAGAGGAGGTAGTAAATCATGATGAACAGAACATCGTTAGTTGATGTAGCAGTTGAAAATTTAAAAGAATATATAACTGAACATCAATTTAAAAATGGAGATAAACTGCCTTCAGAGAAAATGCTAATCGAGCAACTTGGTGTTAGTAGAACTGTAGTGAGAGAAGCAATTAGTCGATTGCAACAAAGTGGGCTTATACAAGTTAAGTCAGGAAGTGGAATGTTCATTACTGATAAAAACAACCATTTATCTATGTTGTTTGAATCTCATATGAAAGTACATGGCTTCAAAATAAAAGAATTGTTAGAAGTCCGTAAAATATTAGAGTTAGGTGCGATACGATTAATTATCGAGAATAAAATTCCAATCGATGCAACGAAACTAAGAAATATAAACGAAATTTACTATAATGCACTTGAGCAATCTCAAAAATTAGCTCAATATGATTCTGCCTTTCATGAAACGATTATTTTATTTACTGACAACCAGACTTTAATTACGATGAGTAAAGTAATTAAAGAGTACTTCGATAAAAATCAGTTTAATCAAATTGTTGATAAAGAGGATATTGAAAAGTCTTATAAAGAGCATGGTGAAATTATACAAGCGATAGAATCAAGAGATTTATCTTTAGCACATGCAATTATTAATAGGCATCTGTCTCGAGTTATTGAATGGATAGAAGAATTGGAGCAAAAATGATGAGTAAATTAAATAAAATAGAAGTTCAAAGTTTAAAATCTCAAGTCTTACAAGAAATTAAGCAATATATTTTAGATAAAGGTTTAACTGAAGGAGATCGATTGCCAACAGAAAGGGCATTTACAGAAATGTATGGCGTAAGTCGATCAGTTGTGAGAGAAGCTTTGAGTTATCTTGAACATACAGGTGTAACAGAAACAGTACAAGGAAGGGGAACTTTAATTAAAGCACCAGATGTTTCGAGTTTAGTAGAAGGTTTCTTGTTTAGCTTTCAAGTCGCTAATGGTTCAAAACAAGATTTACTTTCCTTAAGAATTATATTTGAATGTGCTGCTATCGAAGAGATTGTTAAATTAGATAAAGATATAAGTCAGATGAAAGCTATCGTTAAAGAAGAAGTAAAAAATCATTATGAAAACGATAAAGCATTCCATCAATCTATCTTGCATTCAACAGGCAATATATTATTTGAACAACTGAGCTCAGTTATACAATCGTATTTCTATCATATTGAAGAAGAAGGGAAAGATATAGACTATATCAAAACGAGTGAAACACATAAACAAATTGTAGACGCCATCTCAAATAAAGATGTTAAATTGGCGAAAGAGTTGATGACACAACATTTGTCAAAATAGGAGGATACTATGAAAATTGCAATAGATATTGGAGGCACTTTTATAAAAGCTGGAGTTATTGATTCAGAACAAAATTTATATAGCTATCAAAAAGTAAAGACCCCAAATAATAAAGATAGAGGCATTGTTAAAGAGGTTATAAGAATTATCGAAACTTATAAACAAGAGTTCAACTTAAATAATCCTGATGTTGGTATATCTACTGCTGGTGTTGTAGATTCAAAAAAAGGGGAAATCACATATGCTGGCCCGACAATTCCGTACTATAATGGTACTAATTTTAAAAAAGCATTAACAGATATCGCTGGAAATGTTGAGATTAACAATGATGTTTCCAGTGCATTATTAGGTGAGTTAATTGATTACAATACTGATGTCAAATCTATATTTTTATTAACGATAGGTACAGGAATTGGTGGAGCGTATTACGAGGATAAATTATTAGAAGGTAAACAATATAGAGCATGTGAGATCGGGTATTTATTATATGATAAAAATACGGGTAAGACATATGAAGATAGAGGATCAACTACAGCATTGAAAACTTCCATTCAAGAACAATATAAGGAAGTTATTACTGTTGAAAAATTATTTAATAAAGCACACGCAAATGATGAAAAAGCTATGAAAATATTAAAAGAATGGGCGAATCACGTTGCGGAAGGTATTGCTCAAATTCAAATCATGTTTGATCCTGAACTAATTTTAATTGGTGGGGGAATATCTAAACAAGAAGAAAGACTAATTGGATTAATTGAACCGTTTATAGACGATTATCTTCCTGAAAATTATGGTCATGCAATTATTGAAACAACATCTAAAGGTAATGATTCAGCATTGTATGGAGCAGTCTCAACATTTTACAACTAATCGTTAACCTATATTTAAATGAAGTTAACAATGTGGTATAATATCGATATCTAATATTAGGAGTGAAGAAATTGAAGACTAAAGATATCGTTATGATAGCAATGTTTACAGCATTTATTTCAGTATTGGCATTTATACCACCAATACCACTACCATTTATGCCAGTTCCTATTGTATTACAAAATATTGGTATTATTTTGGCAGGTTGTTTACTTGGATATAAAAGAGGTACAACAAGTGTTGTTATATTCTTATTACTTGTTGCTACAGGTCTACCATTGTTATCTGGTGGAAGAGGTGGTTTAGGTGTATTCTTCGGACCATCTGCCGGATATTTATTTGGTTACCCAGTTGTTGCATTTTTAATTGGCTTATTTATAGATTTTAAGTGGAAGAAGTTAACATTTGCATATGCATTAACAGTTAATATTATTATCGGGGTAATATTACTAAACTTAATTGGTGGATTTTTCATGGGTGAATTTATGAACATATCAATTTCAAAAAGATACATATTAGCAGCTACATTTCTTCCTGGAGATATTGTTAAAGCAATACTAGCAACTATGTTATTATTTAGTTTAAAGAACATACCGGAAATTAAAAGGTTAAGAAATAATTAACGAGGTGAAATAACATGGTTTCATTTATAGATATAGTAACAGATGGAGATGTATTGAATGAAACAGATCGATATATCCAATATCATACTTTAGATAAGCATATTCAATATGATTCAAATAAAATAGTATACAAACTCATGCCTGATTTGGAAACATTCAAAAAAGATGAACAGATGTTAAAAAAATTACATGATCAACATGAACAACCGTTTCTAAAATTTGTCTTCCCTGAAAATCATAAGATAGATGATTCTTTAGGAGCGTATTTAAAAGAAACAGGTTATGAATATAGTTGGATCGAATTATATATTAATACTGATAAGCAATTTATAAGTAAAAATCATAATGATATTGATGTTGTAACAACTAATGAAGATAATCTTGTTGATTTTTTAAATCTTTCTTATGAGTATGATAAAAAATACGGTACAGATTATGCAAATTTAAAAATTGAAGTCAGTAAAGAACAATTAAATAAAGATAATCCTGTTCAAGTATTAGCATATTATAAAGGTAAACCAGCTGGTACATTACTTATTTGGAATCATGAAACTTATGTAGAGTTAGATAGCTTTGCTGTAAGAGAATCCTATAGAAAGTTAGGTATAGGTACAAAGATGCAAGCTTTTGTTGCAGACTTTGCTAAAGAAAAGCCAATTATATTAGTGGCGGATGGTGAAGATACTGCTAAAGATATGTACGTCAAACAAGGTTATATATATAGTGGTTATCAATATGAAGCGCTTAAAGAATATGAATAAAGACTAGAGGCTGGGACACATGAATTGTCCGAGCCTCTAATCTTTATATTGGGAGTAGATGACAGATTAAAATATGCTTATATTAAGCTTTTTCAATCTTGATTATCTGTATTGATTCTCTCTGAATGACTATAAACATTAAAGCTATCATCTCTAATAAAACCTACTGCTGTTATATTTAAGTCCTCTGCTAAGTTAATTGCTAAACTAGTAGGAGCTGATTTTGATAAAATAATACCTACACCAATTTTTGCTGCTTTAATTAATATTTCCGAGGAAATACGACCACTAAATATAAGTACTTTATTTCGTATAGGAATATCATGTTCTATACAATAACCGAATAACTTATCAAGGGCATTATGTCTACCGATATCAGAACGGTGTTCATAAAAATAATGTCCATCACTTATAGCTGCATTGTGCAATCCACCGGTTTCTTTGAATATCTTGCTTTCTGTATGTAGCTTATCCATCATGTTTATAACTTGTTCAGGACTAATGGTTAAGTTTGATTGAGATACTTTAGCAGTTACGGCATCGTTATTAAAATAAAACGCTCTACTTTTACCACAACAAGAGGAAATCATTCGTTGTGTATACTTTTTATTATCAGGATTGATTTCTTTAGTTAGTTCTACGTGGGCAAAGCCTTTAGAATCATCTATTAAGATCTGTTTAATTTCATCTTTTTTTATGATGACACCTTCTGATGCAATAAATCCAATAACGAGTTCTCTTAAATTATTTGGTGAACAAATAATAGTAGCAAACTCTTCGCCATTAATCATGATTGTGAGAGGGAATTCACTTACGTAACAATCTGTTGTATCTATAAATTTATTGTTTTTAAATTTTAAAATTGGTTGATTATAAGTCATATTATTTTTCATATATATTCCCCATTTATATATTTCTCGATAAGTTAATATTACTTATAAATGGTTGATAGTTAAAGAAAAAGAACTTTTAGCAAATTTTTATATAATAACAAAGTAAGGGAGTGTCCTTAAAGATCAATGAGAAATGCCTATTTATAAAAATTAAGATAGATTTTAAGGAGTATTTGTGAAAAAATATACACAAGGGTTTCATAAACATATTGAAAGGTGTAAATTAAGCTTATACATTCTTTACTATAGAGAGGAACAAAATAATGAAAAGATTATTAATGTTAGTAATAGCTTTATTATTAGTATTAGCTGGCTGTAACACAGAGTCTAATCAAGATAAAGTTAAAAAGGAATCTGAAAGTAAGACATTAACTGTGTCAGCTGCAGCAAGTTTAACTGATGTAACGAAAGCACTGGAAAAAGAATTTTACAAAAAACATCCTAATACAAATATCAAATTTAACTATGGTGGTTCAGGTAGTTTACGTAAACAAGTAGAAGCTGGAGCAGATGTAGACGTTATGATGTCTGCCAATACTTCAGATATTGATAAACTACAAGATGAAAATAAAGTTTCTAAAGTTTATGATTATGCTAAAAACAAACTCATTATCATAAAATATAAGAATTCTACTGTTAAAGAATTAAGAGACGTTAGCTCACCAGATAAAGTAGCTATCGGAGAAGCGAAAAGTGTACCAGCAGGTCGTTATGCGATAGATTATATGAAAAAAGAAGATTTATATGAAGGTATGACAAGTACTTTTGTATTTGCAAAAGATGTAAAACAAGTATTGAATTACGTCCAAAAAGAAAATGCTGAAGCTGGATTTGTATATGCTACTGATATGTATAAAGGAAAAGATAAAAAAGTAGATAATGTAGTTAAGTTAGCAGATGCACCATTAGATGAACCAATTATATATAGAGCAGGACTTGTTACAGATAAGAAAGAAGCAAAAGCATGGTTTGAATTTTTAAAATCTAAAGAAGCAAAAGAAATATTTAAAGCATATCACTTTGAAGGTTAGGGGATAAGACTATGCCAGATTTAACGCCATTATGGATATCGATAAAAGTAACATTAATAAGTACAATCATCGTATGTATCTTAGGTATAATTCTGGCTAAATTGATGTTCAACTATAAAGGTAAATTAAAACCAATTATTGAAAGTGTAATTATGCTACCAATTGTCTTACCTCCAACTGTTATGGGATTTGTTTTATTAATTGTATTTTCTAAAAATAAGATTTTTGGACAGTTTTTAGATGATGTGTTTCAGATTAATGTCATTTTTACATGGGTTGGTGCAGTAATTGCAGCAGTGATCGTAAGTTTACCTTTAATGTATCAACATGTTATAAATGGCTTTCAATCAATTAATCCGAAAATGCTCAACTCAGCAAGAACAATGGGAGCGAGTGAAGGTAAAATATTTAGAACAATTATCTTACCTTTATCAAAACGGTCTATCTTCTCAGGAATTGTAATGAGCTTTGCTAGAGGATTAGGAGAATTTGGTGCAACACTTATGGTGGCAGGTTACATACCAGGATTAACCAACACACTTCCTTTAGAAATATATTTCTTAGTACAAGCTGGTGAAGAACATAAAGCTTGGTTATGGGTTATTGTACTCATAGCATTTGCGGTATGCGTAATCAGTTCACTCAATTTATTAAATCAAAAGAGTCATAAGTGGGAGTAGGTATTTATGATTAAAATTTTTATAAAAAAGCTAATTAAAAATAGAACAATCACATTAAATATCCAATCTACAGAACCTAAAATTTATGCCATAGTAGGGAAATCAGGTATAGGTAAATCTACGTTATTAAACATTATTGCTGGTTTAGAAGAAGCGGAAGAATATAATATTGAAATTCAGAAAGAAAAATTAAGCTACCAACAACATCTTATAAAAGTTCAAGATAGAAAAATTGGATATTTATTTCAAGATTATCAACTATTTCCCCATATGACCGTACAAGAAAATATACATTATATGAAGTCGCCAAATAAAGAAACAGAGCAGTTAATCAATCATTTACGTATAGCAAATTGCTTAAACCAATATCCATCAACGTTGTCAGGTGGAGAATCACAAAGAGTTGCATTATGTAGAGTGCTCAGCGTAAAGCCAAACTTACTTTTATTAGACGAGCCATTTTCAAGTTTAGACGATGAAACTAAAGAAGAAGGTATGGAACTTATAAAATATATATTTAAAACATGGCAAATTCCAATTATACTTGTGTCTCATTCAAAAAAAGAAGTTCAAACTCTAGCAGATGAAGTAATTGAAATAAAATAGTATAGATCAGTATATATCTAATAAAGCAAATCCCCCAATCCGAAACGATATTTCGGGTTGGGGATTTTTATTTTTGAATATAAATAGTGTTCCTAAGACTGCGCTAACTAGCAGAATTCTGAATAGTGTTCCTTAAGACTGCGCTAACTGGCAAAATTCTGAATAGTGCTCCTTAGGAAGTTCTAACTAGCAAAATTCCGAATAGTGCTCCTTAGACTGAGCTAACTGGCAAAATTCTGAATAATGCTCCTTAGAAAGTTCTAACTGGCAGAATTCCGAATAGTGCTCCTTAGAAAGATCTAACTGGCAGAATTCTGAATAATGCTCCTTAGACTGTGCTAACTGGCAAAATTCCGAATAATGCTCCTTAGACACTAGTTCTTACGGGCATTTCTCGGAATTATGTCCCTCTTTATAAAATGTCATAACTAACACAATAGGGATTTCGTAACAATGTATAGGTAATCCCCTAATATAAAAAGTTTGTGAAAAAAATTACAATTTAAGTAGTTTATAAAGGGCAAATATTAGGAGGTACTATCTATGTCTAAGTTAGGTTTGAAATTCTTTAAGCCAACAGAGAAATTTAATGGTAACTGGTCGATTTTAGAAGAGAAAAGTAGAGAATGGGAAAAGATGTATAGAGAGCGTTGGAGTCATGACAAAGTGGTCAGAACTACTCATGGTGTTAACTGTACGGGTTCGTGTTCATGGAAAGTTTTTGTGAAAAATGGTGTTATAACTTGGGAAAACCAACAGATTGATTATCCATCTTGTGGACCTGATATGCCAGAGTTCGAACCTAGGGGATGTCCTCGTGGTGCTTCTTTTTCATGGTATGAATATAGTCCATTACGTGTGAAATTTCCTTATGTTAGGGGAAAACTATGGAAATTATGGAAAGCTGCTTTAAGTGAATATGGTGATCCTGTCGTTGCTTGGTCATCTATTGTAGAAGATGAAACTAAAGCTGAAATGTATAAAAGTGCTAGAGGTAAAGGTGGACACGTAAGAGTTAATTGGAGAGATGTCACACAACTTATTGCTGCACAACTTATATATACTATTAAAAAGTTTGGGCCAGATAGAATTGCTGGATTTACACCTATACCTGCAATGTCTATGATTAGCTATGCCTCTGGTGCACGTTTTATCTCTTTATTGGGTGGAGAAATGTTGAGCTTTTATGATTGGTATGCAGATTTACCTCCAGCCTCTCCACAAATTTGGGGTGAACAGACAGATGTACCTGAATCAAGTGATTGGTATAACGCTGGATATATTATTATGTGGGGTTCAAATGTTCCTTTAACAAGAACACCTGATGCGCATTTTATGACTGAAGTACGTTATAAAGGTACGAAAGTTGTTTCAGTAGCACCAGATTATGCGGAAAATGTGAAATTTGCTGATAATTGGTTAGCACCAAATCCTGGTACTGATGCAGCATTGGCTCAAGCTATGACGCACGTAATACTTCAAGAATATTACGAAGATAATAAAGAAGAAATGTTTATAAATTATTCTAAACAATATACAGATATGCCATTTGTTATTAAATTAGAAAAACATGGTGATGGTTATAAAGCAGGTAGATTTTTAAGATCAAGTGATATTGGTATGGAAACAGAACATGCTGAATGGAAACCTGTTGTTTATGATGAAAATACAGAGAAACTTGTGATACCTAATGGAACTATGGGTCAACGTTATGAAGAAGGTGCTAAGTGGAATCTAAATTTAGAAAATGAAGATGGCACATTTATTGATCCAGCTCTAACGTTAAAAGATTATAATTCAAAAATTATGACTGTACAATTCCCATATTTTGATAACTCAGGAAATGGTATTTTTGAAAGACCTATTTTAGCTAAAGAAATTGAAAATCAACATGGAGAAAAAGTTTATATAGCGACTATATATGATTTAATGACAAGTCAATATGGTATCAAAAGATTTGATCATCCACTTGAAGCGTCAAGTTATGAAGATGAAAATTCAATGTATTCTCCTAAATGGCAAGAAAAAATAACAGGAGTTAAATCATCAGTTGTTACACAAGTTGCTAGAGAATTTGCTCAAAATGCAATTGATACTAATGGACGCTCGATGATTATTATGGGTGCTGGAATAAATCATTGGTTTAACTCTGATACAATATACCGTTCGATTTTAAATCTTGTGATGTTATGCGGATGTCAAGGAGTAAACGGCGGCGGATGGGCACACTATGTTGGCCAAGAAAAATGTAGACCTATTGAAGGTTGGTCAACGATTGCTTTTGCAAAAGACTGGCAAGGTCCTCCTAGATTACAGAATGCAACCAGCTGGTTCTATTTTGCTACTGATCAATGGAAATATGAAGAATCAGGTGTAGATAAATTACAATCACCTTTATCTAACGAACTCAAACATCAACATCCTGCTGATTACAATGTATTGGCTGCAAGATTAGGGTGGTTGCCTTCATATCCACAATTTGATTGTAATAGTTTATTGTTTGGTGAAGAAGCAAAAGAATCAGGAGATTATTCAAACGAAACAATCATTAAAAATGCTGTAGATTCAGTGAAAAATAAAAAGACTAAGTTTGCTATAGAAGATCCAGATGCTAAACAAAATCATCCTAAGACATTATTCGTTTGGCGCTCAAATTTAATTTCAAGTTCTGCTAAGGGACAAGAATATTTTATGAAACATTTATTAGGAGCTAAATCAGGTTTGTTAGCAAATCCTAATGAAACAGAAAAGCCAGAAGAAATTATTTGGAGAGAAGAAACAAACGGTAAGTTAGACTTATTAGTCGCTATAGACTTCAGAATGACGTCTACACCTTTATATGCAGATATCGTTTTACCTGCTGCAACATGGTATGAAAAGCATGATATTTCATCAACAGATATGCATCCATTTATTCATCCATTTAATCCAGCAGTAGATCCATTATGGGAATCTAAGACGGATTGGGATATCTTTAAAACATTGTCTAAATCCGTTTCAGAATTATCTAAGACGCATATGAAAGGCACATTTAAAGATGTTGTTACAACACCTTTAGCACACGATTCTAAACAAGAGATTTCAACGCCATACGGTATTGTAAAAGACTGGTCAAAAGGTGAAATAGAACCGATACCAGGCAAAACGATGCCAGGATTTGCAGTAGTAGAAAGAGACTATACAGCAATTTATGATAAGTACGTTTCAGTGGGACCATTATTAGAAAAAGGAAAAATAGGTGCTCATGGCGTAAGCTTTTCAGTTAAAGAACAATATGATGAATTAAAAATTATGTTAGATACGTGGGAAGATGACACAGTTAAGAATGGTTTACCAAGAATGGATACAGCAAGAAAAGTAGCAGATGTTATATTAAACGTTTCATCAGCTTCGAATGGTAAAGTATCGCAAAAATCATATGATGACTTGGAAGAACAAACTGGTATGCCTTTAAAAGATATTTCAGCAGAACGAGCTTCTGAAAAAATCACATTCCAAAATATTACGGCTCAACCAAGAGAAGTTATACCAACAGCAGTCTTTCCGGGGTCTAATAAACTAGGCAGAAGATATTCTCCTTTTACAACTAATATTGAACGATATGTACCATTTAGAACATTAACTGGTAGACAAAGTTACTATATTGATCACGAAGTATTTTTACAGTTTGGTGAGAACTTACCAGTTTATAAACCGACATTACCGCCAATGGTATTCGGAACGAAAGACAAACAAATAAAAGGTGGCGTGGATACACTTGTATTAAGATACTTAACACCTCACGGGAAGTGGAATATACATTCAACTTATCAAGATAACTTGCATATGTTGACATTATTTAGAGGTGGTCCAACAGTTTGGATTTCTAAAGAAGACGCAATAGCAAATGACATTAATGATAATGATTGGCTTGAAGTATATAACAGAAATGGTGTTGTAACAGCAAGAGCAGTTGTATCACATAGAATGCCTAGAGGAACAATGTTTATGTATCATGCACAAGACAAACATATTGAAACACCAGGTTCAGAAATAACTGATACTCGTGGTGGATCACATAATGCACCAACCCGCATACATTTAAAACCAACGCAATTAGTCGGTGGTTACGCTCAAATTAGTTACGGTTTTAATTACTATGGTCCTATCGGTAACCAAAGAGATGTATATGTTGCAGTTAGAAAAATGAAGGAGGTAGATTGGCTTGAAGATTAAAGCTCAAGTAGCTATGGTTATGAATTTAGATAAATGTATAGGGTGTCATACATGTAGTGTAACGTGTAAAAGTACATGGACGAACAGACCTGGTGCTGAATATATTTGGTTTAATAATGTTGAAACGAAACCGGGAATAGGTTATCCAAAAAGATGGGAAGACCAAGAAACATATAAAGGCGGTTGGACGCTTAATAGAAAAGGGAAATTAGAATTAAAATCAGGTAGCAAATTGTCTAAAATGGCACTTGGTAAAATATTTTATAACCCAGATATGCCAGAAATGAAAGATTATTACGAACCTTGGACATACAATTATAATCATTTAACAACAGCTAAAGAAAGTAAACATTCACCAGTTGCAAAAGCAGAATCAGTTATTTCAGGTAAAAAATTAGATATTAAATGGGGTCCTAACTGGGAAGATGATTTAGCAGGTGGACATGTAACTGGCCCTACTGATCCTAACATTCAAAAAATAGAAGAAGAAATTAAATTTAATTTTGATCAAACTTTTATGATGTATTTACCTAGATTATGTGAACACTGTTTAAATCCGAGTTGTGTTGCATCATGTCCTTCAGGCGCAATGTATAAAAGAGATGAAGATGGAATTGTATTGGTAGACCAAGATGCATGTCGAGGTTGGAGACATTGTATGACAGGCTGTCCATATAAAAAAGTGTATTTTAATTGGAAGACAAATAAAGCTGAAAAATGTACATTCTGTTTCCCTAGAGTTGAAGCTGGCTTACCAACTGTATGTTCTGAAACTTGTACTGGACGTATGCGTTATTTAGGTGTGCTACTTTATGATGCAGATAAAGTTCAAGAAGCGGCTTCAGCTGAGAATGAACAAGATTTATATCAAAACCAACTTGATTTATTTTTAGATCCATATGATGAAGATATTATACAACAAGCTGAAAAAGATGGCATATCTCAAGATTGGATTGAAGCGGCTCAAAATTCACCAGTATATAAATTAGCTATTGAATATAAATTAGCGTTTCCTTTACATCCAGAATATAGAACGTTGCCAATGGTTTGGTATTGCCCACCATTAAGTCCTATTATGAATTACTTTGAAGGTAAAGATTCTATTAGAAATCCAGATATGATCTTCCCTGCAATTGAAGAAATGAGATTGCCAGTTCAGTATTTAGCTAATATGTTAACTGCTGGAGATACGAAAACAGTTAAAAATGCATTGCAAAAAATGGCAATGATGCGTAGCTATATGAGAGCTAAATCAAGTGGTAAAGAATTCGATACTTCTAGATTAAGTCGTGTTGGCCTATCAGAAAGACAAACGAATGATATGTATCGATTGCTTGCTATTGCGAAACATGAAGACCGTTTCGTAGTTCCGACTTCTCATAAAGAGGGATACATGGATACGTATAGAGCGCAAGGAAGTCAAGGGTATGGAGACGAAATGTTCGGTTCTAATTGTGATGGTTGTGGTGTTCAGAGCTTACCAGAAAATAAATCTGGACAAGAGATTTATAACGAAAACTTCTATGGAGGGATTTTCCGTGATTAATTTAAATGCCTTATATCAATTAAAAGAAAGCTTTGGATTCTTCAGTAATCAATTAACTTATCCAGAAAAATTAGATTTCCATCCTAAAGCATTTGAAAAAGCATTTAATGAACAACATCCAGGATATGAAGAAGTTCAACAATATTGGACAAACATGCACGATATATCGTTAGATGATATTCAAGAAGTGTATACAAGAACTTTTGATTTTGAAAAGAAGACAACTTTATATATGACATATAATAAATTAACTGAACAAAAAGAAAGAGGTCAGATGTTAGCGAGATTGAAAGTTTTGTATGAAATGTTTGGCTTAGAAATGCCTAAAAGTGAACTGTCAGACTTTTTGCCTCTTATGCTGGAGTTTTTATATGCTGCAGAATGGAGAGGTGACAGTAGAGCACAAGGAAGTTTAACACTTGTAGTGATGGTAATAGAGGATGGTACTTTTGAATTATTAAAAGCATTAGGAGAACAAAATAGTCCATATTTCCACCTTATAAAAGCATTACGAGAAACTTTAAAATCATGTGTGGTAGAACAAGAGAAGGTGACAAATTGTGATTAATCAATTTATATGGGTTATATTTCCTTATTTATGTGTTGCGATATTTATTGTAGGTCATATCTTTAGGTTTAAATATGATCAATTTTCTTGGACAGCAAAATCAAGTGAATTTATAGAGAAAAAACATTTAATGTGGGGAAGTATTCTGTTTCATCTAGGTATCATTCCTGTCATTTGTGGTCATATTGTTGGATTGGGTATACCTGCTGAATGGTTAAATGCTATTGGTGTAAGTGACCATATGTATCATATTGGTGCAGTATATATCGGAAGTTTATTCGGAATTGCAACTTTAATTGGAATGTTTTTGTTAACTTCTAGAAGAATAACAAAAGATAATGTAAGAAGGTTAAGCTCAGCATCAGATATTATTGTAAATATATTATTGTTAGTAATCGTAGTGATGGGCTGTGTTGCAACACTATGGACAAATGCAACAACGCCTGAATTTGATTACAGACAAACGATATCAGTGTGGTTTAGAGGATTATTAATTTTTAATCCTGATGCTTCATTAATGACAAATGTACCGTTGACATTTAAAGCGCATATTATTTTAGGTTTATTAATTACAAGTATTTGGCCATTCACTAGATTGGTACATGTTTGGAGTGTGCCTTTAAACTACTTTAGTAGAAGCTATATCATTTACAGAAAACATAAAACGAATTAAAATATACTTAAAATGGATAGAGGTGTGATAATATGTCTAATGATTTTAATTTTCAGGAACAACTTAATCAAATTCGTAATACATATGATTTTGATTTTGTAGGATTAGCCATGTCTTCAGAACAGTCTGCGCTATGTCACATAAAGTGGCAATATGTGTCTGGAAATCTGAATCATAGATATAAAAACATCGAATTAAGAAAGGGCAGAGGCATAGCGGGAATAGTAATGAAAAGTGGGAAACCAATCATTATTAATAATATAGAAGAAAGTCCATATAACGATCAATTGTTCAACTATCCAATAATTCAAAGTGAACAACTAACAGCACTTATAGCCATGCCTTTATGGAAACACAATAGAGTGTGTGGTGTCCTCTTATCTGGGCAACGAGACAACAAACCATTACCTGAAATTGATATTGACCAGTTCACACGTTTTGGACCATTTTATGGAAAGGATATGATTAATTCATGAGTTCACAAGATTCATCCATCTTGACGAATATATTAAAACAGTACTACGAGAAAACGAGCGAGATGATCGTGTTTTTAAATAGTAATGGCCAAATTATAAATATGAATCAAGCTGCTAGAAGAGTGATCTCAGAAGATAATCAACCATCGTTAACGCATGCGATATGTAGTCGTTGTGAAGGTTATTCTAATGAGTATGCGCTTCAATCATGTAAAGATTGTTTTTTAGAATCTTCAAAAATTGGTAGCACGAGTTTCCAAGTATTTATGCAAACAAATAGCGGCACAGTTGAACCATTTACAGCAACTTACCAAACAATTAGCCAAGAAGATGATGTTAAAGTTTATACTTTACAAAATGTATCACCACAAATTGAGAGACAACAAAAACTTCATCAACAAACAATGATGCAAAAAACAATTTCAGCACAAGAAAATGAACGTAAACGTATTTCAAGAGAATTACACGATGGAGTTGTCCAAGAATTATTAAATGTTAGTGTTGAATTAAGATTACTCAAGTATCAAGATGACATTGACCAATTAAAGTTACAGTCACAACAAATTGAAAGTTTAATGTCTAGATTGATTGATGACATTCGAAATTTATCATTAGAATTAAGACCATCGTCTCTAGATGATTTAGGTTTAAATGCAGCATTTAAATCATACTTTAAACAGCTTGAGAAAAATTTTGGATTTTCGGTTCTTTATCATTATGATTCATCAATTAAACGCTTTAATCCAGAAATAGAGACTGTCGTTTATAGAATTGTGCAAGAAGCCGTATTTAATTCATTAAAATATGCTAATGTAGATAGTGTGGATGTCCATATGACATGTGATGGTCAAATGATTGAAGTTGAAATTGCAGATCAAGGCAATGGCTTTGTATTGGGTAGTGAGCCAAAAGGTTCAGGACTTGGTATTTATGGCATGAAAGAACGTGCTGAAATTGTTGGTGGTAAAATTAATATCGAAAGTAAACTGGGAAAAGGCACGAATGTAAAATTAAATGTGCCAATAGGATAACAGTGGGGGAAGAAACATGAAACTCGTAATTGCAGATGATCATGCAGTAGTGAGAACTGGTTTTTCAATGATATTAAATTATCAAGAAGATATGGAAGTAGTAGCTACAGCTGCTGACGGGATAGAAGCATATCAAATGGTGGCAAAACATGAACCAGACGTCCTAATAATGGATTTGAGCATGCCTCCAGGAGAATCAGGTCTAATAGCGACAGGAAAGATTTCGGATGATTTTAAAAATACAAAAATATTAATATTAACGATGTTTGATGATGAAGAATATTTATTCCATGTTCTAAGAAGTGGTGCAAAAGGCTATATATTAAAAAATGCGCCAGATGAAGAATTAATAAATGCAGTCAGAACAATTCATAGAGGAAACATGTATATAGATTCAAAAGTTACAAGTTCATTAGTAAATGAATTAGTTAATCCTAAACAAGATGGCGTGCATCATTCTGATCCATTTAAAATATTATCTCAAAGAGAATTAGAGATCCTTCCTTTAATTGCAAAAGGATTTGGAAATAAAGAAATTGCTGAAAAACTATTTGTTTCAGTCAAAACGATAGAAGCACACAAAGCACGCATTATGGACAAACTAGATTTAAAATCTCGTCCTGAACTCGTTGAATATGCTATGAAGAAAAAATTATTAGACTTTTAAAAAGTATTGAATAAGCCAGACAACTAACGATTTAATATCGTCATAGTCGTCTGGCTTTTTTTATTAATAAATTATGTAGTTTTATAATTAACAAATCTAGACAAAATTGCAGATAAGCACGCAGGCCATATAATATAAACTCAAAAGAAGTTATGAATTTAACCTTGCTTAAATTACGAAATTTACCTCATTTGTAATATAGGGATTTTACTTATTTTTCTAAGGGTATATCCTTATGTGCATCTTTTCACAAATGGCCTACAATTAGCATGAAATGTACGTTAATAAAGTTCAAATGAAAAAAAGGGTGAAAAGAGATGAGAAACAACATAGGCAAAGTTCAGTTACCGCTTCAAACTTTGAGTTTAATGGCAGGTTTTATGGTTTGGAGTATATTAGCACCTTTAATGCCTTACATTACGCAAGACATTAATGTGCAAGAAGGACAAAAAGCAATTATTTTAGCGATACCAGTTATATTAGGTTCCTTTTTGAGAATACCAATTGGATACTATACAAATTTATTAGGTTCTAGACTAGTCTTTTTAATCAGTTTTGTTATTTTATTATTTCCAGTATTTTATTTGAGTCAAGCGCAATCAACAGCTGGTTTAATGGTGGCTGGTTTCTTCATCGGTCTTGGTGGAGCAGTATTTTCAGTTGGTGTAACTTCTATTCCTAAATATTATCCTAAAGAAAAACATGGTTTTGCGAATGGTATATATGGAATGGGGAATTTAGGAACAGCTGTTTCTTCATTTTTAGCACCACCTATTGCTGGTACGATAGGTTGGCAACATACTGTGCAATTATATTTAATCATTATGGCTCTATTTGCAGTGTTAATGTTTATTTTTGGTGATAAAGATGAACCTAAAGTTAAAATACCAATGGTGTCACAAACTAAACAAGTTATAAATAATTATAAGCTTCATTACTTTAGTTTCTGGTACTTTATCACTTTTGGTTCGTTTGTAGCATTTGGATTATTTTTACCAAACTTTTTAGTTGATCATTTTGAAATAGATAAAGTAGACGCAGGTATTAGAACAGGTGTATTCATAGCTATAGCAACTTTATTAAGACCAATAGGGGGAATGTTAGGCGATAAATTTAACGCTTTAAATGTTCTTAAAATTTTCTTCATTGGAATGATCTCAGGAGCTTTAATACTTTCGATAGCACATAATATTTTACTATTTACGATTGGATGTTTAACTATCAGTATTTGTGCCGGTATTGGAAATGGTTTGATTTTCAAACTTGTACCTACATATTTCAATAAAGAAGCAGGCGTTGTTAATGGTGTCGTATCTATGATGGGAGGGCTTGGTGGATTCTTCCCGCCTTTAATCATTTCGTTCGTTACAAGCTTTATGGGTTCAAATCATTTAGCATTTTTCTTGTTAGCTTTAACTGGAATAATTGCACTTATCTCAATGATGCATATGACAAAAATAGAAAAAAGGATATTATAATAGTATAACCTGCTCTTTTAAGTAAGAGTAGGTTCTCTATTAATTGAGGATAAAGTGCTTTCATTCTATAATAGAGTTAAAGAGATTCGTGAAAGGTTGATAAAAATGAACGAACGTTATTCTCGTCAAATTTTATTCGATAAAATTGGAGAACAAGGACAAGAAAAAATAGAAAAGAGTAATGTCACTATAGTAGGAATGGGTGCTTTAGGCACACATGTTGCGGAACAATTTGCAAGATCAGGCGTAAATAGATTAAACATTATCGATCGAGATTATGTAGAATCATCTAATTTACAAAGACAAACTTTATTTGTCGAAAAAGATATTAAAGAAATGTTACCTAAAGTTGTTGCTGCAGAAAGACATTTAAAAAAGATACGTGAAGACATTCAAATAAAAACTTATATCGCTCAATGTGATGCAAAGTTATTACAAGAAGTAGCGAGATATTCTGACATCATTATCGATGCAACAGATAATTTTAATACTAGACTGATAATCAATGACTTTGCTTATAAAATGAACATACCTTGGATATACGGTGCATGTTTAGAATCAACATATGTTCAAGCTACATTTATACCAGGCGTTACACCTTGCTTTGATTGTGTACTCCCTCAATTACCTGTTATCAATAGAACATGCGACACAGTGGGCGTAATAAATCCTGCTGTAACGATGGCTACGAGCTTACAAGTCGCAGATGGTTTAAAAATATTATCAGGATTTGAATTTACACCTAAAATCACATACGGAGACGTATGGTATGGAGAGCATCAAACATTTGGTTTTGATCAAATGAGACGGAATGATTGTGAAACTTGTGGTGATCATCCGACATATTCTAAACTTTCTGCATCAGAACAACAAATTACTGAATTATGTGGACGTCATACGGTTCAATATATTAATGAAAAGCTAAACCGTCCAGCAATTGAGAAATTTATAGCAAAGAATGGATTATTGCATAGATCAAATGCATATATGATTCAATATTTATATGATGATCATAGAGTAGTCGCTTTTAATAATGGGAGATTATTAATTCATGATATTGATTCAGTAGAAGACGGAAGACAATTTGTAGAGAATATGTTTGGTTAGGAGATGTTGGGATGAGTGTCATTGATAGAATAGACGGAAATATAAATGTAGCTATTTTGACTGTGAGTGATACGAGAACGAAAGAGACTGATAAAGGTGGCCAGCTTGTTCAGCAACATTTGAAAAATTTAAACGTTGAGGTTCATAACGATCATTATAAAATTGTTAAAGATGATATCATACAAATTCAAAATCAAATTAATAAGTGGTTGAATACAGATGTTGATGTCATCATAACTACTGGTGGAACTGGTATAAGTCAAAGAGATGTAACGATAGAAGCGGTTAAACCATTATTAGATAAAGAAATTGAAGGTTTTGGAGAAATATTTAGATACTTAAGTTATACAGAAGATGTAGGATCTAGAGCATTACTTTCGAGAGCAATTGCTGGAACTAAAGGAAGACAAGTCATTATATCCATCCCAGGATCAACAGGTGCTGTCAAGTTGGCAATGGAAAAGCTCATCACTAAAGAAATCAATCATTTAGTACATGAGCTTAATAAGTAATTATTGTCGGTTGAAGTCGCCATTAACGCCACCAGATTTATGTGATAGATATGTTTCGCCGATTATCATACCTTTATCAACAGCTTTACACATATCATAAATTGTTAAAACAGTAACACTAGCAGCAGTTAATGCTTCCATTTCTACACCTGTTTGGCCTTTGGTCTTAACAGTAGCAGAGATGTTTAATGTGTATGTCTTATCATTATCCCAGTCAAATGAAATATCAATGCCGGTTAATTGGAGTGGATGGCACATCGGTATAAGTTGGCTCGTATTTTTAGCAGCCATAATACCTGCAATTTGTGCAGTACCGAGTACATCGCCCTTTTTATTTGTTGCGTTTTGTATTTGGTTATAAATTGTTTGATTAACTTTAATACTAGTGTTTGCAATTGCAATACGCGTGCTTGTTTCTTTATTAGAGACATCAACCATTTTTGCATGGCCTTGCTCATTAAAATGTGTAAAATCAGACACTATAATCATCCTTTCTTAAAAATATTATAACATGTAAGCAAAGAAAAAATGACAAGGAGTGCTAATAAATGGCTGTTGAAATGCGAACACCAATACCTGTTAAAGAAGCGATAGAACGTGTTATAAAAATAGTGAAACATAAAGAAGTAAGCACGTTACCAATTGAACAAAGTTTAAATTCTATATTAGCTGAAGATGTAAAAGCGAGGTATGATATACCTAGATTTGATAAATCACCTTATGACGGCTTTGCTATTAATAGTAAAGATTCACAAGGAGCTAATGGTAATAATAGAATTCAATTTAAAGTTATAGATCATATTGGAGCAGGAACAGCTTCAGATGTCACAATAAAAAATGGCGAAGCAGTTCGAATTATGACTGGAGCACCGATACCAAATGGTGCTGACGCAGTTGTAATGTTCGAGCAAACGACAGAAAATGAAAAAGGATTTACGATACGCAAGTCTTTTAAACAAGGTGAAAACATCGCATTTAAAGGTGAAGAATGTAAAGAAAATGACATTGTATTAAACAAGGGTAAACTTATTAATAGTGGAGTCATTGCTGTCTTAGCTACATTTGGATATCAAAATGTGAAAGTTTATCAAAAACCAACAGTTGCCATTATTGCAACTGGAAGTGAATTAGTAGGTCCAAATGAACCTTTAGAACCTGGAAAGATAAGAAATTCAAACGGTCCAATGATTGAATCATTATGTAGAGGGATTAACATTGAAGCAACTACATATCAAATACAAGAAGATAATCTCAAAGGATGTATAGATATAGTTGAAAAAGCAATGTCAGAGCATGATATTGTGATTACAACTGGTGGTGTATCTGTAGGAGATTTTGATTACTTACCTAAAGTTTATGAAGCTATCGGTGCAAATGTATTATTTAACAAAGTACAAATGAGACCGGGAAGCGTAACAACAGTAGCTTATAAAGACCATAATATATTATTTGGTTTGTCTGGTAATCCATCTGCATGTTATTCAGGGTTTCAATTGTTTACAAAGCCGACTATCCAGAAAATGATGGCAGCTCAAGAAGTTTACCCGGTTATTATTGATGCTATACTTGCTGAAGATTTTAAGAAAGCTAACCCGTTTACGAGATTTATAAGAGGTAAGGCTCATTTCACTAATGAAGGTGTATATGTAGAGCCATCTGGTTTCAATAAATCTAATGCAATTGTCGCTATTGCAAATAGTAACGGTATGATTATTTTACCTAGTGGAACAAGAGGGTATGCTAAAGGTGATACTGTAAAAGTATTACTAACCGATCATCTATCATATGAAAGTGAATTAAATCTATGAAACAATTACAAGTAGTAGGATATAAAAATAGTGGTAAGACAACTTTAATAAATGAATTAATTAAAGTTTGTCATGAAAATAAAATGACTGTATCTACTATCAAACATCATGGCCATGGTATAGAAGATATTTCAATGAACCATAAAGAAGTTGATAGTTTATCATTCATATCAAGTGGTGCAGAGGAAAGCATTGTATTAGGTAAACAATTAATAGAAAGAGTTACTAAAGTAGATAAATCACTACAACAGATAATAGATGAGGATTTATCTATTGAACCAGATATACTGTTGATTGAGGGATTTAAACACGAGAAATTTCCAAAAGTACTTTTACAAAATGGGGAAAATGGGTTAGAGCATGAACTGCAAAATGTCATTTATATACTAAATGCTTTTGATAAAAAGGAAAACAAATCATTTATTGACTGGTTTCAAAATTGGATAGAAAAAGAGTAGGTGAACAAATGAAGCAGTTTGAAATTGTTAACGATCCTATCAATCCTGAACAATATAGAGAATGGACGTTAAATGAGAAGCAAGGCGCAGTAGTTGTATTCACAGGTCACGTTCGAGAATGGACTAAAGGTATTAAAACAGAATATTTATCATATGAAGCTTATATACCAATGGCTGAGAAGAAATTGTCACAAATTGGTGATGAAATATATGAAAAATGGCCAGGAACGATTGTTGCGATAGCACATAGAATTGGGGAGTTACAAATTTCTGATATTGCTGTTGTCATTAGCGTTTCTTCACCGCATAGACAAGATGCGTACGAAGCAAATGAATATGCGATTGAAAGAATTAAAGAAATTGTACCCATTTGGAAGAAAGAAATATGGGAAGATGGAGAAGAATGGCAAGGAAGTCAAAAAAAATACCATTCTTCAATTAAAATGGAGGGTGAATGATGAAAGTATTGTATTTTGCTCATTTAAAAGAAATAGTAAACACAAATGAGGAGCAAATCTCTCTTAACAATGACTACTCTGTGTTAAAATTTAAGCAATATTTAGTTGAAAAGCATCCTGAACTAGAAACTGAAACTTTTCAACTTGCTGTAAATGAGGAATTTGTGCAAGATACTGCTATTGTATCTGATAAAGATATCGTTGCACTTATTCCACCAGTCAGTGGAGGGTAAAAAGAAAATGATAGCAATAATTCTAGCTGGAGGAAAATCCAGTAGATTTGGTTCACCAAAAGCATTAGCTACAATAGAAGGAGAAGTCTTTTACGAAAAAATCATTCAAACTTTAAATCAAACTAATTTATTCGAAAAAGTTGTCATAAGTTCTAGTGATGATTTAAAAGATTCTTTTAACAACTATCAAGACATTGTAGTAGATTTGCCTGAGTATGAGAACAATGGACCTTTAGGAGGTATTTACAGCGTGATGAAGAAGTATGATACAGAATGCTACTTTGTTATTGCATGTGATACACCAAAAATAACAGAAAAAGCAATAAGTTATTTGTATCAATTTTTTATTTCGCGCGTAATGGAAGAACAGTTAGATATTGCTGGATATGAAGTTGATGGTAAAAAGATGCCGACATTAGCATTTTACAGTCACCGTGTAGAAGAGGATATTAAAGATGCTCTAGATCAAGAAGAATTTAGAATGAAAAAAATATATCAAAATAAGCCTTCACAGTGGTTAAATGTAGAATTTGTTAATGATCCAACAAACTGGTATCAAAATATTAATTACATTGAAGACCTAGAAAAAAACGAACTTTAGCTATTGTTTAGGTAAGGAGGCGTTACGATGAATCAACCTATCAAAGATAAAGTAGGAAGACCGATTAGGGATTTAAGAATTTCCGTTACTGATCGTTGTAATTTCCGCTGTGATTATTGTATGCCAAAAGAAATTTTTGGTGATGATTTTGTATTTTTACCTAAACAAGAATTGTTAAGTTTTGAAGAAATTGTACGTCTTTCTAAATTGTATAGTTCTTTAGGTGTTCAAAAAATTAGAATTACTGGTGGAGAGCCACTGCTAAGACGTAATTTATATAAATTGATTCAAGAATTAAACAACATAGAGGGCATTGAAGATATTGGGTTAACGACAAACGGCCTTTTGTTAAAAAAACATGGTTTGAATTTGTATAATGCGGGATTAAGAAGGGTCAATGTTAGTATTGATGCATTAGATGATAACTTGTTTAAATCAATAAATAATCGTAATATATCCGCTTCTCAAATACTTGAACAAATAGATTACGCAACAAGTATTGGTCTGAAAGTCAAAGTTAATGTTGTTATTCAAAAAGGTGTTAATGACCAAGAAATATTGCCACTTGTACAATATTTTAAAGATAAAAATATCATTGTGAGATTTATTGAATTTATGGATGTAGGAAACGATAATGGATGGAACTTTGATAAAGTGGTGACGAAAAAAGAAATGCTGAATAAAATTGAATCATCATTTGATATTGAACCAGTTGATTCAAGTTATTTCGGTGAAGTTGCAACTTACTACCGTCATAAAGACAATCATGCCCAATTTGGGCTAATAACAAGTGTGTCAGCATCATTCTGCTCCTCTTGTACGAGAGCAAGAATTTCTTCAGACGGTAAATTTTATGGATGTCTATTCGCTGAGAAAAATGGATATGACATTAAGTCGGAACTACGCAGCGATAAAACAGATGTTGAATTATTGGCTACTTTGAAACATTTGTGGAATATAAGAGCTGATAAATATTCAGATGAACGTACAGAAGCCACTGTTGCAAGACGTAAAAATAATAAAATTAATATGAATTATATAGGTGGATAAAAAGTATATAATTTACATTATAAATAACTCGCCAATCCGTATACTGTAAATAACGGATTGGCGAGCTTTTTGTTCAATACATATATCATTCTGTCTGATATCTTCAACGACTACTTATTAAAATACTTTCCTATTATCATATCTAATGTATCTTCAGAAAGTTTTAAAGTGCTTTGTCCTGCTTTTTGCATCATTGCTGCTGTATTATCATCATTAAATTCTATTGATTTCGAGAAATATGGCGCAAATACATCAATAAAACTATTAAGCACTCTTTCATCATCTGTGATTGTGTTGATTTCAGAAAGTGGGGCAACTTCTAATTGTTGAAAGTCTAAATGTTTTTTTATTGTTTGGAATATAAATTCATTCGATGGTGGATGATTATTTGTAGCATGATATATTTTATGGTTTTCAGCGTAATCACTAGCTACAGTTAATACGTCAACAACATAATCGACTGGCACAAAATTTGAAGTATGGCTCGCATTTCCAAACAGTCTATAAATTTTGTTGTCATGTTGTCTTTCTATTTTTCTTTTGAAAACTTTTAATGCTTTCATAAAGCCATATAAAGTAAAGTTTGAATCTGCTTCTCCAGTTTTAGAGTCTCCTATAACAATGGCTGGTCTAATAATTGAAGTTGCCATCGTTTCTCGTTGTGCTACGATATGTTCTGCTCTTATTTTTGTAGCTTCGTATGGATTATGTGTAGGTGACTCAAGTGAATGTAATGTTTCTTCGGCTTTGTTTTTCTCTCCGACTGTATAGGCTGTTGATACATAAATAAAATGTTTAGTATGTAATCGTTCAGCTAAATCCAAAGCATGTTTTGTTCCAATGTAGTTGATTTGATAAAGTTCATTTGCTAATTCAAAGTTGAATTTGACTAATGCAGCTAAGTGATAAAACTTATCCATTTGAGGTAAATTACTTATGACTTGATCATTAACTCCACAAAATTCATTTGTAATGTCCCCGTGAATAAAATGGATTCTTGAATGAAATTGAGGGTCTAATTTTTCTAATAGTAATGTTTTTTTCTGTTCAGATCTGTATAAAATGTAAAAATGTTTCTGTGCATCTTTTGAAAGTGATTTTATTAATTCAGCACCTACAAAACCCGTTGCACCAGTTAAAAAGATGTTCATGATTCCACTCCGATTCTAAGTTTCTTATTATATTTTGAATGATGACATAGTGAAAGTAAAGCAATTTAATAATTGATTATATTTACATTGCCTTTTGAATTTTGATAAGCATATAATGAAAGGTAAGAGTGATAAAAGGAGCGTATTTCATGAATGAACAAAAGATGACAAAGCCCTCACTATTTTTAATAGTGATTTTAGGTTTATTAACAGCATTTGGGCCATTTTCGATTGATATGTATTTACCAGCGTTACCTGAAATTAGTCACGACTTTGATACGACAACTTCTAATACTCAGTTAACATTAACATTATTTATGATTGGTCTAGCGATTGGACAAGTCTTTGTCGGACCACTTTCAGACTTTATTGGAAGAAAAAAACCACTAATGGTTGCTTTAATTGTTTATACGATTGCATCAGTTTTATGTGTGTTTGCACCGAATATATACATCATGATGGCACTTAGATTTATTCAAGGATTTACAGGTGGAGCTGGAGCGGTTATTTCCCGGGCAATATCAAGCGACTTATATAAAGGTAAAGCACTGACGAAATTTTTAGCTATATTGATGTTAGTGAATGGTGTAGCGCCGATATTAGCGCCAGTATTAGGAGGCGTTATTTTATCATTTTCAACTTGGAAAATGGTGTTTATTCTTTTGACAGTGTTTGGATTAATTATGTTTAGTTTGTCATCAATCAAATTAACGGAATCTTTACCGGAAGAGAAACGTTCATCAGGCAGAATAAGTGAAGTTTTAAATGATTTTAAAAACTTGTTACAAAGTCCAAAGTTTTTATTACCTTTATTTATTCAAGGTTGTACATATGCATTACTTTTTAGTTACATATCCGCTTCATCATTTATCACACAGTCTGTATATCATATTTCACCACTCGCATTTAGTTGGATGTTTGCTTTTAACGGACTTGGATTAATATTATCAGGACAAGTCATTAATAAACTAGTTGATTATTATGATGAACACTTATTAATGCGTTTATTCGGTATGATACAAATAGTAGGTGTTGTCATTGTGTCAATAACTTTGATAAATGGATGGCCACTATGGCTGTTAATAATTGGATTCTTTATTCTAGTTAGTCCGGTTTCAGCAATTGGGACGACTGGATTTTCGATTGCTATGGCTAACAATAAAGGCGGGGCAGGTAGTGCAGCTAGCTTATTAGGATTATCTCAATTCTTATTTGGTGGCTTAGTATCACCGTTAGTAGGGATTAGAGGAGAACAGGATGTATTTCCTTATGTGTTTACGATTATTATTGTGTCTATTTTATTGATAATATTATATTTCATAAATAGTAGAGTTTTTAGAACAACGTAATAGAGATAAGAAACGCGCATTTTTTAAAAGGCGCGTATTATTTATTTAAACTTAATTTGCATAAACATTAACGTAAACACTTTGAATAATTAGTGATAAATGGATTAATGCTATAATAGTACTGAGAATGGCTATAAATAAAACGGATTTTCGAGCATTTTCAAGTATAAATACGATGCTTAATAAGAATGTAAAAGCTACAACTATAATACGATAACTTAAATAATTAATAGTGACATCAAAGTTAAGGCTAATGATAATCAATATAATATTTAGGATAATAAAAAATGATAGAAATAATTGTCTCATGTATTTCAATCCTAACTGTATGGTTTATGAAACAAGTATAACAAATAATGGGCTTTTGCGTGAAATTGTAGTATGTTTCATTGTATAATTGAGAGACGAATTGATAAAAAGGAGATTTATAAATGACGATAAAGAAAATGAATATCACTCATGAGCAACATGATGAATTTGTAAAGCAACATCCAAATGGTGATATGTTGCAACTTACAAAGTGGGCAGAATCCAAAAAGCTTACAGGTTGGTATTCTCGTCGTATTGCTGTTGGTGACGGCGAAACGTTAACAGGAGTTGCACAACTATTATTTAAAAAAGTACCAAAATTACCATATACTTTATGTTATATATCTAGAGGATTTGTTGTGGATTATAAAGACGAAACTTCTGTTAAAGTACTTTTTGAATTGTCTAAAGAGATGGCAAGACATGAAAAAAGTTATGCAATCAAAATTGATCCAGATATAGAAGTGGACCAATCAGAAGGCGTACTTGAGTATTTAACTTCTTTAGGATTTGAACATAAAGGATTTGAAGATGGATTAAGTAAGACTTATATTCAACCACGTATGACAATGATTACTAAAATTGATCAATCTGAAGAAGATTTAATGCAAAGTTTTGATAAAAGAAATCGCTCACGTGTAAGAAACTCTTTAAAACGAGGAACAGAGTTAATTATCGGGAATCGTGATGATTTAAAAATCTTCGCTCAAATCATGGAAGAAACAGGAGAAAGAGACAACTTCTTAACGAGAGATGTGTCTTATTTTGAGAATATTTATGATCACTTACATCCTGATGGAGACTGTGAACTATTTTTAGTGAAAGTTGTACCTGATAATGTGTTGGAGGATTTATTTAAAGAAAGAGATGCATTATTAGAAGAAAAAGAAAAACTTGAAGGTAGAAGACAAACTAAAAAAGTTGTTAACCAATTGAATGATGCTGATGAAAAATTAGGTAATTACGAAAAGCGTATTCAAGAAATGGAAGAATTAAAAGAGAAAAAGCCAGATGGTGTTTATTTATCTGGTGGAATACTTATCTTCTCCGGTAAGAAATCGTATTACTTATATGGAGCTTCATCTAATGAATATCGTGAGTTTTTACCAAATCACCGTATGATAATCGAAATGATGCGTTTTGCTAAAGAAAAAGGTGCTGATAAATTTGATTTTGGTGGTACAGACAACGACCCAGATCAAGATCACGAACATTATGGTTTATGGGCATTCAAGAGAGTATGGGGAACATACTTAAGTGAGAAGATTGGTGAGTTCGATTATGTACTGAACAGACCATTATATACAGCAATAGAAAAGGTTAAGCCAGCTTTTACAACTTATAAGCGAAAAATAGAAAAGAAAATCAAAAGAAACTAATATAGATTAAAAGCACTAAAACTTTAAATTTTAGTGCTTTCTTTCTGTAAAGGTGTTATTACAATGAAATTTAATATAAAATAATTTACAAAAGTAGAAATAGGAGGAAATTGAGTGGTCCAAAAAATGATTAAGTTTTCGCTGAATAATAAGTTCGCAATTTTGTTAATGACGATTATTATATTGCTTGGTGGAATATATTCAGCTTTTAAAATGAAACTAGAGTTATTACCGGATGTAACGACACCTGTTATTACAGTTACAACACCTTATCCAGGAGCAACGCCTGAAAGTGTTTTGGAGAATGTAACTGAACCAGTTGAGAAAGAAGTACAAAATCTGGAAGGTGTACAAAATGTAACAAGTCAATCTTTAGAAAATGCTTCAGCAATTACGTTAGAATATACATACCAAACAGACATGGATGAAGCAGAAACAGAATTAAGAAAGAAATTAGAGGCACTTGATTTACCAGAAGGTGTACAAGACCCTGACATGAGTAGAATGTCTATGTATTCATTCCCAGTCGTAAGTTACTCTATTTCTGATAAGAACAATAATTTAGAAAAAGCTACAAAACAAATGCAATCAGACTTAATTCCGAAGCTTGAAAAAGTTGATGGTGTACAGAGTGTTTCATTATCTGGTCAAACTTTAGAAGAAGTCAATTTAGAATTTGATCAAAATGAATTAACAAAACGCGGCATGAGTGAAGATGAAGTACTACAATATATTGATGGTGCGACAAAAGAATCACCACTGGGCTTATATACTTTTGGTGATGATTTAAAATCTATTGTAGTTGATGGTAGATTTA
The DNA here is from genome assembly GCF_022386375.1 of Mammaliicoccus sp. K-M42. NCBI lineage: Bacteria > Bacillati > Bacillota > Bacilli > Caryophanales > Staphylococcaceae > Mammaliicoccus > Mammaliicoccus sp. K-M42. The sequence goes on along the minus strand of NZ_JAJNIS010000003.1, from coordinate 38,637 downwards.
CTTCAATAAAAGCATTAAATGATTTAGAAATTCCAATGACTGGTGGCGCGTCTAGTGGAGGCCAACAAGCTTCACAAGGTGATGCAGGTCAAGCACAACAAGCTAGTCAATCAGGTGATGAAGAATCAAGCGCATCTCCAAGTATCCCATCTGTTAAATTATCAGACATTGCAGACGTGAAAAAAGAGAAAAAACGTGACTCAATCTCTAAAACAAACGGTAAAGATGCATTAGCATTACAAGTTACAAAGGCAACTGATGCAAACTTAGTAGACGTAGTAGATAACGTAGATAAAGAAGTAGGAGCATATAAAAAAGATCATAAAAATATAGAATCTGTTCAGTTAATGGAAACAGCATCTACGATCAAAGATTCAGTGTCTACCATGGTAGAAAAAGCTTTAATTGGTTCAATCGTGGCAGTTATTATTATCTTATTCTTCTTAAGAGATATTAAGTCTACCATTATAGCAATGGTTTCAATTCCAATGTCATTATTAATGGCATTAATAGGATTAAAGGCAATGGATGTTTCGCTCAATATTTTAACATTAGGAGCATTAACAGTTGCAATTGGACGAGTTATAGATGATTCCATTGTTGTTATAGAAAATATATATCGGAGAATGTCAGATAAAGGTGAAACATTAAGAGGTAGTAAACTCATAACAAGTGCAACAAAAGAAATGTTTATTCCAATCATGTCTTCAACTATCGTTACAATAGTTGTGTTCTTACCATTAGCATTTGTAACAGGTCAAATAGGTGAAATGTTTAGACCATTTGCTTTAGCAGTTGCATTTAGTTTATTAGCTTCACTGCTTATAGCATTAACTATTGTACCTGTGTTATCACACATATTCTTTAGAAATGGTATTAAAAAGGCGAAGAAAGAAAAAGGTCAGTGGTTAGCGAATAAATATAAAGGTATTTTGAAATGGAATTTAAATCATAAATGGTTAGTTATCTTATTGAGTATAGTACTTGTAGTTGCAAGTATTGCACTTGTATTTACACCTTATATAGGTAAATCATTCATTGATACAGGCGAAGACAAAATGTTAGCTCTCACATATAAACCATCTCCAGGTGAGAAAGAAGAACAAGTAATAAAAAATGGAGAACAAGCTGAGAAATATTTATCAAAAGATAAAAATGTAGAGTTTGTACAATACAGTGTAGGTGGGGAAAATCCATTCAATCCATCTGCTAAAAATGATATGGCTTTAATGGTGAAGTATGATAAAGACACACCTAATTGGGATAAAGTTGGTAAAGATGTAATGGACCATGTAGGCTCATTAAACCATAAAGGTGAATGGAAACAACAAGACTTTTCAACTGGTGGAACAGCTAATGAAGTTTCAGTGAATGTTTCTGGACCATCTACAGAATCAATAGAAGGAACAGTTAAAGATGTTGAAAATGAAATGAAGAAAGTTAAAGGTGTTGAAAATGTTAGTTCAAACCTTTCAGAGTCATACGAGCAATACGATGTAAAAGTGGATCAAAATAAAGCGAGTAAGCTAGGACTATCCGCAGGTCAAATAGCAATGACGCTTAATCAAACAACTCAAGATAAAGTTGTAACTAAATTAAATGATGATGGTAAGTCTATTGATGTAAAACTGACTAAGAAAGAAGAAACAGATTGGTCAGAAGAGAAGTTGAAAGATACAAAAATCACTTCACCATTAGGAAAAGATGTTACATTGAGTGATATCGCAACACTAGAAAAAACAACTTCACCGGATACAATTACTAGAGAAAATGATAAAATCTCAGTATCTGTAGATGCTAAAATTACAGCAGATGATGTTGCAAAAGTAACAACAGATGTAAATCAAAAAGTATCAAATATCGATACACCTTCTGATGTAGATTTAAATGTTGGTGGTACGAATGATGATATTAATGAAGCAATAGAACAGTTAGTATTGGCAATGGCGGCAGCAATTCTTATTGTCTACTTAGTTATTGTATTAACATTCAAAGGTGGATTAGCACCATTTGCTATATTATTCTCATTACCAGTATCTATAATTGGTGTAATCGTCGGACTATTAGTAACTCAAGAAACGATCTCAGTACCAAGTATGATCGGTATGTTGATGTTAATCGGTATCGTTGTAACCAATGCTATTGTATTAATTGATAGAGTAATTAATATGGAACAAGCAGGAATGTCAACAAGGGAAGCATTAATTGAAGCGGCTGGTACCCGTTTAAGACCTATTCTCATGACTGCAATCGCTACAATAGGAGCACTAGTGCCACTATTATTTGGTGGAGGTAGTTCAGTATTAATTTCTAAAGCATTAGCAATTACAGTAATCGGTGGATTAATTTCATCTACAATTTTAACTTTACTTGTAGTACCAATCTCTTATGAAATTATTATGAAATTTAAAAAGAAAATATTTAAAGGTTCTAAAGAACAAATAGACTAAACTTTAACCTCTCAATCCGCTTGCTGGATTGAGAGGTTTTATATTTTCTATTATTTATTTCTTAGTACGTTAATAAGAAAAAGCTTGTACGACTTTCATACTTTGATAGAATATATTCATATACAATTTTAGTCAGAAAATTTTAATTTTGAGGAGTCGTTACTGTGCCGATATCAAAACTATTATCAGAAATACCAGACAGTTACTTTGGAAAGACAATGGGGCGTAAGGTTGAACATGGTCCACTACCTCTTATAAATATGGCTGTAGGAATACCTGATGGTGAAACACCTAAAGTTATTGTTGATGAGTTTATTAATGCTATTCAAAAAACTGAAAATCAAAAATATGGTGCATTTCATGGTAAAGATGCTTTTAAACAAGCTATCGTTGATTTTTATAAAAGGCATTATGATGTGACGTTAGATAAAGAAGAGGAAGTATGTATTTTGTTTGGTACGAAAAATGGATTAGTTGAATTACCTCTTTGTGTTGTTGAACCTGATGATTATGTATTATTGCCAAATCCAGGATATACAGATTATTTAGCTGGTGTATTACTTGCTAGAGCCAAGCCGTATTCTTTAGAATTAACTTCTGAAAATCACTACTTACCTATATGGGATAATGTAGAGGATGAAATTATAGATAAGACAAAACTTATTTATTTAACGTATCCAAACAATCCGACTGGTTCTGTAGCTAGTAAACAATTTTTTGATGATACTATCAATAGATTTAAGAATAGTCAAACGAATATCGTACATGACTTTGCGTATAGTGCATTTGGATTTGATAAGAAAAATCCAAGTATTCTTCAGTCAGAAGGTGCAAAAGACACTGCAATAGAAGTATATTCGCTGTCTAAAGGTTATAATATGTCAGGTTATAGGGTTGGATTTGCAGTAGGTAATAAAGAAATGATAGCTGCCTTGAAAAAGTATCAAACACATACTCATGCTGGTATGTTTGGTGCTTTACAAGATGCTAGTACGGTCGCTTTAAATGAATGTGATGATTTTCTTATTAAGCAAAATGAAATTTTTAAAAACAGAAGAAATAAATTTGAAGCATCTTTAAGAGAAGCCAATTTACCTTTTGAACCAATGAAAGGTGGTATATTCTTATGGTTACAGACTCCTCCTAATTATGATGGAGAAGTGTTCGTCGAATATCTCTTGAAAGAACAATCCATTTTAGTGGCACCAGGCATTCCGTTTGGTGATAATGGGAAGAACTATGTAAGAATATCATTAGCTTTAAGTGATTCAGCATTGTCAGAAGGTGCTTCAAGGTTACAAGAACTTGCTCATTTATATAAATAAAAAAGGAGTGGAACAGAAATCTAATTTTATAAAAAAGATTTCGTTGTCCCACTCACAATGTCATTCTAAAAAGTAATAAATAATAATATGACATAAATAATAAGTATGAATATTGTCATATAATTCAATAACTTGGTTGCTTTTTTATCTTTAATTCGATATTTGAATGCTGTAATTTCTATGTTAATGACTAAACAAACAAGAACTGCTACAATCCACCAAATTTGTATGGAGAATCCAAACACGATACTTCCAAGAAATACTATAAGCATGAGTCCCATTATGAATCTTAAAGCTTGAGTAAGCATTGTATGTAGTTGATATATACTTAAATAACTTATAATAAGATAAGTAAGGGTAAATAATAAAAGTATGAGAATTAACATAATGTTTTCCTTTCGTTAATCTTGATTTAATTGAGAGCGTACTTTGCTGATTTCTTCTTCTATTTGAACAAGTTGTTTTTCTAATAAATCAGTTGCATGACCAGTAGACTCTCTTTTTTCTAAATCATTTTGTATACGTACGTAATCATATTTTAGTTCAGAAAGTTGTTGGTTTAAATCCATTTTAAACACTCCTTTTAAATTAAAATTATCATTGAAGTAGGTGATAAATTGAAAAAAGTAAAAACTAACGCAATGCGTATTCTTGATCAATATAATATATTTTATCATACTCATGAATTTAAAATAGGAAAAAAACATTTAGATGGTCATCAAGTGGCTAATTTAATTCAGAAGCCAGAAAACCAAGTATTTAAAACACTTATATTTATGAACAACAAAAGTGAATATTTTGTCTTTGTTATACCTGTAGTTGAACATTTAGATATTAAAAAAGCAAGCAAAGCTGTTGGACAGAAGAAAATTGAGCTTCTACCATTAGAACAACTTACAAAAGTAACTGGATATGTAAGAGGTGGATGTTCACCAATAGGCATGAAAAAATCATTTCAAACTGTAATTGATTTAAGTGCTGAATCACTATCCTCGATTATAATAAGTGCAGGTAAGCGAGGATATCAAATAGAACTAAATCCACATGATTTAGACAAAGTTTTGAACGTAAGCTTTGATAATATTGTTAAGGATAACTAAACTAATTTTAGTATAAATTATTAATATTTCAAACAAAAAGTGTGCATAGAATTTAAACAATTGTTAATATATATAAATGTGAGTTTGATGAAAGAAGTGATAAAGTGACAGAAAAATTTATAATGATAATTTTATTAATTGCTTTAGGTTACGTATTAAAGAAAATGAAATTCTTTAAAGCCTCGGATGGCAATGTGCTAGCAACACTTGTATTAAATGTTACTTTACCTTCATTAGTAATAGTAAATTTAAATGGGTCTGATTTAGATTTATCTCTAGGTTGGTTGCCTATATTGATGCTCTTATATGGAGTTATCGCAAAGCTTTTAGTTATATGGATGTTCAAGAAAAAGTATAATAACCAAATTCGAGGTACAGTTGGCATGATGGCAGCATCTGTAAACATAGGATTATTTGCTTATCCACTTGTAGCTCAAATTTGGCCAGAAAACGGGTTGCTATACTTTGGTATGTTAGACATTGGTACAGCAATTATTATGTTCGGTGTAACTTACTTTGTAGGAAGTTACTTTAATGATGGTGGAGATCAATTTGATTTCAAAAAAATGGTGTTGAATTTATTTAAGACAGTTCCACTCATGACATATATGCTTATGTTTATATTAAATATAATGAGTATTAAAATTCCTGGAAAAGCGATAGATTTCTTTGAAGTGATTGCAAATGCGAATATGCCGCTTTCTATGATATTACTTGGTTTATTTTTAAACTTTAAAATAGAAAAAGCATACTTGCCAATCGTTGTTAAGTACTTATTATTCCATTATGGATTTGGATTATTAATGGGCTTACTCGTGCATTTCTTCTTACCAGTTGATGATCCAATGATTAAAACAACGTTATTAATTGGTTGGTTATTACCTATTGGTGTTTCAGTATTATCATATGCTATTACATTTAAATATAAGACATTGCCAATTGTAGGAATGGCAACAAATTTAAGTATCGTTATTTCCATCGTTATATTGTATGTATATCAATTTTTCTTTGTTTAATATTGAAAACAAATATTTGGTAAATTAAAAAATAGTAAACAACTTGGGATATAAATCCTAACTTAAAATAAATAAGCATATCACTTAACTGAACTTTTCAGTTTTACAGTGATATGCTTATTTTTTATACAATTTTACGATTTTGTACGTACATTTGCCAGAGGGTATGGTTCGAGCCTGTAGTCTCTCACGCATACTATTCCCTCAGGCGTCCGCACTACAAAATCGTTAGAAATATTTATTTTTATATAGAAAACAGGCGTCTCTAAGAGTTAGTTAAATGATTAACATTAAAATACTAGGACATTTATGTCAAAGGCAATTAATCTTAAGTGTCTATATTTACACAAGTAGAGAGAAGTTTAAGTATGGATATCTGTATTCACACAAGTGAGTAGAAGTGTAAGTATGGATATCTGTATTCACACAAGTGAGTAGAAGTGTAAGTATGGATATCTGTATTCACACAAGTAGAGAGAAGTGTAAGTAAGGATGCCTATGTTAACACAAGTCAGTAGAAGTGTAAGCAAGGGTATCCATTTTCACATAAGTGGAAAGAAGTGTAAGTAAGGATACCTATGTTAACACAAGTCAGTAGAAGTGTAAGCATGCGCATAAAATAATGCCAACAAAGTCTTAGACTTTGTTGGCATTATAATGTTACGTATTAATGAATTAACCTTTACCGCCCATAAATGCAGGGTAGTTAGTCATACCACCATCAACATAAAGTGTTGTACCATGGATGTAGCTTGCTTGTTCTGAAGCAAGAAATGCATTGATGTTAGCTACTTGATCCGCTTCACCAATTTCATTTAAAGGAATCATTCCTAATGTTTCTTCTCTAGTTGCTGGGTCAGAGAATTTCTCGCGTGTATGTTCTGTAACAATTGCACCTGGAGAAACATTATTAATTCTTATTCCATTTTTACCATATTCCATAGACATTGTTTCCATCATCAATTTTAAACCGCCTTTACTTGCAGCATAATTGACATAGTTTGGCCATGGAATAACGTCATGCACACTAGCAGTATTAATGATTTGACCTTTAATATCATGTTCTAAATAATAATTAATAACTTCTCTACTTCCGATGAATGCACCAGTTAAATTGATATCAATAACTTTAGACCATTCAGCTAAGCTCATTTCGTGTGATGGGATTGGTTTTTCGAAACCGGCGTTATTAATGAGTACATCAATGCGTCCAAATTTTTCATGTGTTTGTTGTATTAAGTTCTTAATATCTTCTTCTACTGAAACGTCTGCTTTAATTGCGATTGCATCAGCACCAGAATCTTTAATTGATTGAACAACTTTTTCAGCTTCTTCAACATGATCTAGATAACCAATCACGACTTTTGAACCTTCTTTACCGAAACGTTCTGAAGTTGCTTTACCAATACCACTGTTACCACCAGTAATAATGACAACTTTATCTTTTAAATCTTCATACATATTAAACACTCCTATATTTTTAATTGAATCTACCCTTTAGCTGCACCAATAATGAATGCTGCTATTATAATTAACACTATACCGATCCAGATAAATGTCATTTGACGTTTTGTTTTTTGTTCTCCTAATAAGAATATTCCACCTAAAGTAGATACAATAACTAACATTTGTGAGAATGAGAAACTTGTACCCACACCAACTTTTGGTTGTGAGATGAATAAGAACATATTACCTAATGCCCAAACAATACCTGGTAATAAATTAAATGCTGTATATTTCACTGTAGGCTTATGTTTGAATGATAAAATAATACCACCAATTACCATACCAATTGATTGAGGGAACAATGCATCCCAACCTTCAACTCCAAATACTTGACCAATTACAACATAGACAACATAACCAACTGTTGAGATAAGTAAAATTGGAATAGCTTTACCGATTTTTTTAGAATTACCACTGTTTCCAGAACCTTTTTTCTGAACAGAAGTAAAGATTACACCGACTATTAATAAGGCTAAGCCTGATAAACCAAGTGCTACTTGAGTTCCTGTAGACCATTCTCCTAAAAATGCTGCGCTGAATAATGTTGTTCCAAGTAATTGTAAACCTGTGGAAATAGGCATTGTAATTGAAACACCAACTAATTCAACACTTCTAAGTTGAAATCCTTGTCCTAATGCCCAGAAAGCACCAGAAACCATACCGATAATAACTGTAGTAGCAGTAAATTGGACATCACCAAATGCAAATAGGCATAATCCAATGATGAACGCCCCGATAGTAGTACCTAATATTTGGTTATAAGGACCTCCACCAACTTTTACGTTGATTAATACTACACTTCCCCAGAACAATGCTGGTAACAGAGCTATAAGATATTCCATACACACGACTCGCTTTCTCTATTTATTTGTATTTTAAACAGTACCCGTGTATTATACGCGCGAAACAAATTAGTTGTAAAACATACAGCTCACTAAATATTAATAAAGGAAAGAAGCTGAGATCATTTTTTATGTCTCAGCTTCTTCATATGTCCTTTAAAAAGGTCTTACATATTTAAAATGATGTGTTTCATTAACAATTTTAAAACCAACTTTTTCATAAAGAAGTTGTATTTGTTCATGTTTTTTACTATCTACATATATTCTTACAGTTTCAACATCATCATGCGTGAAAGCTTTATTTGTCGCAAAATGAATCATTTGAAAGGCAATACCTTGCTTCCTATAATCGTGATGAGATGCCAAATTAGGTATTGTTGCTAATTTTTTAGGTATATCAATAGATAAATATATATAACCTTTAACAAGGCCTTCTGCAATATATAAATATAGAGCATGATTTTCACCAAGAGAGTTAACAATATCTCTTGAACTAATATCACTATGTTTAAAATTATTAGAGTGCAACTTATCAAATGAATAATAATAGGGTTTGCTATAAGGTGTCATTTGATGTTGTTTATCTATTGGAAGAGGTGGTTGTTGAATTTCTAATGTGTACTGCGTTTCTACATATCCAGCATGAAGTCTTTTAAGTTTACTATTGTTAAGAATGTGGTCTTTATGTAGTGATATATGACAATATTTTATATCACGATGATTATTGAGTAACATTTCCCAAATTTCTTTTAACGCATTTAAAGTTTCTTCTGTTGTATCATTAACAATTGGTCCCCAAACATTGACAGTCTCATCATCAATTTTTTCAAATCCTAAAATTCCAATAATATTATTGTTGTCTTCGATATAGTAGAAAGATTGTTCATTAAATTTACTTGTTAAAGCAGACTTAATCTCTTCTATATCTGTAGGTATATACTCAATGTAATAATTATTTTGAAGATTTTTTTCATATAAGTAAGAGGTGATAGGGTCTATTTGCTTAAGTGGCAATATTTGCATGACAGTCACTCCTTTATTTTTCAACGATTATTTTATTCTATTATACGATTAAACGAAAAATTATAAAAGTTTTTGATAGCTTTAGAACAGTTTTTATTCATGTTATAATGACACGAATGAAAAAAGAATGGGTGAAATGAATATGAAAGCATTAGTTCTTGCAGAAAAACCTTCAGTTGGTCGTGACATAGCTAAAGCATTAGGTGTGCACGATCAAAAGAAAGGATATTTTGAGAATAAACAATATATCGTAACATGGGCATTAGGGCATCTAGTAACAAATGCAACACCAGAAGAATATGATAAAAAGTTCAAAGAATGGAATTTAAATGTCTTACCTATTATTCCAGACTATATGAAACATGTTGTTATTAAGAAGACAAGAAGTCAGTTTAATACAGTTCAACATCTTATGAAACGTGATGATGTAAATTCAATTATTATTGCGACAGATGCTGGTAGAGAAGGGGAACTTGTTGCTAGATTAATTATTGAGAAAGCTAAAGTGAAAAAGCCATTGAAACGTTTATGGATTAGTTCAGTTACTGAAAAAGCGATTAAGGCAGGTTTTCAAAACTTAAAACCTGGGGCAGCTTACAACAATCTTTACCAAGCTGCACTGTGTAGAAGTGAAGCAGATTGGATAGTTGGAATAAATGCTACGAGAGCATTAACAACTAAATATGACGCACAATTGTCATGTGGGAGAGTTCAAACACCAACATTGAATCTTGTTCAAATGAGACAAAATGAAATACAGTCATTTAAGCCGAAAAAATACTATCAAATGAATGTTGATATAGATGGATATAAATTCAAATGGGTAACTCAAAATGGAGATAAAACATTTGATTCAGAATTAATAGAACAAATAAAACAAAAAGTACAAAATAATACGGGAACAATTGAAAATGTTTATAAGAAAAAGAAAACAAAGTATCCACAAAAATTATATGACTTAACAAGTTTGCAACAAACAGCGTATCAACGATATAAAATGAGTGCAAAAGAAACATTAAATACTATGCAGTCTTTATATGAGCAGCATAAAGTATTAACTTATCCAAGAACTGACTCAAATTATCTAACTGATGATATGGTTTCTTCATTAAAAGAGAGAGTCTCTTCTCTAAGTGCAACATCATTAAAGTCTTACGCAGTACCACTACTTAAAAAACAAATAAAAGCTGGAAAACATTTTGTAGATAATAATAAGGTGTCTGATCACCATGCTATTGTACCAACTGAGGTAAGACCTAACATGGATCAATTATCACCTAGAGAAGAAAAAATCTACATGATAGTTGCTGAAAGATTTTTAGAAGTATTATTACCACCATATCAATATGAAGAAACTACAGTAGAATTAACTTGTGAAGGTGAGAAGTTTAAACTTGTTCAAGAAGTAGCAATTGAATTAGGCTATAAAGCAATTCACCAAGAAAAAGCAATTGTTAAGGAATTACCATTTGATGAACAACAACGAGTTAAAATTCAGAACTTGAACATTACAAGCAAGGACACAGAGCCACCAGCATACTTTAATGAAGGAACGTTACTTAAAGCTATGGAATCACCACAACTTTTCTTCAAACTTAAAGATAAAAAGATGGCTCAAACTTTAAATGAAACAGGTGGTATTGGAACTGTAGCAACAAGAGCAGATATTATAGAAAAGTTATATAGCTCTAATGTTATAGAAGCAATTCAAGGAAAAATTAAAATTACGCCTAAAGGTAAACAATTATTAAACTTAGCTCCAGAACAACTGACTTCACCTGAACTTACTGCAAATTGGGAAATGAAATTAAACCAAATTGAAAAGGGTAAGTATTCAAAAGAAACTTTCATGAAAGAAATGCGAGGGTTTACTCGAGAAATTATTGGAGATATTAAAAATAGTGATGATAAATTTAAACATGATAATATTACGACAACAGAGTGTCCAACTTGTGGAAAATTCATGCTTAAAGTAAAAACTAAAAATGGTCAAATGCTCGTATGTCAAGATCCAACTTGTAAAACTAAAAAGAATCAACAACGACAAACAAACGCAAGATGTCCAAATTGTAAAAAGAAATTAACTTTATATGGTACAGGAAAGAAAGCAACTTATCGTTGTGTATGTGGTCATACAGAAACACAAGAACACATGGATGAAAGACTGAAAAATAAAAAGACTGGCAAAATAGGCAAGAGAGAAATGAAACAATACATGAAGAATGAAGAAGTAGAAAACAATCCGTTTAAAGATGCATTAAAGGATTTGAAATTCTAATATAGTTCACCCGTACTTTTAAACATAAGTACGGGTGTTTTTCATATTATGAAATTAGAGCACAAAAGCTTTGTAGGGTACATAACACGAACATAGATAATTTAATTTTAATAAATGTTCGTAAAAAGTATTGATTTTTAATGTACTGAGTAATACAATGTACAGTGTTGAAATTAAAAAAGGAGTCTTACTATGAAACGTTACTTTAAGTTTGATGAATTGGGAACTAATTATAAAAGAGAAATATTAGGTGGTTTAACAACTTTCCTTTCAATGGCATACATATTAGCCATAAATCCATCAATGCTGAGTTTAGCAAGTGTTGAGAACATACCTGATTCAATGAGAATGGATCAAGGTGCTGTATTTGTTGCTACTGCTTTAGCTGCTTTAGTAGGTTGTTTGTTTATGGGTATTATCGCTAAATACCCGATTGCATTGGCACCAGGTATGGGATTGAATGCATTTTTTGCATTTACAGTAGTATTAACTATGGGAATACCTTGGCAAACTGGATTAACAGGAGTACTATTCTCTGGACTTATATTTGCAGTATTAACGATGAGTGGTTTGCGAGAAGTGATTATAAATGCAATTCCATTTGAATTAAAGATGGCTGTATCAGCAGGGATAGGTTTATTTATTACTTTTGTAGGATTACAAGGAGCAGGTATTGTACAAAAAGAAGATTCTACATTAGTTACTCTAGGTTCAATACATAACCCAGAAGTATTACTCGCAGTATTTGGTATTATTATCACTGTTATTTTGATGGCTAAAAAATTACCAGGTGCAATATTTGTAGGTATGGTATTAACTGCTGTAGCAGGTTTAATTACAGGATTAATCGCTATGCCAGATAGTATTATTGGAAAAGTACCAAGTGTAGCACCAACATTCGGAGCATCTTTTGAAGCATTTGGAGATTTATCTACTATATTTAATGTACAATTCTTAATAGTTGTATTAACTTTCTTGTTTATAGATTTCTTTGATACTGCAGGTACATTAGTTGCAGTAGCAAATCAAGCAGGTTTAATGAAAGATAATAAATTACCAAGAGCAGGGAAGGCTTTATTCGCAGATTCATTAGCAACAATTGTAGGTGCAATTTTCGGGACGTCTACAACTACAAGCTATATTGAATCAAGTGCAGGTGTAGCAGTAGGGGCAAGAACTGGATTTGCAAGTGTTGTAACAGGTGCTTGTTTCTTAGCAGCATTATTGTTCTCTCCATTAATGGCAGTTGTTACCAGTGCAGTAACAGCGCCAGCACTTGTGATCGTTGGTGTGTTGATGGTAAGTAACTTAGGTAAGATTGATTGGCAAAAATTTGAGATCGCAGTACCTGCTTTCTTAACAATGATTATGATGCCTTTAACATATTCAATTGCGACAGGTATTGCTTGCGGATTTATTTTCTATCCTATTACAATGATAGTAGCAAAAAGACATAAAGAGATTCATCCTATAATGTATGGTTTATTCTTTGTATTCGTCGCATATTTCGTATTTGTTCATGGTTAAAATATAAAAATCATGTTGGTAGCTCTTAGAACTACCAACAGAGTGTCGGCAAAGTCTTAGAACTTTGTTGGCATTTTTTAATACGCATGCTTTCCGCGGGCATACAAGAGGTACGTTATCAGCAGATCTAGGCAAAACTGCTGATAAGCGTAGTGTTAAAAGCAGATCTAAGCAAAACTGCTGATAAAGGTAGTGTTAAAAGCAGTTCTAGGCAAAATTGCTGATAAGAGTAGAATTAAAAGCAGATCTAAGCAAAACTGCTGATAAAGGTAGTGTTAAAAGCAGTTCTAAGTAAAACTGCTGATAAGGGTAGAATTAAAAGCAGTTCAAAGTAAAACTGCTGATAAGAGTTACTAGGCAAGCATGCACGTGCAAAATCGTAAGATATTAAAAAAATAAGCATATCACTATAAAACTGAAGAATTCAGTTAAGTGATATGCTTATTTATTTTGAGTTAGAATTTATGTCCAGCCTCGTTTTATATATTAACTTTTATATGTTGTCTTGTAATATTTAGATGGTATATAAACAGGTGCAATTATAATAGTGAATAAGAATATAATCATTAAGACGACCATTACAATATGTAATAACCATCCAATAATTGGGATAACTGCAACGAAACTAGCTATTAACCCTATTAATGGTATAACAAAAATGACCTTCACAGAGTTTTGATTATCTATTAATAAAATAAGTGTAGCAATAAAATAAAGCGTACCGTTAAGTACTAGGGCGTTGTAACCAGTCGATAGTATAATTCCACCGCCGAGAAATGGTATTGCTAATATTAATTCAGATATCACTAATATAATAGAAAGAACAAGTAACACAGACTTAATTCCTCTTTTCATGACTTCACCACCTATTGAAAATTGCTTGTTATATTATAACATTTAGATTACAAATTATCTAATTAAATTTTATCTATTGAAATAGGTGGTAATATCCGTTATAATACTTGGGTATGTGTTAGATGGATTTAGAAAAAATATATGGATATCTATTGCATAATAGGTATAAATCATGTATCATATCTAATGTTGGACTTTAAGAAGCGATGAAGCGAGAGGTTACTGACACACCCGGCCGCTTTGCCATGGCGGTGTGTAAGAGAGTTTTCGTGGAGAAGTCTATCACTATAAAGTAGACGAACAAGGAGGGAAAATTATGGCAAAACAAAAAATTCGTATCCGTTTAAAAGCGTATGATCACCGTATGATCGATCAATCAGCAGAAAAAATTGTTGAAACAGCTAAACGTTCTGGAGCTCAAGTGTCTGGTCCGATTCCATTACCAACTGAGAAATCAGTTTATACTGTTATCCGTGCCGTTCATAAATATAAAGACTCACGTGAACAATTCGAACAACGTACGCATAAACGTTTAATCGACATTCTTAACCCTACACCTAAAACAGTTGATGCTCTTATGGGCTTAAACTTACCATCTGGTGTAGACATCGAAATCAAATTATAATTCATTAAAATAACAGGAGGTGCGACTTTCGATGACCAAAGGAATCTTAGGAAGAAAAATTGGAATGACTCAAGTATTCGCAGAAAATGGTGAATTAATACCAGTTACTGTAGTAGAAGCTAGTCAAAACGTAGTATTACAAACAAAAACTGATGAAGTAGACGGCTACAACGCTGTTCAAATCGGTTTTGAAGACAAACAAGCATATAAAAAAGATCGTAAATCTAACAAATATGCAACTAAAGCTGCTGAAGGACATGCTAAAAAAGCAGGTTCAGCACCTAAGCGCTTCACTCGTGAATTCAGAAACATTGATGTTTCAGCATACGAGGTAGGTCAAGAAGTCACTGTAGATACTTTCCAAGCAGGAGACATTATTGATGCAACAGGCGTTTCTAAAGGTAAAGGTTTCCAAGGCTCAATTAAACGTCACGGTTTCTCTCGTGGACCAATGAGTCACGGTTCTCGTTATCATAGAGGTTCTGGTTCAATGGGTATGGCTTCAGATGCTTCTAAAGTATTTAAAGGTAAAGAATTACCAGGCCGTATGGGTGGAAACACAGTTACTATGCAAAACTTAGAAGTAGTTAAAGTTGATGCAGAAAATAACGTAATTTTAGTTAAAGGTAACGTTCCAGGCCCTAAAAAAGGTTTAGTAAAACTTACAACTTCAATTAAAAAAGGTAATAAATAATTATTTAGGTGAAAGGAGGAAACAACATTATGGCTAATATTGATGTATTAAAAGTAGATGGTTCTAAATCAGGATCTATCGAATTAAATGATAGTGTATTTGGTATCGAACCAAACCAACACGTATTATTCGAAGCAGTCAACTTACAACGTGCTTCATTACGCCAAGGTACTCACGCAGTTAAGAATCGTTCAGCAGTTCGTGGTGGTGGACGTAAACCTTGGAAACAAAAAGGTACAGGTCGTGCTCGTCAAGGTACAATCCGTGCGCCACAATGGCGTGGTGGTGGTATCGTATTCGGTCCTACACCAAGAAGTTATTCTTACAAAATGCCTAAGAAAATGCGTCGTTTAGCATTACGTTCTGCATTATCAGCAAAAGTAAGTGATAACGAATTAACTGTTTTAGAAGCATTCAACTTTGATGCGCCTAAAACTAAAGAATTCAAAAATGTAATGAGCAATTTAGAGCTTTCTAAAAAAGTTTTATTCATCGTTGATACTGTTGAAAGTAACGTTGAATTATCAGCTCGTAACATTCCAGGTGTTAAAGTTATTGACGCTCAAAGCTTAAACGTATTAGATATTTTAGGTTCTAGCAAAGTCGTAATAACTAAAGCAGCAGTGGATAAAGTAGAGGAGGTGCTCGCATAATGGAAGCAAGAGATGTTATTAAGCGCCCCGTAATCACAGAAAAATCTTCATCAGATATGGCTTTAGATAAATACACATTTGATGTTGATACACGTGCCAACAAAACACAAGTTAAAATCGCAATCGAAGAAATTTTCGACGTGAAAGTAGACACAGTAAACATCATGAACGTTAAAGCGAAAGCTAAACGTGTTGGTCGTTACAATGGTTTCACTAACAAACGTCGTAAAGCAATCGTAACTCTAAAAGAAGGTTCTTCAATAGACCTATTTAACTAAAAACAATTACCACTAAGGAGGTAAAACGACAATGGCTCTTAAAAAGTATAAGCCAATTACAAATGGTCGTCGTAATATGACATCTTCAGATTTCGCTGAAATTACATCAACGACTCCTGAAAAGTCACTATTACAACCGCTTCCGAGAAAAGCGGGACGTAACAACCAAGGTAAATTGACAGTTCGTCACAGAGGTGGCGGTCATAAACGTCAATACCGTGTAATTGATTTCAAACGTAATAAAGATGGAATTCCTGCTAAAGTATCAACTATCGAGTATGATCCAAACCGTTCAGCTAATATTGCATTAGTTGTATACGCAGATGGTGAAAAAAGATATATACTTGCGCCTAAAGGCTTAAAAGTAGGACAACAAATTTTCAATGGTTCAGAAGCAGATATCAAAGTTGGTAATGCATTAGCATTAACAGATATCCCAGTTGGTACTACAATTCACAATATCGAATTAAAACCAGGTAAAGGTGGACAATTAGTCCGTTCTGCTGGTACAAGTGCTCAAGTACTTGGTAAAGAAGGTAAATACGTATTAGTTCGTCTTAAATCAGGTGAAGTTCGTATGATCTTATCTACTTGTCGTGCAACAATCGGTCAAGTTGGTAATGAACAACACGAATTAATCACAATTGGTAAAGCAGGTCGTTCTAGATGGATGGGCAAACGTCCAACAGTTCGTGGTTCTGTAATGAACCCTAACGATCACCCACACGGTGGTGGTGAAGGTCGTACACCAATCGGTCTTAAATCACCAATGTCTCCATGGGGCAAACCAACACTTGGTAAGAAAACTCGTAAACAAAGCCAACGTTCATCTAAATTCATCGTTCGTGGTCGTAAGAAAAAATAATAATACCTTATTTACGTGTGCGGCTTAGATGCCGCGCGCAATAAATAAGAAGGGAGGCGCCATAATGGCTCGTAGTCTTAAAAAAGGACCTTTCGTTGATGATCATTTAATGAAAAAAATTGAATCTCAAAACGAAGGTGAAAAAAAATCAGTTATTAAAACATGGTCTCGTCGTTCAACAGTATTTCCTGACTTCATCGGACATACAATAGCAGTATATGATGGTCGTAAACATGTACCAGTATTCATTACTGAAGATATGGTTGGACACAAATTAGGAGAGTTTGCACCTACACGTACTTATAAAGGTCATGCTGCAGACGACAAGAAGACTAAACGCTAATTTCTAAATAGAGGAGGAAGTCACAATGGAAGCAAAAGCGGTTGCTAGAACAATAAGAATCGCACCTCGTAAAGTGAGATTAGTTTTAGATCTTATTAGAGGTAAAGAAGTGGCAGAAGCAATTGCCATCTTAAAATTAACTAACAAAGCAACATCACCTGTAGTTGAAAAATTATTAATGTCAGCATTAGCAAATGCAGAACATAATTATGATTTAAATCCTGACACATTAGTTATAAAAGAAGCTTATGCTAATGAAGGACCTACATTAAAACGTTTCCGTCCACGTGCACAAGGTCGTGCAAGTGCGATCAACAAACGTACTAGTCATATTACAATCGTAGTTGGCGAAAAAGAAGCTAAAGAAGAAGTTAAAGAAGCATAATTAACTAAATCATTAAGGAGGGAATATAGTGGGTCAAAAAATTAATCCAATCGGACTTCGTGTCGGTGTAATTCGTGACTGGGAAGCAAAGTGGTATGCTGGTAAAGACTTCGCAACACTTTTACATGAAGACTTAAAAGTTCGTAAATATATCGCAGAAGCATTAAAAGAAGCTTCAGTTTCAAGTGTTGAAATTGAGCGTGCAGCAAACCGTATCAATATCGCAATCCACACTGGTAAGCCAGGTATGGTTATTGGTAAAGGCGGTTCTGAAATCGAAAAATTACGTAACAAATTAAACGCATTGACTAACAAAAAAGTACACATCAACGTTATTGAAATCAAAAAAGTTGATTTAGATGCAACATTGGTAGCAAATAACATTGCTCGTCAATTAGAAAATCGTGTATCTTTCCGTCGTGCTCAAAAACAAGCTATCCAACGTGCAATGAAATTGGGAGCTAAAGGTATCAAAACACAAGTATCTGGTCGTTTAGGTGGCGCAGATATCGCTCGTGCAGAACAATATTCAGAAGGAACTGTTCCACTTCATACACTACGTGCAGACATTGATTTCGCACATGAAGAAGCCGACACTACTTACGGTAAATTAGGTGTAAAAGTATGGATCTACCGTGGAGAAGTTCTTCCTACAAAGAAGTCTAGTGAAGGAGGAAAATAATAATGTTATTACCAAAACGTGTTAAATTCCGTCGTCAACATCGTCCTAAAACAACTGGTCGTTCAAAAGGCGGAAATGAAGTAACATTTGGGGAATATGGTTTACAAGCTCAAACAGCAGCTTGGATTACATCTCGTCAAATCGAATCAGCTCGTATCGCAATGACACGTTATATGAAACGTGGCGGAAAAGTATGGATCAAAATATTCCCACATACACCATATACTAAAAAACCTTTAGAAGTACGTATGGGTTCAGGTAAAGGTGCAGTTGAAGGTTGGGTAGCAGTAGTTAAACCAGGACGTATCTTGTTCGAAATCGCTGGTGTTCAAGAAGAAGTAGCACGTGAAGCATTACGTCTTGCTGCACACAAACTTCCAGTAAAATCTAAGTTTGTAAAACGTGAAGAATTGGGTGGTGACACAAATGAAAGCTAAGGATATCAGAAATTTAACCACTACTGAAATTGAAAAAGAAATCAAAGAAGCTAAAGAACAATTATTCAACTTACGCTTTCAGTTAGCAACTGGTCAACTTGAAGAGACTGCTAACATTCGAAAAGTTAAAAAAACGATTGCACGTCTTAAAACAATCGTACGTGAAAGAGAAATCGAAGAAGAGAAAGCAGCAGATAATAAATAATCAAGTAGAGGAGGTTCATTACTGTGAGTGAAAGAAATGACCGCAAAGTTTACGTTGGTAAAGTAGTTTCAGATAAAATGGACAAAACTATTACAGTAGTTGTAGAAACTTACAAAACTCATAAATTATATGGTAAACGTGTAAAATATTCAAAAAAATATAAAACACATGATGAAAACAATTCAGCAAAAATGGGCGATATCGTTAAGATTGCAGAAACACGTCCTTTATCATCAACTAAGCGTTTCCGTCTAGTTGAAATCGTTGAAGAATCAGTAATTATTTAATAGAAGTATAAAGATAAGGGAGGTCAAACAAAGATGATCCAACAAGAAACACGTTTAAAAGTAGCAGACAACTCTGGTGCTCGTGAAGTATTAACAATCAAAGTTTTAGGCGGATCTGGTCGTAAGACAGCTAACATTGGTGATGTTATCGTCGTTACTGTTAAAAATGCTACACCAGGTGGCGTTGTTAAAAAAGGTGAAGTTGTTAAAGCTGTTGTTGTACGTACTAAATCAGGTGTACGTCGTGAAGATGGCTCTTACATCAAATTTGACGAAAATGCATGTGTAATCATCCGTGATGACAAAGGTCCACGTGGTACACGTATATTCGGTCCTGTAGCGCGTGAATTACGTGAAGGTAACTTCATGAAGATCGTTTCTCTAGCGCCAGAGGTACTTTAATCTATAATGATAAAAAACAAAATTCCTAAGGAGGTGCCTACACATGCACGTACGTAAAGGTGACAACGTAATCGTTATCTCAGGTAAAGATAAAGGTAAAACTGGTAAAGTTTTAGAAGCATTACCTAAAAAGGAACGCGTAGTGGTAGAAGGTGTTAACGTTATTAAAAAACACCAAAAACCAACTCAGTTAAATCCAGAAGGTGGTATCTTAGAAACAGAAGGTACTATCCACGTATCAAACGTTCAATTACTTGATCCTAAGACAAATGAACCAACTCGTGTTGGATTTAAAGTAGTAGATGGTAAAAAAGTTCGTATCGCTAAAAAATCTGGCGAAGAAATTAAATCATCAAAAGAATAATTATTAAGTGAAAGGAGGATCCACTTTGACACGTTTAAAAGAAAAGTTTAATAATGAAATTTCTGCTGAGTTAGTTAAGAAATTTAACTATGATTCAGTTATGCAAGTACCAAAAATCGAAAAAATAGTTGTAAACATGGGTATCGGTGATGCAGTTCAAAACTCTAAAGTTTTAGATTCTGCTGTTGAAGAACTTCAAACAATCACAGGTCAAAAACCATTAGTAACTAAAGCTAAAAAATCTATTGCGACTTTCCGTCTTCGTGAAGGCATGCCTATCGGTGCGAAAGTTACATTACGTGGAGAAAGAATGTATGAATTCTTTGATAAATTAATCTCAGTTTCATTACCACGTGTACGTGACTTCCGTGGTATCTCTAAAAAAGCATTCGACGGTCGTGGAAATTACACTTTAGGTGTTAAGGAACAATTAATTTTCCCTGAAATCGACTATGATAAAGTAAGTAAAGTACGAGGAATGGATATCGTTATCGTTACAACTGCTAACACTGACGAGGAAGCTCGTGAATTGTTATCACAATTCGGTATGCCATTTCAAAAGTAATCTCTAATTATAAAGGAGGCTAATTAAGTGGCTAAAAAATCAATGATCGCTAAACAACAACGTAAACAAAAATTCGGTGTTCGTGAATACACGCGTTGTGAACGTTGTGGACGTCCACACTCAGTATATCGTAAATTCAAACTTTGCCGTATTTGTTTCCGTGAACTAGCATACAAAGGCCAGATTCCTGGCGTACGTAAAGCTAGCTGGTAAACTCAAAAGAATGAAAGGAGGAAACACAAATGACAATGTCAGATCCAATTGCAGATATGTTAACTCGCGTGCGTAACGCAAACATGGTACGTCACGAAAAATTAGAGTTACCTGCATCAAACATTAAAAAAGAAATCGCTGAAATCCTTAAAAAAGAAGGATTTGTAAAAAGCGTAGAATATATCGAAGATGATAAGCAAGGTGTTATCCGTATGTTCCTTAAATATGGTCAAAACAACGAGCGAGTTATCACAGGTTTAAAACGTATTTCTAAACCAGGTTTACGTGTTTATGCTAAAGCTGACGAACTTCCAAAAGTTCTTAACGGTTTAGGTGTTGCACTTGTTTCTACATCTGAAGGTGTTTTAACTGATAAAGATGCTAGACAACGTGGAATCGGTGGAGAAGTATTAGCTTATATCTGGTAATTATAAAATTATAAGGAGGTGCCCACATAATGAGCCGTGTTGGTAAGAAAATAATTGAGATCCCTGCTGATGTTACTGTTACTATCAAAGATAATACAGTTACAGTTAAAGGATCAAAAGGTGAATTAACTAGTACTTTTAATGAAGAAATGACATATAAACAAGAGGACAACAGCTTAGAAGTTGTACGTCCATCTGACTCTAAAGAGCACAAAACTGTACATGGTACAACTCGTGCATTGATCGCTAACATGATTGAAGGTGTATCTAAAGGTTTCGAGAAAAACTTAGAACTTATTGGTGTTGGTTACCGTGCCCAAATGCAAGGTAAAAATATCATCTTAAATGTTGGTTATTCTCATCCTGTAGAAATCGTTGCTGAAGATGGAATTACATTATCAGTAGACAAAAACACTAAAGTTAAAGTAGAAGGTATTTCAAAAGAACGTGTTGGAGCAACTGCTTCTTACATTCGTTCAATCCGTCCACCAGAACCTTATAAAGGTAAAGGTATTCGTTACGAAGGCGAATATGTTCGTCGTAAAGAAGGTAAAACTGGTAAGTAATCATTAACATTAAGAAAGGAGCACTAACATGATCGCTAAAATCGACAAAAATAAAGTTCGTTTGAAAAGACATGCTCGCGTGCGTTCAAAATTAGCTGGAACAAGCGAAAAACCACGTTTAAATGTATATCGTTCAAACAAACATATTTATGCTCAAATTATTGATGACTTAAATGGCGT
Organism: Mammaliicoccus sp. K-M42; assembly: GCF_022386375.1. Lineage (NCBI taxonomy): Bacteria > Bacillati > Bacillota > Bacilli > Caryophanales > Staphylococcaceae > Mammaliicoccus > Mammaliicoccus sp. K-M42. The sequence continues at coordinate 16,543 of NZ_JAJNIS010000003.1, read as the reverse complement.
AACAATCGCTCAAGCATCAAGTTTAGATAAAGAATTAAACCTAGAGCAATCAGGTAATGTAGAAGCAGCAGCTAAAATAGGCGAAATCGTTGCAAAACGTGCGTCAGAAAAAGGCGTTGAAGCTGTAGTATTTGATCGTGGGGGATATTTATACCACGGACGTATCAAAGCATTAGCTGATTCAGCTCGTGAAAACGGACTTCAATTTTAATTTAAAGGAGGGACACTCATGCGTCGTAAAGAACAAGAAGTTAAAGAATTTGAAGAGCGCGTAGTTACGATTAACCGTGTAGCTAAAGTAGTTAAAGGTGGTCGTCGTTTCCGTTTTACAGCTTTAGTAGTTGTTGGAGATAAAAATGGTCGCGTAGGTTTCGGTACTGGTAAAGCTCAAGAGGTACCTGAAGCAATTAAAAAAGCAGTGGAAGATGCTAAGAAAGATTTAGTAACAGTTCCACGTGTTGAAGGAACTACTCCTCACCAAGTTATTGGACGTTTTGGTGCAGGTCGTGTATTAATTAAACCAGCAGCACCTGGTACAGGTGTTATTGCAGGTGGACCAGTTCGTGCGGTATTAGAACTTGCTGGTATCACTGATATCTTAAGTAAATCATTAGGTTCTAACACACCTATTAATATGGTTCGTGCTACAATTGAAGGACTTAAAGAACTTAAAAATGCCGAACAAGTAGCTAGTCTACGCGGTAAATCAGTAGAAGAATTATTAAATTAAGGAGGGAACAAAGACTATGGCTAAATTAGAAATTACCCTCACTCGTAGCGTTATTGGTCGTCCTGAAACACAACGCAAGACAGTTCAAGCGCTAGGACTTAAAAAAACAAACTCAACTGTAGTAGTTGAAGATAATCCTGCGATTCGTGGGCAAATCGAAAAAGTAAGTCACTTACTAAAAGTTTCTGAAAAATAAATTCATCTAAAGTATTAAGGAGGTGCCAAAATGAAATTACATGAGTTGAAACCAGTTAAAGGTGCTCGTAAAGAACGTAACCGTGTTGGTCGTGGTATGGCTACAGGTAATGGTAAAACAAGTGGTCGTGGTACTAAAGGACAAAAAGCACGTTCAGGTGGCGGTGTTCGTTTAGGTTTCGAAGGTGGACAATTACCATTATTCCGTCGTTTACCAAAACGTGGGTTCACTAACATCAACCGTAAAGAATATGCAATTGTTAATCTTGATCAATTAAATCGTTTCGAAGATGGAACTGAAATTACTCCAGCTTTATTAGTAGAGTCAGGTGTTGTTAAATCTGAAAAATCAGGTGTTAAAGTTTTAGGAAACGGTTCATTAGAAAAGAAATTAACAATAAAAGCTCATAAATTCTCAGCTTCAGCAATTGAAGCAATCGAAGGTAAGGGCGGAACGCATGAGGTGATCTAATGTTTGAAACGATCGTTAGTTTTTTGAAGACTAAAGATATTCGTAACAAGATATTATTCACACTAGCAATGCTCGTTATATTTAAAGTTGGAACTTATATTCCAGCACCTGGTGTTAATCCAGAAGCTTTTAATCAAAATAAAGGTTCGCAAGGTATTACCGATTTGTTTAATACATTCGGTGGAGGTGCCTTGCAGAACTTCTCTATATTAGCAATGGGTATTATGCCTTATATTACTGCTTCAATCGTAATGCAATTATTACAAATGGATGTTGTACCTAAGTTTACTGAATGGGCTAAACAAGGTGAAGTTGGTCGTAAAAAGATTAATCAATTTACGCGTTATTTTACGATTGTTTTAGCATTCGTTCAAGGCTTAGGTATGTCGTATTCATTTAATAATATGCTGGGTGGTAATTTGATTCAAAATACTTCAGTGTTAAATTATTTGTTAATAGCATTAGTTTTAACTGCAGGAACAGCTTTCTTAATGTGGTTAGGTGAGCAGATAACTCAATTCGGAGTTGGTAATGGTATTTCTATTATTATCTTCGCTGGTATTTTATCTTCTATGCCAAACTCATTAATTCAATTTTACCAACAGAGTTTTGTTGGTGCAGATGATACAACTATGGCTTGGTTAAAAGCGGTTGGCTTATTTGTTGGAATGATCTTACTTACAGTCGGTGCAGTTTATGTACTTCAAGCTATTCGTAAAATTCCTATCCAATATGCTAAGCGTCAACAACAAGGTACAGGTGGTTCATTATCTGCAAATGCAACATATTTACCTTTGAAAGTTAATGCAGCTGGTGTAATTCCTGTAATATTTGCGATGGCATTTTTCATGCTTCCGAAGACATTAACATTGTTCTTCCCTGATCAAGATTGGGCGCAAACAGTTACGACTTACGCAGATCCATCTCATAATATCGGTATGATTGTTTATGTTATTTTAATTATAGCGTTCGCATACTTTTATGCATTTGTTCAGGTTAATCCTGAGAAAATGGCAGAAAACTTACAAAAACAAGGTAGTTATGTACCGGGTATTAGACCTGGAGAACAAACTAAAAAATACATCACTAGAGTGCTCTATCGTTTAACGTTTGTGGGATCAATATTCTTAGCTTTAATTTCTATTATTCCAATATTAGCTATTAAGTTAATGAGTTTGCCTCAAGCAATACAAGTTGGTGGTACAAGCTTACTAATCGTTATCGGTGTTGCAATTGAAACAATGAAGACTTTAGAAGCTCAACTCAATCAACGAGAATATAGAGGCTTTAGAAGACGATAAGCAAGTAGGAGGGTTTTAATGAACATCATTTTAATGGGTTTACCTGGTGCAGGTAAAGGAACTCAAGCGAGTGAAATTGTTAAGAAATACCCTATTCCTCATATCTCAACTGGTGATATGTTCCGTAAAGCTATCAAAGATGAGACTGACCTTGGTAAAGAGGCTAAATCTTACATGGATGGTGGGGAACTTGTTCCAGATGAAGTGACTATAGGTATCGTTAGAGAAAGACTAGCTGAAGAAGATGCAAAAAAAGGATTCTTGCTAGATGGTTTTCCTCGTACAGTAGAACAAGCTGATGCATTAAATGAAATCTTAAGTGAATTAGACCGCAAAGTAGATGCTGTTATTAACATTGAAGTTGCTGAAGAAGAACTTATGAATCGTTTAACTGGCAGACGTATTTGTGAAGTATGTGGCACAACGTATCATTTAGTATTTAATCCACCAAAAGTTGAAGGTGTTTGTGATCTAGACGGAGGTAAATTATACCAACGTGAAGATGATAACCCTGAAACAGTAGCAAATCGTTTAAGTGTTAACGTTAAACAAACAAAACCACTTTTAGATTTCTATGAAAATCAAGGTGTCCTTAAAAACATCGATGGTTCTCGACAAATTGATAATGTTACTGAAGATGTTATTCAAATTCTTGAATCATTATAGTAATGACGCTTTCACCCCGAATTCGCCTAACTTTAGGTGGTTCTTGAACGCGTGAATGCGTTCAATTTTAAGAATCAAGATAGTATTTAGGTTTTTGAAATACAATCGGAGTGATTACGAGAAGCGATAAGTATTTGAAGTGTTGTCGAATGCAAATCTTAAGTATTAAATCATCCCAATTTTATAAACCTGTGCTTATTCTATGTGATTTAATCACCTAAAGTATGTCTCTAATTTTGGACCAGGTTTTATAACATGAAATACATCCGTATTTCACGAGAATGAATAGAAAAAGGGGGAAATGATCATGGCTAAACAAGATGTAATCGAATTAGAAGGTACTGTATTAGATACTTTACCAAACGCTATGTTTAAAGTAGAATTAGAAAATGGACATGAAATTTTAGCACACGTTAGTGGTAAAATCCGTATGAACTATATTAGAATTCTACCTGGCGACAAAGTAACAGTTGAAATGTCTCCGTATGACCTAACACGCGGAAGAATCACTTATCGTTATAAATAATCGTCACTCCAAATACAAGGAGGTATACAAAGATGAAAGTAAGACCATCAGTAAAACCAATTTGCGAAAAATGTAAAGTAATTCGTCGTAAAGGTAAAGTAATGGTGATTTGTGAAAATCCAAAACACAAACAAAAACAAGGCTAATAAAAGAGAGGTGTAAATAAATGGCTCGTATTGCAGGTATTGACGTACCACGTGAGAAACGCGTAGTAATTTCGTTAACTTACGTATATGGTATCGGAAAAACAACAGCACAAAAAATTCTTAAAGAAGCAAATGTATCTGAAAGCACACGTGTTCGTGATTTAACTGATGACGAATTAGGTCGTATCCGTGAAGTTGTAGATGGTTACAAAGTTGAAGGGGACCTTCGTCGTGAAAGAAACTTAAACATCAAACGTTTAATGGAAATCGCTTCATATCGTGGAATTCGCCACCGTCGTGGTTTACCAGTTCGTGGTCAAAACACTAAGAACAATGCGCGTACGCGTAAAGGACCAGTTAAAACAGTAGCGAACAAGAAAAAATAATAAGTAAAGGAGGCACATATAAATGGCACGTAAACAAGTATCTCGTAAACGTAAAGTGAAAAAGAATATTGAAAGTGGAATGGCTCACATTCGCTCAACATTCAACAATACAATCGTAACGATCACTGATGAGTTTGGTAATGCATTATCATGGTCTTCAGCAGGTGCGTTAGGATTCAAAGGTTCAAAAAAATCAACTCCTTTTGCAGCTCAAATGGCTTCAGAAACAGCTTCAAAAGCTGCTATGGAACATGGTTTGAAAACTGTAGAAGTTACAGTTAAAGGTCCTGGCCCAGGTCGTGAATCAGCGATCCGTGCGTTACAATCTGCTGGATTAGAAATTACAGCTATCAGAGACGTAACACCAGTTCCTCATAACGGATGTCGTCCACCAAAACGTCGTCGTGTATAATTTTTGTTAGTTCTAACGTTCAAGAGTCACTGGATAGAAATTAATAAAGTTTAATCGACGTTTATAAGGAGGATATATTTAAATGATTGAAATCGAAAAACCTAGAATTGAAACAATAGAAGTTAGTGATGATTCTACATTCGGTAAGTTCGTTGTTGAACCGCTAGAACGTGGTTATGGTACAACACTAGGCAACTCCTTACGTCGTATCCTATTATCTTCATTACCAGGTGCGGCAGTTAAAAATATCGAAATTGAAGGTGTTCTTCACGAATTCTCAGCAGTTGAAAATGTAGTTGAGGATGTTACAACTATCATTATGAACATCAAGAAATTAGCTCTTAAAATATATTCAGAAGAAGACAAAACACTGGAAATCGATATTAAAGATGAAGGTGAAGTTACTGCGAAAGATATCATGCATGATAGTGATGTTGAAATTTTAAATCCAGATTTAAAAATTGCAACTGTTTCTAAAGGTGGACACCTAAAGATGCGCTTAATTGCTAATAAAGGTCGCGGATATGCTTTAGCTGAAAAAAATAACACAAGTGATTTGCCAATTGGTGTCGTTCCAATTGATTCACTTTATTCTCCAGTAAATCGTGTTAACTACACAGTTGAAAATACGCGTGTAGGGCAAAGTAGTGATTATGATAAATTAACACTTGATGTTTGGACAGATGGATCTTTATCTCCTCAAGAAGCAGTTTCTTTAGGTGCTAAAATCATGACTGAACACTTAAACATTTTTGTTAATTTAACTGATGAAGCACAAAATGCTGAAATCATGATTGAAAAAGAAGAAGATCAAAAAGAAAAAGTACTTGAAATGTCTATTGAAGAATTAGATTTATCAGTACGTTCTTATAATTGTCTAAAACGTGCAGGTATTAACTCTGTACAAGAATTAGCAGACAAATCTGAGGCAGATATGATGAAAGTTAGAAACTTAGGTCGTAAGTCTCTTGAAGAAGTTAAATATAAATTAGAAGATCTTGGTCTTGGTTTAAGAAAAGAAGACTAATAAAGGAGGTTAATTCATGGGTTACAGAAAATTAGGTCGTACTTCTGATCAACGTAAAGCAATGTTACGTGACTTAGCTACTCAACTTATCGTTTCTGAACGCATTGAGACTACAGAAGCTCGTGCAAAAGAACTACGTAAAGTTGTTGATAACTTAATTACTTTAGGTAAAAAAGGTGATTTAGCTTCACGTCGTAGAGCAGCTGAAACTTTACGTGACGTTAAAATCTTAGAAGATGACAAAACAATTACAGTATTACAAAAATTATTCAATGATGTTGCGCCACGCTATGAAGAGCGTCAAGGTGGATATACTCGTATCATGAAAGTTGGTCCACGTCGCGGTGACGGTGCTGAATCAGTAATTATTGAATTAGTATAATTTATTCTTTATTGAAGTGGCGTAAGTCACTTCAATCATTCTTTATAAATACAGTTTATTTAACACACACAAAGCAAATGAGTGCAATGATAATGTTTACCACACATAGATATTGTCTAGCTCAGAGTACTCCACCACATTTGAATGACTTATCGCGTGAACTCGTCTATGGTGGAGTGCGCGCTTTTTTATTTTCAAATCCGTTTATACGGATTTTTTTTATGCATAAATTTATCTGCTATAACTCATCATACTTTTGAGGCAATTAATGATTACATTTTCGTATGTATGCTGTAAAATAAAGAAGTAATTAACTTGTTGAAGGATGAATTTAAATGGTGCAGGAAAAAATTATTAGGTTCGCTAATGTTACATTTAAATATGATGAAAATGAACCAGCTGCACTACGCGATGTTACATTTGATATCGAAAAAGGTAAGTGGACGTCAATTGTGGGGCATAATGGTTCAGGGAAATCTACAATTGCTAAATTATTGATGGGTATTAATCAAAAATATATTGGCAACATTAATGTAGGTGAACTAACACTTTCTGAAGACTCAATAGATGAAGTCAGAAAACATATTGGTATAGTCTTTCAAAATCCAGATAATCAATTTATTGGTTCTACAGTAGAATATGACGTTGCTTTCGGTATGGAAAATCAAAGTGTTGAGTATGACATCATGCATCAAACTGTTGACTCAGTTTTAAATGAAGTCGATATGACTGATATGAAGTCCTTTGAGCCGAGTCATTTATCTGGTGGTCAAAAACAACGAGTAGCGATTGCTGGTATTTTGGCAATGTCTCCAGATATTATGATTCTTGATGAGGCTACAGCTATGTTAGATCCTGAAGGAAAAGAAAGTATCATGAATTTAATTAAATCTATTCAAGATCAACATCAGTTAACTGTAATATCTATCACACATGATTTGGAAGAGGCTATCAATGCAGATGAAATTATCGTAATGAATAAAGGTCAAGTATATAAACAAGATGTGCCACAAGAAATATTTAAAGACGGCGCATATTTAAATGAAATTGGATTAGACTTGCCTTTCTCAATGAGAATGAATTATTTGTTGCATAACAACTATAAATTCACGACTTTTGAACAGTTGGTGAATCGTCTATGAAAATAATCTTTGATAATGTAACTTATGATTATAGTATAAAAACACCGTTTCAATATAGAGCTTTAAAAAACATTTCAACAACATTCGATAAATCTAAATTTTATGCAATAGTGGGCCAAACCGGTTCTGGTAAATCAACATTGATTCAACATTTAAATGCTATTTTAAAGCCGACTGAAGGACAACTTATAATTGATGATACGATTATTACTAAAAAGACAAAGTCTAAGAAGTTAGCGCCAGTTCGTAAGAAGGTTGGTATCGTATTTCAATTTGCTGAACACCAATTATTTGAAGATACAGTAGAAAAGGATATTATATTTGGTCCTCTTAACTATGGAATAGAAAAAGAAGCTGCTATTAATAAAGCTGAAGAATTAATAGATTTATTAGGAATGGAAAGAAGTATTTTAAAGAGATCTCCTTTTGAGCTCTCAGGAGGCCAAAAGAGAAGGATTGCAATCGCAGGTGTATTAGCTATGGAACCTGAGATACTTGTCCTTGACGAGCCTACAGTTGGCTTAGATCCAAGAGGACAACATGACATGATGGAATTGTTTAATGAAATTCATCAAACTCTAGGTATTACAATAATACTCATTTCTCATCAAATGGATATTGTACTTAAGTATGCAGATGAGGTTAAAGTTATAAAAGCTGGTGAAATAGTAGCAGAGGATAAACCTGTTAATATATTTATGAATCAAGAACTACTTAATCAAACTCACCTGCAAGCGCCTAAAATTATTCAACTTCAAAGAGCAGTTGAAAATAAATACAATATGAAGTTTGATCAGATAGCAACTTCTGAAGAGATGTTTAAAGATATGTATGAAAAGCAGGTGAAACGTTATGACTGATAAAATGATAATTGGTCGTTATATACCTGGAGATACAATCATTCATCGTTTAGATTCTAGAATGAAAATGATATACGTATTTTTATTTATGGTATTAATTTTCTTTTGTAACACTTGGGCTTCATATGCATTTATGCTCTTGTCTGTATTCGTTATTATGTATTTATCTAAAATAAGATTTTGGTTTCTTATTAAAGGTTTAACTCCGGTTATGATTTTATTTATTTTTACATTTATTATGCATTTAATTGTAACTAAAGGTGGACCTGTTGTCTTAGATTTAAAGATATTTACAATTGAAGAGAACGGTATTAAGCAAGGTGCGTTTATTGTATTAAGACTTGTATTATTAGTGATGATTTCAACAATTATGACATTAACTACAAGTCCGATAAGCTTAACAGACGCTATAGAATCTATGCTAAGACCACTTAAAAAAATAAAGTTTCCAGTACATGAATTAGCTATGATGATGTCTATATCACTAAGATTTATTCCAACTTTAATGGATGAATTAGATAGAATTATTAAAGCTCAAACTTCAAGAGGATCAGATGTAACAGCAGGAAGTATTTTTAGTAGACTAAAAGCTATTATACCTTTATTGATACCGATGTTTATTTCAGCGTTTAAAAGAGCTGATGATTTAGCAGTGGCCATGGAATCTAGAGGCTATAATGCTTCCAATCAACGAACAACATATCGTAAACTAAAATGGAAATTACGAGATAGCCTTGCATTAGCAACTATTCTTCTAATAGCCATATTATTATATTTATTAAGGAATTGAGGTGCAAACTTTGAGGATGTTAGTTAAAATTTCATATCACGGTGGTCAGTTTATGGGATTTCAAGTTCAACATCATGAGCGTACCGTGCAATATGAATTTGAAAGAATTCTAAAGAGAATGCATCAGACATTTGTTAGAATACACCCTTCAAGTAGAACAGATAAAGGTGTTCATGCAATCGAACAATATTTTCATTTTGATACACATTTAAATATCGCGCCAGATAGATGGATGTATGCTTTTAATTCTGCATTGCCTAAAGATATATATGTACAAAGTGTCGAACAAATTAAAGATGATTTTCATTGTAGATATGATTGTGTAGGTAAGAAATATCGGTACAAAGTGTATATAGACGAAGCAAAACATATATTTGAACATGATACAAAAGTTCAACAAAAGAAACCGGTAAATATACAAGAGATGAAAGAAGCAGCAAAACACTTTTTAGGAACACATGATTTCACAAGTTTTTGTTCTCAAAAAACGGAAGTGCAAAATAAAATTCGTACAATCTATCAAAGTGAAGTAAACGAAACACAAGATGGGTTTGAATTTGTCGTAACTGGGTCGGGTTTTCTTTATAACATGGTCCGTGTGATGGTTGCCTATCTAATACTTGTAGGTGAAGAAAAGAGAAGCGGCAACGAAATTCATACTTTACTTGAAGAGCGCGATAGAAAAAAAATACCCCATACAGCTCCAGCACATGGACTGTATTTAGAAAAAATATATTTAGACAAAGAAGAACTAATTAATGAATTTGGAAGAAATATCGAAATATATAATAAAAATTCATCAGAAAATGTTTAAAACCAATTGACAAAAAGCTAAATAAATTATATTATAGTTAACGGTATTGTTTTATATCCACCACCACGATAAGCCCCGGAATCTTATTGTGTTTTAAGATATAGAAGCAGGAATCAGATAACGGAATTTAAGATGTATGTTTTTTTCTTTGGTACAGGTTAATTCATACATCTTAACCAAGAACTTTTTTAAATTTTAGGAGGACACTACAATGCGTCAAACATTTATGGCTAATGAAGCAAACATCGATCGCAAATGGTATGTTGTTGATGCTGAAGGACAAACGTTAGGTCGTTTATCATCAGAAATCGCAACAATCTTACGCGGTAAACATAAAGTAACTTATACACCACACGTTGATACAGGAGATAACGTTATTATTATTAACGCTGAAAAAATTTACTTATCAGGTAACAAAGAACAAGATAAAATTTACTACCGTCACTCAAATCACCCAGGTGGAATCAAATCAGTTTCTGCTGGTGAATTAAAAGAGAAAAACCCAATTCGTTTATTAGAAACATCTATTAAAGGTATGTTACCTAAAAATAAACTTGGTGAAAAACAAGGTAAAAAATTATTCGTATATGCTGGTGCAGAGCATCCACATGCTGCACAACAACCTGAAAACTACGAGTTACGTGGTTAATTAAGAGGAGGATACTACATTGGCACAAGTTGAATATCAAGGCACAGGTCGTCGTAAAAATTCAGTAGCACGTGTACGTTTAGTACCTGGTGAAGGTAACGTAACAATTAACAAACGTGACGTACGTGACTACTTACCATTTGAATCATTAATTTTAGATTTAAACCAACCATTTGATGTAACTGAAACTAAAGGAAACTATGATGTTTTAGTTAACGTACAAGGTGGAGGTTTCACAGGACAAGCACAAGCTATCCGTCACGGAATTGCACGTGCATTGTTAGAAGCAGATCCAGAATACCGTGGTTCTTTAAAACGCGCTGGATTACTTACTCGTGACCCACGTATGAAAGAACGTAAGAAACCTGGTCTTAAAGGTGCTCGTCGTTCACCACAATTCTCAAAACGTTAATATTGCCAAACTGTTGCGATTTTATTCGCTCACAGATGGAGTCCGCAAATTGCACGTGCAGTTTGTGTTCAATTGAAAATACGTTTACAGCACTTCTCGAAATTATTCGAGGAGTGCTTTTTTGTTTGAAATTTTAATGAATAAATATAAACGTATTTCAGCGGCTTCTCGACATCTTTTCATTCTGAATGAAAATGGATAAACTTATGAAAAGAATAGTAATATCATAAAATAATTAATTGAATATATGTATAAAGCACATCTGGGATGTATCCAAGATGTGCTTTAATATTTACTTGCTTGTATTTTGTAAATACATTTTTTTATATAATCCATCTTTATTCATGAGCTCACTGTGAGTACCACTTTCAACGATACCATTTTTAGTGATTACATAGATAATATCAGCATTTTGTATTGTTGTTAATCTATGCGCAATAACAATGGTTGTTCTATTTTGGGATAATTGTTCAAGGGACTGCTGCACTAATTGCTCACTGAAATTATCTAGAGCACTCGTAGCTTCATCGAAAATAACGATTTCTGGATTCTTTAGAAACATACGAGCGATACTGATACGTTGTTTTTGCCCTCCAGATAATTTAGCACCTTTTTCACCAAGTAAAGTATGATAACCATCTGGTAAATCAGAAATAAATTCATGAGCATTTGCGAGTTTAGAAGCTTGAATTATGTCTTCCATCGTAGCATCTGGATTACCGTATTTAATATTTTCATAAGCTGAAGTTGAAAATATAAACACATCTTGCTGTACTAGACCAATCGCATTTCTCAAATAATTTAAATTTATGTCTCTAATATCAAGATCATTAAGTAAGATTTGACCGCTATCAACGTCATAAAATCTTGGAAGTAAGTTAGCAATAGTTGATTTTCCAGATCCAGAAGGTCCCACCAATGCAACAAATTGTCCTTTTGGTAGAGATAAATTAAAATTATTGAGTACATGTATATCATCATATTTAAAATTAATATTTTTAAACTCAATTTGTTCAATAGAATTTAATTTCAATTCACTATTGTTTTGAATCTTCGGTTCTAATCCCATTAATGAATGAAATCGATTGAAACCAGAAATCCCTTCATTATATTGTACTGATAATCGCACAAACACATCGATGGGGGCTGTAATATTACCTACGTATAATATAAAAGTAAGTAACGCGGGTATAGTTAATTCATCTTTTATGATTAATAGAGAACCTGCAATAATAATGACAACAGGCATTGCCTGCATTAAGGAACCCACAATTTCACTGTAGTAAGCTTCTAATTTGTGAACTTTCTTTTTAATATTTATAGATTCTTCATTTAATGTCATATATTTTTCATGTTCATATTGTTCACTTGTAAATGACTTTGTAACTTTTATACCTGATAAAGAATTCTCTAACTCACCGTGTATCTGACCAGTCTTTTCTTTATCTTGTTCATATATTGCAGATAATTTTTTTAGAAAATAAAAATAGATTATTATGCATAAAGGAACGAAAAATATTAGGATTATTGTTAATTTAATATCTATAAAAGATAAGATAATAATGGCACCAACAAACCTTACCATATACATTAATAAATCTTCTGGTCCATGATGATACAACTCTGATAAATTCTCTAAATCTTTTGTTAATCGAGACATTAAACTACCAGTACTAGTGTTATCAAAATAACTATGTGGTTGTTTTTGTATATGTTCATATAATTCTTCACTCATATCTTTTTCCATTTTGGCACCCATAACATGTCCATAGTAATCGATAAAGACATGACAACAAAACTGAATGAAGATGAGTAGCAGCATTAAACCACCGAGAAGATAAACATATTTAACATTTTGATCATTAAAATTACTAATTAAGTTCTCGGTAATATACTTGATAATTAAAGGTATACATAGTGTGCTAACCGTTACAAAGAGTGAACATAATAATGTTAAGCTAAATATTTTTTTGTATGGTTTGTAATAAGAAATAAATTTTTGTAGTTTCAATTAAATTACTCCTTAAGTTTTATTGGTGTCGTTTACCAATAAACCTAAAAGCAGTATTAAGTTTTATAGGTAAACGACCTCGTTGGCTGAAGTTACCGTTAATTTATTATTGTTTACTGGCATTTTAGAAATCCTCCTATATGTTATTAACAAGATTTTTGTCTATTTCATTATATGTAACTTAACAAATTAAATCAATAAGTTTTCTGAAAAGTCAGAATAATATTGTTGTTATGACTACAAATAATGATGATTTATTAAAAGTAGTAGATGATTTATTTGATCAGAAAAGAAAGCAAAATGAATTTTGGAATCAGTTGTACGCAGATATATCAAGGTGTACTTTTTTGTACGTATTTTTATAGCTTTACTCTATGCAGGTATCATTAAAATGTTAAGAACAAATGATGATGTATAATAAGAATAAGAACATACATAGGAGGCTATAAATGAATATTTATCATACAGATGTTTTCTTATACAATAACGAAGGTGGTAATCCCTGTCCGGTCATTTTAGATGCAGACGATTTGTCTTTTGATGCAATGATCAATGTCGCTAAAGAGTATAATGTTGAAGTTGGTTTTGTGCTGAAAAATAGTGATGCAACATGCGATTACCAATTTAAATACTTTGTACCTAAAAGAGAAATGGAAATGTGTGTGCATGCAACGATAGCATGTGTCACGATTCTAAAAAAAGAAGGACTATTAAATAAAGACCATTTATTAGTCGAAACTTTATCTGGAACGTTAAGCATCGATATTATCGGAGATGACTCTGATTTTAAAGTACAAGTAAAACAAGGTGAAGCGAAAGTTAGTAGTCAAATTATTGATAAGTCAGCAATAGCAAAAGCATTAAATATTTCAGAAAATGAAGTCTCAAACAATCCAATAAAAAATGTTTCAACATCTAGATTTAAAACGATTATTGAATTAAATGAACTTGAAACATTAAATAATTTAAATCCTCAATTTGATTATTTATGGGAAGTATGTGTTCAAATTGGTTCAACAGGATTTTATCCATTTGTTCGAGTAGATGAAGGCATATATCATGCAAGGCAATTTCCTAACAATAATGGATATAACGAAGATCCAGCAACAGGTGTTGCAGCCTCAGCATTAGGGATATATATAGAACAAGTACTTAATCATAAATATGATGAAATCACTATTTACCAAGGATTTGCAATGAACAGACCAAGCAAAATATTAGTAGCTCCAAATGGTAATACTAACAGCGTAGTTGGACAAGCGGTTATCAGGTAGGGTAAGTGATGAATAATAATGTATTTATCGAAAAACAATAACTTTTATTGATAAACAATAAATAAGATGTTAAAATTTTATTGAATAACGATAAAAGGAGAGGAAAATATGAATACGACCAATAAATATGAAGAAAGAAATTACTGGTTTATACTAGTTACAATGATATTAAGTATTGCAATTTTAGTTGTGAATCTAGTTGCCTTTTTTAAAAAAGTACCTTTAGATACAGTTTTTGATATGAAAAATGGTGTGTTTTTCTATTTGATATGCTTTATTATTCAAACATTATTAGTTATTACATTTTTTATTATAGTTTTAAGATTTTTAAAGGTTATAAATAAAAAGGATTTCTTTAATTCAAGGAATTATAATAAGATATTCTTTTCTTCGATATTAATTATTGTATATGCTACTTTGAATTCTATGAAAGGGATTATAGATATTGATGTAACATATAAAGCGTTATTAAATACAGCGCCTTTTACGACTATTTTGTTATTGAATATTGCGTCAATGATGCTAAACTTTCTATCTATATACAATGAATCAGAATCCATTAAAAAGGAAAATGATTTAACTATTTGAGGGTGAGAAAATGATAAAAATCAAATTAGATGAAATTTTGAAACAAAGAAATGTATCTTTGACTGAACTCGCCCAATCTGTTGATATTACGATTGCTAACTTATCTATTCTGAAGACTGGTAAAGCAAAGGCTGTGAGATTTAGTACGCTAGAGGCGATATGTGAATATTTGGATTGCCAACCTGGTGATATTATAATTTATGAGAAAGATTCTGAATGAAATTTTATATTTGTATTTTTTGCACTTCATTTTTATATAGCGTATTCTTAAGGTATTAAATGAATGTAGGTGATGTTTATGATAGAAAAGTTACATCAAGTTATGTTATATGTTGATAATCAAGAAAAAGCTATAGAATTTTGGAAAGATGTATTAAACTTTGTAGTTAAGTCTGAAGATGAGTTACCTGATGGGTTTAAATCTGTAGAGATAGCACCTAATGAACATGCTGAGACTTCGTTTGTATTATTTGATAAAGCATTTATTAAAAAGTACAGTCCTGAGGTTAGTATGGAGACACCGTCGTTAATGTTCAAAGCATCAAACTTTGATGAGTTGTACAAGTCGTTAAACGAACAAGGATTAACAGGTCATGATATCATTGAAATGCCTGAGGGTAGAGTATTCAACTTTCATGACAAGCAAGGTAATTACTTTGCTATAACAGAATAAGCTGGAGGGAATTTACATGTTAGAACAACAGTTCCAAATTTCATATAATATGCTATCAAATATTATTAAAGACGTTGATGAGAAACAAGCAGATTTTCAGTTAGAATTGGCTAAAAATAATATTAAATGGCAACTTGGTCATTTAATTATGGCGAATGAGTCATTCGTATTTGGTAGTAAAGAAGAAGGAAATATACTTGGTGAAAAATTAGGTAAATCATTCTCACCGGGCACTTCACCAGAAAGTTTCACGGGTGTTGAACCAACTTTCCAGGAATTGAAAGGTATTTTAAATCAACAGTTAGAAAGAATATTAAATGCTTTAGATGTTCAAATGGATAAATCAAGAAAAGAACCATTAGCAAATATGACTACATTTGGTGAAACAATTTCATTTGCTATTACGCATACAAATTATCATATCGGTCAAATTAATTTAATGAAAACAATGTTAACTAAATTAGATCAAGGCGTATAAAAAATAGAAAAGAGGCTGTGACATTTATTGTCGCAGCCTCTTGTTATATTATAGGCAGTAGATTTCTGTGTAACTTCTATTATAGGCATGCTTTTTAAAGAAGTTGGTATAAAAAGACGGTGCATTAAAAGCAGTTCCTAGCAAACTTGCTGATAAGAGGTGCATTAAAAGCAGTTCCTAGCAAACTTGCTGATAAGGGATGCGTAAAAAGCAGTTCCCAGCAAAATTGCTGATAAGAGGTGGATAAAAAGCAGTTCCCAGCAAAATTGCTGATAAGAGGTGTATTAAAAGCAGTTCTCAGCAAAATTGCTTATAAATCAGTCAAGTCCATAATTTTGTGTAATATCTTTAGATGTAATCAACCATTGGTTTTTCTATGGTATTAACAAAATATATATGCTTGGTTTTTAGCTGATATATTTTGTTAATCTCTACTAATTTTAAAAAAATTAGTAGTAATTCTAAGTAATAAAAGGTCGTTTTGAACTATCAAAATTTTCTTGGATATCCATAAGTACAGCACCAATTAATCTAAAAGCAGAGTCTAAATTAGGGAAAGTCTTAATGACTTTCTCTCTTTTTCTAACTTGCATATTGATGTTCTCAATA